>JAJTDF010000057.1 GCA_021294835.1 Planctomycetaceae bacterium
GCTGGTCACCCTGAACGCACTTATCAAACACCAAACAATGTGGGCCCCGAAAACGCTTCAGGCTTGACTTTCAACACAGTCGCTCCCCCACCCCACCTATGGCAGAGCCTCCGCCAACCCCATCCCCGACCTGACCTGGCCCAGCCGCCCCCCAGCCGCGCCCTGGCCGCCCGGCCCGGCCCCAGGCCCCCCCCCCGCCCTCTCGCCATTTCCGCCCCTCCCCCCACCTCGCCGCAACCCCCCTCCCCCCGGCCCCGTATCGGTCTCCACACCCCGTACCCTGCCAGCGTTGCCGCCTCCTCGCCCACCGGAGCACCCCATGCCCACCCCCCGTCCCGCGCCCGCCCGCGCCTTCACCTTGGTTGAACTGCTGGTGGTCATCGCCATCATCGCGATCATCTCCACCATCGCCCTGGTCGTCGGCTCCCGCGTCGCCGCAGGAGGCAAGGTCCGCGCCACCGAGTCGATCCTCGCCACACTCGAAACCGTCTTCGAGTCCTACAAGTCCCAGTCCCAATCCGCGGCCCCCAGCAACTTCACCCTGCGCCAGGCGACGACCACCGAGACGGTGACCTTCCCGATCTTCGACGGCCGCAACCGCGACCGCAACGTTCCCGCCGGCGTGCAGTTCGATGTTGACAACGACCCCGCCCAGCCCTCCCTCACCCTGTTCCTGCTGGCGGCGGCGGAGAAGATCGAGATCGAGCCCCTGCTGAAAAACATCGACTCGGCCTTCATCGAGCGGCGGACCGTCAACGCCTTCGGCTGGGTGAACAACGCCGGCTTGGTCCAGGCCCGCCAGGTCACCGGCCTGGTCATCAAGGATGGCTTCGGGCAGCCGATCCGCTACGTGCATCCGGCCTTCCACGGCGGCGCGGGCGAGTTCTACACCACCGCCACCGGCGGCCCAACCAACCGCGAAGCCCGCGATGTCCGCGACTCCACGCCCGGCTCCACCGGCGTTCCCATGAAACTCTCCCGCTCCGCCCGCCCGTTCGGCCCGGCCAACTCGGTTCGCACAGTGGCCGACGCCGACGAGGGCCTCTGCGTCGCCGGCCGCCCCTACTTCTACTCCGCCGGCCCCGACAAAAACCCCGGAACGCGGGACGATAACCTCTACTCCACCCGCCCCACCTTCCCCACCGAAACCGCCCACATCAACGCCAACTGACCGCCGCATCCGGGCCGGGCCCCAGCCCGCATGGCCCCGCCGCCCCCACCCTGCTAGAATCCCGCTCACATCCGGGGCGTAGCGCAGCTTGGTAGCGCGTTTGGTTCGGGACCAAAAGGTCGGAGGTTCAAATCCTCTCGCCCCGACTTGCAAGAACACCAGTGGCCTCGGCACCCGCCGGGGCCACCGCTGTTTTTGGGGGGACAGGTCGCACCGCAACCCGCCGCCCACCGGGATCGCGACTGATGCAGCCGATGCCCCCCGACCACCTCGACCGATGCCCGGACGAGCCTCGGGCAGCGTTCCGTCCCAGAGGCACACAGCCGGCCGACGGAGGCGACCCTCCATGAATCCCGAACTCGACTTCCTCGACCAACTGCTCGGCGGCAACTTGCCGCTGGTGGTGCTCCTGCGGCTGTTTCCATCCATCCCCCGCGCTCGCCACGCTATTCACGCCATGCTCGCGGGGGATGAGATCCGACTGATCGGGGCCGACGGTGCTCAACTCCAGCCCTGGCAGTGGCAGGAACTCTCCCGGGCGAGCGACAGCGACTGGAGACGAGCGGCAGCCGATCTGACGGTCTCCCTGACCCCGAAGGCCGCTGAGCGGGTCGCCTGATCCGCCACAACAGGCGATTGCAACATGAACACCTCCACGCAGCCGACCACCGAGAACCGCTTCCAAGGGTGCCCGCTCGGCCTCGCGTTGGGCGACGCGCTCGGTGCGCCGCATGAGGGTGGACCGCTGCAACAAACACTCTGGCGCCTCATGGGCACCATCCGCTCGGGTCACAGGCGATGGGCCGACGACAAGTCAGTCTTCGCCCGCAAACGCCACTCACAAGGGCCGCTGGGTCGGGAGCCCGCGAGCACCCCGCTTCATTTCCCCTCCAGCATCCCCAATTGCCACATGAAGAAGATCCGCGAGTCCGCCGCGTCCCGGATCCGCAGGTTGAGCGGCTTGCCGGCGCCGTGCCCGGCGTCGCGGTCCACCCACAGCAGCACCGGCCGCCTGGCCGGGTCGCTCGCCGTGCTGGCCTGCAGCAACGCCGCCATCTTCCGCGCGTGCAGCGGGTGCACCCGCGTGTCGTTCTCGCCCGCGGTCAGCAGCACCGCCGGATACTTCACGCCGGGCCGGATGTTGTGGTACGGTGAGTAGGCCCGCAGCCACTTGAACGCCTCCGGATCCTCCGCCGAGCCGTACTCCGGCACCCAATACCGCGCCATCAGGAAGTCCTGATACCGCAGCATGTCCAGCAGCGGAACCGCCGAGATCGCCGCGGCGAACAACTCCGGCCGCTGGGCCACCATCGCACCGGTCAGCAGCCCGCCGTTGCTCCCGCCCACGATCCCCAACCGCTCGCTGCGGGTGTACTTGTTGTCGATCAACCACTGCGCCGCCGAAGCGAAGTCGTCGAACACGTTCTGCTTGTTGCCCAGTTGCCCGGCCCGGTGCCACGCGTCGCCGTACTCCCCGCCACCGCGGATGTTCGCCACGGCGTACACGCCGCCGTCCTCCAGCCAGGTGAACAAGGTCGGCGAGAAGAACGGCGACTCGCTGGCGTTGAAGCCGCCGTAACCGTACAGGATCGTCGGGTTGTCCCCGCTCAGGCTCAGCCCCTTGCGGTGCACGATGAACATCGGCACCCGCGTGCCGTCGGTGCTGGTGAAGAACACCTGCTTCACCTCCGCGATCGACGGATCCGCCGGCGTCTCCGGGCGGGCCCACAGCGCCCGCTCGGCCGGCTTGGCCAGGTCCACGCGGTAGATGCTCGGCGGCTCGTTGAAGCTGGTGTAGCTCACAAACGCCTCGGTCCGGTCATCGCTCACCGACACGCCCGCCGAACCCAGCCCCGGCAGCGGCACCTCGCCCAGGGGGGTGCCATCCAGCCCGAACAGCTCCATCCGCGAGACCACGTCCTTGGTGTACGACGCAACCAGCAGCCCGCGTGCCAGCGACACGCTCTCCAGCACCGCGTCGGTCCGCTCGGGGATCAGCACCCGCTGCTGGGCGGGGTTGTTCAGGTCCACCGCCAGCACCCGCCCGCTGGGCGCGTCCACCGTGGTCTGCAGGTACATCGTGTCCCCCACGATGCCCCCGAACGAACGCCCCTTCTTGCCGACCATCACCGGCTGCTTGACGAACTCCCCCGTGCCCGCCGGCCCACCGGTGCGGAACCACCGGTCCATGTCGACGATCCACAGGTCGTTGTCCGACGTACTGGTCCAGTAGCCCAGCACGCCCCAGCGGCCATCACGACTGGTGTAGAAGAACGGCCCCCACGTGGTCGCCAGTTGCTCGTTCTCCTGCTTGGTGAACTGCCGGAACAACAGCGGGTCCTGCCGGTGGTGCGTGCCCACGCGGTGGAACTTGATCTGCGCCGAGTACGGATCGCTCACGTCCGCCAGCCGCTGGTAGAAGAACCCCGTCCCGTCCGGCAGCCAGCTCACGCTGTTCACCTTCCCGGGGATCTCATCGGCCAGCCATCGCCCGGAGTCCACGTCCATGAGGTACAGCGTGGAGTTCTCATCGCCGGCACGGTACATGCCAAAGGCCAGCAGCCGCCCATCCTGGCTGGGCGAGGTCCACGAGATCGTCACCAGCCCGCTGGCGTCCAGCGTGTTGGGGTTCAGCAGAACCCGGTCCGGGCCGTTGTGCTGGTCACGCACGTACACGATCGCCTGGTTCTGCGTGCCCTCTCGCTTGGTGAAGAAGTACCGATTGCCGGCCATGCCCGGGGCCGAGACCGACCCCATCTGCATCAGCCGGCCCAGCCGTTCCTCCAGCGCCTTGCGGCCCGGCAGGTTGTCCAGCACGGCGCGGGTGTGGGCGTTCTGGGCGTCGGTCCAGGTCGCCACATCGGGCGTCATCTCACCCTTGGCGTCGCCCTCCAGCCAGCGATACGGGTCAGTGATCGGCACGCCGTGCAGCGTGTCGGTCACGGGGCGAACCTCGGTCGCAGGCGGAGCCGCCGGACGCTCACCCGACACCAGACCGGCGGACGCGAACGTAACGGCGGCAGCAAACGCAGACATGCTCAGCACCATAACGCGGTTCTCTTTCCCGAGGAACAACCAACTCAGAACGCGGCCTGCGGCCGCCCGACAATCATGACTCACAGATTCGGCGACAGGCCCATCTCACGCACCAGGAACGAGTAGATGTCCGCCGCCTGCTGGATGCGCTTGGCGGTGGGCGTGCCCGCCCCGTGCCCGGCGCGGGTCTCGATGCGGATCAGCACCGGATTGGTCCCGGCGTGCGCCGCCTGCAGCGCCGCAGCGAACTTGAAGCTGTGCCCGGGCACCACGCGGTCGTCGTGGTCGCCGGTGGTCACCATGGTGCTGGGGAATCGTGTGCCCGGCTTGGCCCGCAGCAGCGCGTGATAGGGCGAATACACGTTGAGCACCTTGAACTCGGCCTCGTTCTCGCTGGAGCCGTAGTCGCTCTTCCAGGCCCAGCCGATGGTGAACAGATGGAAGCGGAGCATGTCCATCACGCCGACCGCCGGCAGCGCCACGCCGAACAGGTCGGGCCGCTGCGTCATCACCGCGCCCACCAGCAGGCCGCCGTTGCTGCCCCCCTGAATGGCCAGCCGCGCCGGCTTGGTGTACTTGTTGTTCACCAGCCACTCGCCCGCGGCGATGAAGTCATCGAAGGTGTTCTGCTTCTGCAGCTTGGTGCCCGCCTTGTGCCACTGCTCGCCGTACTCGCCCCCGCCCCGGATGCAGGCGACGGCGTACACGCCGCCCATGTCCATCCACACCACATTGGCCGGCGAGAAGCCCGGCGTCTGCGGGATGTTGAACCCGCCGTAGCCGTACAGCAGCGTGGGGTTGTTCCCATCCAGCGTCAGGCCCTTGCGGTGGGTGAGGAACATCGGCACCTTGGTGCCGTCTTTGGATGTGTAGAAGACCCGCGTGGTCTCGTACTTGCTCGGGTCAAAGTCCACCTTGGGCTGCCGCCAGACGGTGCTCACGCCGGTGGACACGTCATACCGGTAGATCGTCGGCGGGGTCGTGAAGCTCGAGAAGGTGTAGAAAGTCTCCGGGTCGTTGCGCTTGCCGCCAAAGCCGCCCGCGGTGCCGATCCCCGGCAGGTCCACATTGCGGACGAACGTGCCGTCGAGCTTGAAGACCTTCACCTCGCTGGAGGCGTCGCGCAGGTACGTCGCGATGAAGTGCTCGCCCACCACCGAGACCGACCGCAGCGTCGCGTCGCTCTGCGGGATGACCGTCTTCCAGTTGCTCCGCTCCGGCGAGCGGGTGTCGATGGCGATCAGCCGCTGGCGGGGGGCGTCCAGGTCGGTCAGGAACCAGAACACCGGGCCGTCGTTGTCGACAAAGTCGTAACTGGCGTCAAAGTCGGTCAGCAACTCGGTGAAGCCGAACAGGCTGCCGCCCGCCGCCTTGACCAGTTCGGCACGGCGGTCGCGCAGGGCCTTCATGGCCGCGGCCGCCGCATCCTTGTCGGCAAGCCCCTTGGCCGCCATCCGGGCCGCGAGCAACTCGCCGGCGACGGCCTTCTCGGCGGCGCTGGGCGTCCAGGCCGGCGGGTGGCTCTGCAGGTCGCGGAAGAAGAAGCGGTTGCGGCGGTCGGTGCCTTCCGCCACGTTCATCACCAGGTAGCGGCCGTCCTCGGTCACGCCGGCCGAGAAGCCCCAGCGGGGCTGGTCGGGCCGGCGGTAGATCAGCACGTCCTGCTCCTGAGGCGTGCCCACGCGGTGGTAGTACACCTGCGGGTCCTCGTTGATGCCCGTCAGCAGCTTGCCCTCAGCGGGCGCATCAAACCGCGTGTAGAAGAAGCCGGCGTTGTCCTTGGTCCAGCTCGCCCCGCTGAACTTCACCCACTTGAGTTCATCGGGCAGGTCCTTGCCGGTGTCCACGTCGCGAACCCGCCAGGTGTTCCAGTCCGATCCGGCGTCGGCGATGCCGTACGCCAACAGTTTACCGTTCTCGCTCACGCGGGTGCCGGCCAGGGCCACCGTGCCGTCGGCGCGATAGGTGTTCGGGTCCAGCAGCGGCCGGGGCTCGCCGGTCACAGCGTCGGCCACCATCAGCACGCTCTGCGGCTGCAGGCCGTCGTTGCGGGAGAAGAAGTACCGCCCGCCCTCCTTGGCCGGAGCGCTGAACCGCTCGTAGTTCCACAGGGTCGTCAGCCGCTTGGCGATCGCCTCACGCTGGGGGATGGACTCCAGGTACGCGAAGGTCACGCGGTTCTGGGCCTCCACCCAGCTCTTGGTCTCCGCCGCGTTGTCATCCTCCAGCCAGCGGTAGGGGTCGGCCACCTTCACGCCGAAGTACTCATCGACCACATCCATCTTCCGCGTCGGCGGGTAGACGATGGGCGAGGCGGCGGACCCGGCGGGCCCCGCGGCAGAGGCCGGCGGGACTGCGGCCGAGGGGGCCGGCGCCTGAGCGAAGCCGACCGAGCACAGCAGGGCGGAGGCGACAATGGGCAGCGGATGGTTCATAAGGGAAGATCCGAACAAGGGGAGCGAGCGACCGTGCATGATGGAGAGCGAACTTACTGCACCAGCCCCTGGGCGAGCCGCATGAAGGCGGTCTCGAGGTTGACGGCCTCCTCGGTGAACTGCGTGATGCGGAAGCCCTGGTTGACCAGCAGGTTGGGGATGTCCGAAACGTCCATGCGGGCGCCCGAGTCGAGCGTCACGTGGATGACCGGCGCCCCCCCGCTGCCCCCGCCGGTGGCCCCGGCAGCGCCGGCCGCCGGGCCTTCCTTCACCGCCACCTTCTGCACGCCCGGCAGCTTGCCCAAGGCCTCGGCGGCCTCGGCAACTCGGGAGGCGACGCCCACGTGCACCACGTGCCCGACCTTGGCCCGACGCACCGCCTCCTGCACCGTGCCGTTGAACAGCAACTGCCCGCGCTCGATGATCCCGATCACGTTGCACAGTTCGGCCAGGTCGGGCAGGATGTGCGAGGAGATGATGATGGTCTTGCCCATGCGCCGGAGTTCCTTGAGCAACTCGCGCATCTCAATGCGGGCCCGCGGGTCAAGCCCGCTGGCCGGCTCGTCCATCAGCAGCACCTTGGGGTCGTGCAGCAGCACCCGCGCTACTGAGAGCCGCTGCTGCATGCCCCGCGACAGGCTGTTGACCTCGGCGGTGGCCTTGTAGTTCAGGTCGGTCAGGTCCAGCACGTCCTGCACCACCTTGCGGCGCTGCTGGCCGTGGATGTTGTAGCAGGCGGCGAAGAACTCCAGATACTCGGTGACCACCATGTCCTGGTACGCGCCCATGAAGTCGGGCACGTAGCCGATCAGCGGCCGGATCTGCCGGTTCTGCCAGCCGACGGTCAGCCCGTCGATCATGGCCTGCCCGCTGGTGGGCTTGAGCAGCGTCGCGAGGATCTTGATGGTGGTCGTCTTGCCGGCGCCGTTGGGCCCGATGAACCCGAAGCAGTCGCCCGCGTTGATCGACAGGTTGAGGTTGTCCAGCGCCGTCAGGTCGTTGTAGCGCTTGGTCAGGTTGATGGTCTCGATCATCGGCACGGGCGGACACTCCGGCACAAGGGGTCGATCGGGTCTGGGTCGCGGTCGCGGTCGCCGACGCGGTCAGGGGGCGGGTGACGGGCCCGGCTTCTCGCCGGCCGTCGCTGCGGGCAGTTCCGGCGGCGAGCCGGGCAGGGGGTAGATCAGCCGAAGCACGGTTCGGCCGGCGGACGCGAGCGGCTCGCCATTGACCGTCAGCGGGGTCGGGCTCGGCCCGGCGTCGGCGTCGCCCAGCACGCCCAGCACGACCACGCACGGCTGGGTCAGCCACCGCGAGATGTCCAGGCCGTGGGTGAGCGTGCGCTGATAGCCGGCGTCGCTCTCGATGGTGCGGTAATCCGGCGGCGGCAGCACCGAGAAGAACGACGAGGCCAGCATGAACTGCCGCATGGTCAGCGGGGCCTGGGCACCCCGGAAGCCCGACGAGGTCGGCACGACGCCCTCCAGCAGCGCCTCCATGGCCGTCCGGCCGTCGCCGCCGGAGCCCGGGGCGCGGGGCGTGGTGACATCCGCCAGGTTCAGCACCGCCCCCTGCTGCCACTCGGGGATGCTGTACGCCTGAGCCCGGAACCGCAGCGTGGTCGCCGGGGCGCCCAGGCGGGCCTGAGGCAGCACGTGGATCAGCACCACATCCCGCAGCGGGCCGGGCAATTCGTTGCGAAGCACGCCCTCCAGGCCGGGCACGGTGGGCGGGCCGTTGGGGTTCAGCGGCCGCAGCACGCTGCGAACGCCGATGGCCGCCTGCGGGGCCGCAGGGTCCATCACCGGCAGGGGCAGTTTCCAATTCACCGGGCCCAGCCAATCGGCCACCATGGACTTGACCGTCGCCCGCACCGGCACGGTCATCGCATCAGGCCGGGCGGAGTCCACCGGGTAGCCCCGGGCGTCAAGGAAGCTGGTGGACGTGGAGCCCGAAGGCTGGCTGAACACACTCAGCGCGTTGACCGGCGAGGCCACCAGGGCACCGGGGGTGGGCTGCTCGCGGGCGATGCCCACGGTCATGTCGCCGTACTCGGGCAGGAAGGCGGTGAAGTACGTGCGGGCTCGCTGCACCGGCTGGCCGACCACCGCATCCAGGAACGTCACGTGCAGCGCGTCGGTGCTCCGCGGGCGAAGCAGACCGGCGCCCAGCCAGGCCACCAGCGTGAACACCCCGGCCACCACCACGAAGCCCAGCCAGGCCAGGTGGCTCAGCGAACGCCGCCCGAGCACAAACACGCCCAGCGGCCCGGCGATCGCCCAGTACGCCCCGAAGACCACAAACGCCAGCAGCACGCCCGCCGCCGCCTGCCCGGTCTTGTTGATCATGGCGGCGATGCCGTGGTCCACCGGCACGGGGATGCGCGAACCGAAGAAGGCGTTCTGCTTGTCGCTGAGCGTCTTCGCCTCCTGCTCGGTCAGCAGTTCCCCGCGGCGGCCGAACACCCGGTGCCAGAACGTGTCGGCCTGCAGGATGTTGGCCCCGGCCATCACCCGCGTGGTCAGGTCCACACCCACCAGCGTGACGGCGCCGACGCCCAGCGTGCGACGCACCACCACCACCTTGCCGTCCGGACCGGCCAGGATCGGCGTCGCCTCCGAGGGGGAGGCATCGGGCAGCGGCGAGAAGACCGTCAGGTTCGCCGCGGTGGGCGGGCTGATGGACTCCTCCTGCCCCACCGGCCCGCGCAGCAGCGGCACCAGCGGAGCAAGGCTCACACGCTCCTCACGGGTCATCTGCACCTTGGGCAGAATGTCCCGCAACGGGTGGGTGCGGTCGGACCACTGCGGGTCGTTGCCGGGAACGATGATCACCAGGTGCCCGCCCCGGTGCACCCACTCGATGAGCGCCTCGGCCCGCTGCTGATCCAGCCGGCGCGGGTCGCCGTCGTCGCCGGAGCCGGTCCACACCAGTTCGCTCAGGCCCGAGAGCCCCATCCAGCGATCCGGCAGGTCGTTGATCTGCATGCCCGAGAGCACGTCGCTGGGTTCATGCCCGGCGACCAGAAACTCCTGCGCGCCGCTACGTGCGTACCGCTCCAGCAGGGCCGTCTGGCGGCCCAGCACACCGATCATGCCGCGCTCGGCGGAGACCACCGAGGCGGTGGTCAGCGCCAGCCTGGCCAGCGGTGGGCCGACGGTGAGAGCGCCCCCCTCGTCGGAGGCGTCCGCCCGCGAGGTGATCGCGTGGGCGGTGAAAACGAAGGTGGTCTGGGTGTCAACGCTGAACGGCAGCCGGGCGTACAGCCACAGCGGGCGGGGCGTCGCGGTGGGCGTGAAGGCCCGCTGGAACTGCACCGTGTCGCCGTCGGCGTCGGCGATCGACAGCCGCAGCACGATCTCGCGCGTGGTGGCCGAGGAATCCGCCACCGTCAGCCGGACGGGTATCCAGTCGCCCGCTCGGGCCCGGTTGCGCAGCCCGAACTCGAGCACCTGAAAGGTGATGCCGTTGCCGCTGGCGACCGCCGCGGCCGACGTGCCCCCGGGCCCGACGGTCATGGGCGGCGGCTGCTGCACCGCCCGGACCGGCGCAACGGTTGCGCCCAACAGACCGCACAGGCCGCACAACGTCACCGTCAACAGTCTCAGAGGGAAGCCCCGCATGCGGCCGGATTGTAACGGCTCAAGCCGCCCGGACCGGGGGCCGAAACGCCCGACATGTTCGGCGTTCCCGGCGAGGCGATTCTGGGCATCGGGGCGGTCATCGGCATGGTGGTGTTCACCATTGCCCATGTCTTGGGCACGGTGCTCGAGGAGCATCGGCGATTGGACCGACTCAAACGCCGGGTGGCCGTGCTGCAGGCGGAATACGCACAGCGGCGGGCCCAGATGCAGGCCCGCGCCTTTGATGGTGGAGTTGACGTGCTTGAAGCCCCACCCGACGCTGCCGGGCAGACCGGAGCATCCCCCCCTGACACCAGAGCCGCTTGAAGCAGGCGGGTCCCGGCCGAGAGTGGTCAGGGCATACCGAACAGTCGGGCCTTCGCCTGAACGCTGCGCGTGCGAGGGGGTGCCAACCGTCCCACCGCCGGCAGCGAAGCCGCTTGCACGGCTGCCTTACCGCGAGAAGAACCGGGTCACCGAGTGGATCGTCACGGCACGTCCCATGGCCGCGATGGACTCGGTCAGCGGGATCTTCTTGGGGCACACCTTCACGCAGTTCTGGGCGTTGCCGCACTCGTTCACGCCGCCGGGGCCGGCCAGAGCCTCCAGCCGCTCGCCCTTGAGCCGCTTGCCGGTCTCGTGCATGTTGAACAGGCGGGCCTGGCTGATGGCGTGAGCGCCCAGGAAGGCGGTGTCCCACGCCGCGGGGTCGGGCTCCTGATTGAACTGCGGACAGGCCTCAAGGCAGCAGCCGCAGCTCATGCAGGTGCTCAGCACGTAGCGGGTCTCCTGCTGCTCAGGGGACTCGCGCGGGCCGGCGCCTTGGTTGTACGTGCCGTCGATGGGCACCCACGCCTTGACCCGCTTGAGGTTGTGGAACACCCGCGAGCGGTCCACCCAGAGGTCGCGGACCACCGGGAACTTGCTCATCGGCTCCAGGGTGATCTCGTCGCCCTCGTTGGGGGCGTACTCGTCGATCAGGCACGAGCAACTCTGCCGGGCCTTGCCGTTGATGACCATGGTGCACGCGCCGCACACCTCTTCCAGGCAGCCCGAGTCCCAGACCACCGGCGTGGTCTTCTGCCCGTCGATGGTTACGGGGTTGGCGGCGATCTGCTGCAGGCAGGAGATGATGTTCGATCCCCGCTCGGTGACGACCTTGAAGGTCTCCCATCGGGAGGGCTTGCCGGGGCCGTCGCACCGCTTGATCTTGATGCGGATGGAACGGCCGGGCTTGGCCGACGACCGGCGGGCGGCGGCGCTCTGCTCGGCGGCGGAGAGGGTGGCGGGTGCGGTGGTGCTCATGCGGATCCTCCTGAGAACAAATGAGGGAGGGAGAAGGCGAAAGGGGACAGGTCAGACCGTCGCGACGGCGGGCTTGGCCGCCGGCTTCTTGGCCGAGTCGTCGGTCTTGCCATAGGTGCGGGCGGTCGGGGCGATCAGCGAGGCGTCGATGGACATCAGTTCGATGCTCACCGAATCGCTGGACGGGTCGTACTTGGCGACGGTGCTCTTCATGAACTGCTCGTCGTTGCGCGAGGTGAAGTCCTTGCGGTAGTGGGCGCCGCGGCTCTCATTGCGGACGTGGGCGCCGCGGAGCAGGGCCTCGGCCATGATCAGCATGTCGCCGACGGATCGCGTGTAGCTGAGGCTCTGGTTGGTCCAGGTCGCCGAGTCGTGCAGGCTCAGCCGCTGGTAGCGGTCCTTGAGTTCGGCGATCTTGCCCAGCGCCTGCTCCAGCCGCTTGCCCTCGCGAACCACGGTGCAGGCCTTGGTCATCTCATCGCCAAGTTCCTTGCCGATGGCGTAGGGGTTGGTCTCCACCGCGCCCGAGCCGCCCGGCTTGGCCGTCGAGAGCAGCCGCGCGACCTTCTGCTCCTCCTGGCGGACCACCGCGTCATACGCGTTCTGGTGGACCGTCGCGGCGGGCTTGGTCTTCGGCGTGCCGTCCTTCACCCAGTTGACCACCGACAGCCCGCAGAACAGGCCGTCGAAGATGCAACTGAGCAGGGCGTTGGCGCCCAGGCGGTTGGCGCCGTGATAAGCGAAGTTCACCTCGCCGAAGGCGTACAGCCCCGGCACGTTGGTGACCATGTTGTTCATCTCGCCCGGGGCCATGCCCAGACCGACCTCCGAGCCGATCGGCGCCGCCGAGCCGCTCTTGTGCTTGGGGCGGGGCTCGGCCGGGTTGTAGCGGCCCTTGGTGAAGGTGGTCCACAGGCCGCCCATCGAGTAGTGGACGGACGGGAAGATCTTCATGGGCTCGTGCTGCGGGTCGTCGCCCACGAACTTCTTGTAGATCTCCAGGATGCCCTCGAGCTTGTGGTGCGTGCTGGCCGGCAGGTGCGTCAGGTCCAGGTACACCTGGTTCTCGCCGTGCACGCCCATGCCGTCATCCACGCACACCGAGAAGATCTCTCGGGTGGCGATGTCGCGCGGGACGAGGTTCTTGTAATCCGGGTACCGCTCTTCCAGGAAGTAGTACCGCTCGTTCTCAGGAATCTGCGAACCCTTGCGCGGATCGCCAGGCTTGCGGGGCACCCACACGCGCCCGCCCTCGCCGCGCGCCGACTCGCTCATCAGCCGGGTCTTGTCGGCCCCGGGGATGGCCGTCGGGTGCACCTGGATCATCTCCGGGTTGCCGTACCACACGCCGGCGCGGAAGCAGCGGGCGGCGGCCCCGCCGGTGCAGATCACGCTCTGGGTGCTTTTGCCGAAGACCAGCCCGTTCCCGCCGGTGGCCATCACCACCGCGTCACCCCGGAACGACCGGATCTGCATCGTCCGCATGTCCTGGGCGACGATGCCCACACACCGGCCCTCTTCGATCACCGGCCAGAGGAACTCCCAGAACTCGTACTTGGTGACCTTGCCCTCGGCCTCGTAGCGACGCACCTGCTCGTCCAGGGCATAGATCAGCTGCTGACCGGTGGTGGCCCCGGCGAAGTGCGTCCGCTTGAACAGCGAGCCGCCGAACAGCCGCAGGTCGCGGAAGCCCTCGGCGGTGCGGTTGAACGGCACGCCCATGCGGTCCAGCAGGTCGATGATCCGCGGGGCCCAGTTGGCCATCTCCAGCACCGGGTGCTGGTCAGCGAGAAAGTCGCCGCCGTAAATGGTCTCGTCAAAGTGCTCGTACTCGCTGTAGCCCTGCTGGCGCGAGACCTCGTTGCACGCGTTGATGCCGCCCTGGGCGCACACGCTGTGGCTGCGTTTGACGGGCACCATGGAGAACAGGTCCACCGGAACGCCGGCCTCGGCAATGCGCACGCTCGCCGCAAGCCCCGCCAGTCCGCCGCCCACCACGATGACCCGCCGATCCGTCGCACCAATCGTGACCATGGCTTTCCTTTCTCACACAACCCCGCCCCTGCCCATCACGCCTTGTCGCCCCCCCCCACCCCACTCCCCACCCGCCGAACATGCCCGTCGGTGCTGCTGCGTACGCAAGCGGGCCGCCGACTGCTCGCGCCCGTCGGCCGGGCCGCCGTCAGGCCCGCACTTACCGGACGCTGCCCGCCTCCGCCGACGGACCGCCGGGCACCACCAGCACCGGCGGGTTGTTGCCCTTCTTCTTGTGCCACTCCAACTCCGTCTTCTTGGCCGCAGCGGGGTCCAGCAGCGCGAAGCCCACCACCGCGCTCCAGCCCGCCAGCATCAGCCCGGCACCCATGGCGGCGCACACATAGCCCCACTGCTTCTGCGCCCGGGCGGAGACGGTCAGACCCCAGGTGATCGCCGCCGTCCACAGCCCGTTGGCGAAGTGGAACACCAGCATGCTCACGCCCAGGAAGTAGAACAGCGACACCGCAATGCCCCACCCAGTGACGCCTTCCCACGCGCCCCGCAGCGAGGAGGCCAGCGTGCTCGCGGCATAGTGGTGGCTCCACGGCACCGAGCCGTCAAACGGCGGGATCAGGAACGTCCAGCCCCAGCGGAGCGTGGCGACGTGATAGAAGATGAACGCGATGCCGATGTACCCACTCAGCCGCTGCAGGGCGTACCGCCGGTTGCCGGCAAAGCCGTAGTTGGCCACGTTGGAGCGGCCGGTGCGGGCGTAGACGAACCCCAGAATTGAGTGGAACGCGATCGCCGACCACAGGGTGATCTCGATCAGCAGCAGGTGCGGCACCTCTTCGTTGATCCAGGTCACTTCCTTCTGAAAGTACGTGACGCCACCCTCGCTGACGGTCATGCCGTGCCCGTCGGCCCGCATGCCCCACTTGCCCCACAGGATCGAGGAGTTGGTCACCAGGTGTGCGATCAGGAACACACCGATGGGCACAATGCCCGTCAGGCTGTGCAGTCGCCGGAGCAGGAAATGGTGCTTGTCCAGGAAGGACTGGCTGGGCGGGCGGCTGTCGGCCAAGGGGCGATCCCTTTCCAGGCTTGGATTCTTGTAAAGCAAGAACGAAACGCTGTTGGCAAGAATAGCGGGAGCACGGCCCCCGGAAAGTCCCCAAACGCGCAACTGACAAAAAGCGATCGGACCTGACTGATTCGCCAGGTCCGGTCGTTCAAACGCTGCCTGAAGGGGTCACCACGACGCACGGGCCGTCCCGCCGCCGGTGAGGGGGTGAGGGTCAGCGGGGGCCGCCGTCGATCCGACCGATCACGCCAGGGCCGAAGCCGCCCGGGCCCATCCCGCCGGGGCCGGCCCCGCCGCCCGCCGCGGCCTTGGCGGCCCGCTCGGCCATCATCTTCTCCACCGCACGGCTGATCTCCACCAAGCGGAGTTTGAGCTCAGAGATCACCCCGTCGAGTTCCTGCTGCTCGTCGGCGGTCAGGTTGCCCTTGGTCTTGACCTGCAGGATCTCCAGCAGGTCGATGTTGTACCGGGCGTACTCGGGGGCCACCATGGCCCGGCCGGTCTCCGGGTCGGGCACGGCACCGAGGTACATCAGGGCCTGCGACACCAGCATGCTCACCAGCCCCATGAACTCCGGCTCGGGCATCTCCGGGCGGCCGCTGCGACCGGCGGACTTGCCGCCCTTGGCCGCGTCGGCCTCAGCCTTGGCCTTCTCGGCAGCGGCGAGCCGCTCCTTCTCAGCCTGGGCCTGGCTCTTCCAGTCCGAGTCCACGAAGATACCGGGAGCTGCGCCAGCCCCACCGCCCGCCGGGGCGTTGCCCGCCGCCGGGGCCTTGGGGGCCTCGGGCTTCTTTTTCCAATCGTCGTCCAGGATGAGTTTGGGGGTGTCCGCCATGGCGTGGTCTCTCCGGCTCAGGGGGGTAGGGGCAGGTGCGGGCAGGGGCGAGGTGGGAACCACGGCGGGTGCACCCGCGTGCGGGACCGACCGGCGACGACTGTGCCCGGCCCCGCCGGGAGCATCCCGTTGGGGGTCAGGAACGATCTACCATCGCCGAGCAACAGTAGGTGACGACCGGATGCCATCGGGCCGGGCCGTTGACCGCCTGAGCATGGAAGTGGGCAGCACATGAGCACAACCGGTCATTCCGCCAGCAGCCGGACAGCAGCCCAGGGCACGCGTGGGCGGTCCGGGTCGGCGTTTCGCCCCGGACCGGGCTGGGCGGCTTCGGCGACGCTGGCGCTGCTCCTGGCGGCCGGGGGCTGCAGCCAGAGCCGCCCCGAGGCCTCCTCACAGTTGCAGGTTGACGCCTTCCGGGCCTCGCCCGAGGAACGGGCCGCCCGCGACGCCGCCGATGCGGCGGCGCTGAAGGCCGCGGAGGCCGAGCGTGCCGCCAAGGCGGGCTCGAAGGCTGACGCGAAAGCCGGCGGCAAGACCATGCCCGTCATGACCGCCGCCCAGGCCAGCGGTGGCGTGACCGACGCGGTGGCCGTGACGGCCTCCCCCGTGCTCGACCCCCGGGCCGAGGTGACCGCCGTGGGCGAGCCGGCATTCGTCGACTCGCTGGTCGGGCAGATCAACGGCAAGCCGGTGTATGCCTCGGCCTTCCTGGCCCCGATGGACGCCCAGTTGCGGGCCGAGGCCGAGAAGGCCGTCGCCATCACCCCATGGCTGGCTGCCACCGAGCGGCAGATCCGCCAGCGGCTCGAGCAGCAGGTCCGCGACGAGTTGTTCCTTGCCGAGGCCCGCGCCTCGCTGAGCAGCGAGGAACGCCAGGGCCTGATCAACATCCTCCAGAACATCCGCCAGGACATCGCCCGCGGCTTCCAGGGCTCCGAAGAGGCCGCCACCGAGCAGCTCATGCTCGAGGAGAACAAGGACCTGGAGGCCAAGGCCCGCGACGAGCGCGACAAGCTGCTCATCCGCACGCTGGTGGCCCGGCAGATCCAGCCCCGCGTGAACGTCTCGTGGCGCGACGTGCAGAAGGAATACAACCGCAACTTCGAGGCCTTCAACCCGCCGCCCAAGGCGGTGGTGCGGATGATCTGGGCCTCGCGCTCCAACCCGCAGGCGGCCGACGAGATCGCCAAGGCCCTCGCGGCTGACCCATCCTCCGAGAACTTCGCCAAACTCGCCGCCGACCGCCGGGTCAACGACTTCTCCGCCGGCACCGCCGGCCTGCTTGAGCCGGTGCAGTTCCAAGCCGGCAAACTCGCCGAGGCCAAACTGCTGGGCGAGGCGGTGCTCAACGACGCCGCGGTGAAGCTCAGCCCGGGGCAGATCGCCGGGCCGATCACCCGTGGCAACGGCGTGAAGGCCTGGGTGCTGATGGAGCGGATCGACCAGGAGCCCGCCCGCACGCTGGAAGAGGCCCAACTTGAAGTGGCGGCCGCCCTTCGCGAACGCCGCTTCGGCCAGGAAGCCAGCCGCTTCTTCGGCCGGCTGATGGAGCAGGGCAGCAAGACCGATGAGCGGCTGATGGTCCAGCGGCTGCTGATCATCGCCGCCGACCGCTACATCGCCGGACGCAACCTTCCGGCCAACCCGCCCGGCGCCCGGCCCGCGCCGGCTGGCTCACCGGCCACCCGGCCGATGCAGTGAACCCGGGCCTGCAGCCGCCCACCATCGTGCCGGGCGAGCCGGGACCCACCGTGGCTCGGCGGCCAGCATGGTGGTCACGGCTCATCAGCATGTTGCGTCGGCTTGCCAGACCGCTCGGCCTCGGGCATCGGTGGCCCGCCAAGGACCTCTCGCCGGGCAAGCAACTGGGTGCCCGAGGCGAAGCCCTCGCGGCACGCTACCTGCGTCGCAACGGCTACCGCATCCTCGCCCGCAATGCCCGCGTGCCGATGGGCGAGGCCGACCTGATCGCCCAGGACCGCGCCACCGGCGCCTTTGTGCTGGTGGAGGTCAAATCCCGCCGCGCCCCCGGGCCCGACGAGCCCCCGCTGCCCCCGGAACTGAACATCGACGCCCCCAAGCGGGCCAAACTCCGCTCCATTCTGCGGCACCTGGCCAAGGCCAACCGCTGGCCGGCTGAGCGCTGCCGGATCGATGTGGTGGCCGTGGAGCTTGACCCGGCCGGCAAGCGGGCGATGGCCATCCGCCACCATCGCGGCGCGGTCTGATCGCCGGCCCCCTCGTCCCCACCACGGCACACAATCACTCTGGCCTTACTGCACGCCCAGGCGGGCCGTGCCCTCCACCGGGCGGTCCTCGCGGGCCACGCCGGCCGGAGCCGCGGTCACCACGTCCTCATCCTCCAGCGGAGAGAACCGCGAACCGGCCAGGCGGATCTTGCGGTTGCCGGTGGAACGGGGCAGCAGCGGCTGCACCACCAGCAGCACCACAAACAGGGCCACGTTCGCCGCCAGCATGGCCGGCAGGCTCGTGTAGCCGTAGAAGATCATCACTGCGTTCATGACCACCGTCAGGATCGACAGCGGGATGACCACGTTCCAGGCCACCTGCATCACTTGGTCAAACCGCAGGCGGGGCAACGTCCAGCGGATGACGATCATAAAGCACACCAGCAGCACGGCCTTGCCGAACAGCACGGCGAACTTGGCCAGGGCGGCCAGCAGGCCGGTGTCCTCCGGCCGCAGCAGCGGCACATCCACGAACGGCAGCAGGCTCCAGCCGCCCAGGAACATGGTGGCGAACATCGCAGCACCCACGGCCATGTGGGTGTACTCGGCCAGGAAGAACAGGCCGAACCGCATGGAGGAGAACTCGGTGTGGTACCCACCCACCAGTTCACCTTCGCACTCGGCGTTGTCGAACGGGGCCCGGTTGCACTCGGCCAGAATGCAGATGAACAGGATGACCGCCGCGACGGGCTGGCTGAGGATCAGCCAGCCGTTGTCACGCTGCCATTCAATCATCGCCATGGGCATCAGCGTGCCGGTGGCCAGCAGCACCACCAGGATCGACAGCCCCATGGGGATCTCGTACGCCAGCATCTGGCTGCTGGCCCGCAGACCGCCCAGGAACGAGTACTTGTTGTTGCTGGCCCACGAACCCAGCGCGATGGCGTAAATGCCCAGCGAGGCCACCGCCAGCAGGTAGACCACGCCGATGTTCACGTTGGCCCCCATGACCTTCACGTCCTGAGCGGCGATGGTCCAGTTGAGCACCGGGATGGTGAACTCCGGCACGCTCAGCGTGCCGCCCCACGGCACCACGGCGAAGCCGATCAGGGCCGGCACCACCGCCAGACCGGGGGCGATCAGGAACAGCACCTTGTCCACGCCCCGGGGCGTGAAGTCCTCCTTGAGGAGCATCTTGATGCCGTCGGCCAGGCTCTGGCCCAGGCCCCAGAAGCCGAAGCCCCGGAAGAGCTTCTTCAGCAGCGGCAGGCCCAGGTCAAAGCCCACGCGGTTCGGGCCGACGCGGTCCTGCATGAAGGCGGAGATCTTCCGCTCCAGGTAGATCGAGAGACCGGCCAGGCCGAGCAGAATGTGCACCACCACGAAGATGGTGATGGCGCTGACCAGGAACTGCGCGGTGATGAAGTCAGGCTTCGGAATCATGGGGGACCAAGGGTAGGCAAACGGACGGGAGACCACAGCGGCCGCCGGCCGGGGTCGGTCAGGATGATCGGGTTCACCTCCCCCACTTCGCCCACCAGCGTCGCCCCGCACTCCCCGCCCCCCCGCCAGGCCACTCACCCCCCGCGGCCCAACCCCCAGGGTCACTTGCCCCGCTGACGGGCCGCCTCGATCTCCGCGAACGACGGCCCCGGGTTCCGCTTGACCACCCGGCGGTTGCAGTGCGGACACAGGGTCTCGCCAGGCTTGCCGGCATACTCGTTCAGCAGCACGGCGGTGGGCTCGGCCATCACGTTGCCTTCGGGGTCATACCAGCACAACTCGGCCGGATACAGCACCCGCTCTCCAGCGGAAGTCGCGTAGGGCGGAGCCTCGTTCATCGGCAGCCGGAAACGGCGGTCGACCTCGCCGGTCTTGGCGTTGATGACCACGATGCGGTTGGTGGCATCCTCCAGGTCGATGGTCGACCCGAAGATCTGCCATACAAACAGCCCCCCCGCCGCCAACAGGGCCGCAACCGCCACCGCCAACTTGATCTTGTCGCCTGCTCCCTTGGAGCCGCCGCCCCCACCGCCAAATACATCCTTCAGGCCCGCCAGCTTGGCCAGCGGAGACGAGGAATCGGACTGCAGCTCAAAGCCCATCGCCAAGTGCCTCCGTGGTCAACTCCGCTCCGGCCGGATCGGCTCGCCATCTCGCGTACGTCAGGGCACGACATAGCCGGCGGCGGCCTTGTCGGCCCAGCGGGCCCGGGTGTCATTCCATGTGTTCAGCGGCTGCGTGAACCGCGTGCCGGACGGGAACCAGTAGTCCGGATTGGTCGCCTGCAGGTCGTCCATGGTCTCGACATGGCCGTCGAAGAAGGCCATGGCCCCGATGGCCTGCGAATTGGGCTTGTTGCCGCCGTAGCGGAAGGCCAGCTTCTTGGCCGGCAGCAGCCCGCTGACCACGTCGCGCACCAGTGAGCGGTTGCCGTTGAGCCACGGGCCGGTGTCGGAGAACGAGCCGCCGAACGAGGCCGTCGGGGTGGTGTCAAACGAGGTCCGCCACTGCCCGCCGTTGAGCTCGGTGAAGCGGCTGCCGGTGTAGAAGATCACCTTCTGCGAGGCCGAACCGATGCGGTTGGCCCGCGGCTGGTATCCGCGACGGTCGATCTCCGGACGGCGACCGGTGCCGAAGGGAGCCGACACCTCGGTGCTGGTGAACTGCGTGGACATGTAGAACGGCAGCATCCGCCCGGCGCCCAGCCCCGACGAGGCGGCGAAGTCAAAGCTGGCCACCACACGGTTCGCCGGGCACTGGAAGGGGAAGGCGTCGCTGCGGTACCAGTTGAACTGCGTCCGCCGCGCCTCGTTGGGGTCGGCGATGCCCTGCGCCGGCGATTGATATCCCAGATGGTTCATCAGCGGGCCCAGGAAGTCCCAGCTCTGCACCGTGATGCCGTTCCACAGCACCGCCGGCGTCCGCTTGGTGTAGCCCTGCGAGGGATCGTCATTGGCCGGAAAGTGGTGGAACCCGCTGGTGGCGGGCGAGCCGACCAGCCACTCCTTGTTGTCCACCTCATAGCTCGCGGCACCCTGCGAGAGGTTCCGCAGGTTGGTCGATGACACCAGAAGTCTCGCCGTGTCGCGGGCCCCGGCCAGGGCCGGAAGCAGGATCGACACCAGCAGAGCGATGATCGCGATCACCACCAGCAGTTCAATCAGCGTGAAGGCGGCACGAACGGCGCGAACGGACTGGTGCTGCTGGCAACCCATAGCCGATAACTCCGGGAACGTTGTGCTGAACCGACCGACAGGCCCGCGAAGGTGAGCGCAGAGCGGAAGCTCTGCCCCACCCCTCCGGCACAATACCTCTGCAGGCATGTTCCGGCACGGGCTGGTCATGGTAGCGGCTCAACCGCCGGCTTTACCCGCCGGTTGGTTTCCCTTCGGTCGAACGCTGTGTCAAGAACTCGCAAATGTGGGCAAGCTGGCGCATCAGGCTGCAATCTGCCGCCGATTCCACTCGCACGCCACCTTTCAAAATCCAAACCCGCGACACCTCACTGGGATGCCCAACCCATCCGCCGGCCCTGCCGACGCCCCCACCGCACAGGTGCCGGCTTGTCGGCCGATCAGTCCCCGGTTTCGCCGATTCTGATTCCCTAGACTGATGCGTTCGCACGTCGCGCCGTTCCAATTCGTATTCGTTCCTGGCCCTTCCCCACCCCCTTTTGAAGGTTGTGGACCCTTATGAGCCACTCCGCGTCGCCGTCCGCTCCCCGCTCCGCTGCCGCCCCCACCGCCGCCAACGGCCACGCCGCCTCGGCCAAGGGCAAATCCTCATTGCTCAACCCGTCTGACACCTTCATCCACCGGCACATCGGCCCCAGCGAGGCCGACATCCAGGAGATGCTCTCGGCCCTGGGTTACAGCGACCTGGAGTCGTTCACCGACGCGGTCGTGCCCGAGTCCATCCGCGTCCGCACGCCCTTGAAGGTGGGCGAGGCCCGGGGCGAGCACGAGTTGCTGACCGCGTTCAAGGCCGTCGCCGATCGCAACAAGATCGTCCGTTCATGCATCGGCATGGGCTATTTCGGCACCATCACCCCGCCGGTCATCCTCCGCAACATCATGGAGAACCCCGGCTGGTACACGCAGTACACGCCCTACCAGGCCGAGATCGCGCAGGGCCGCCTTGAAGCTCTGCTGAACTTCCAGACCATGGTCGCCGACCTCACCGGTCTGCCCCTGGCCGGCGCTTCGCTGCTGGACGAAGGCACCGCCGCCGCCGAGGCCATGGCCATGGCCTTCTCCATCGCAGGCGGGCACGGCAACCCCCGCACCACCTTCCTGGTCGCCCGCGACTGCCACCCGCAGACCATCGCCGTCGTCCAGACCCGCGCCGACGGCCTGGGCATCAACGTCCGGCTGGTTGACACCCACACCCCCGGCGGCCCCGCGCTGGACGACCAGTGCTTCGGCATCCTCGTGCAGTACCCCAACACCAACGGCAGCGTGGAGTGCTATCAGGAACTCGCCGCCCGCTGCAAGGCCAACGGCCTGACCGTCGTCGCCGCCACCGACCTGCTGGCTCTCACGCTGCTGCGTCCGCCCGGCGAGTGGGGCGCCGACGTTGCGGTGGGCTCGGCCCAGCGCTTCGGCGTGCCCATGGGCTTCGGCGGCCCGCACGCCGCGTTCATCGCCACCCGCAGCGAGCACGCCCGCCGCATGCCCGGCCGCATCATCGGCGTCTCGCGTGACGCGTACGGCAACACCGCTCTTCGCATGGCCATCCAGACGCGCGAGCAGCACATCAAGCGCGACAAGGCCACCAGCAACATCTGCACCGCCCAGGCCCTGCTGGCCATCATGGCCGGCATGTACGGCGTCTACCACGGCCCGGAAGGCCTGCGCCGCATCGCCCTCCGTGTTCACGGCTTCACCCAGGCCCTCCGCGCCGGGCTGCTCAAGCTCGGCCATCAGGTCGACAACGCCCTGGTCTTTGACACCCTGCGTATCAAGCCCG
>JAJTDF010000133.1 GCA_021294835.1 Planctomycetaceae bacterium
CCGCACAACCGCTGTCGCAGTCCTTCAGGCAGATGTTGTCAAATAGCCAGATCTCACTCCCCGCGCCCAGTTCCATCGGCAGCTGCAACCCCGTCACGTTCGAGAAGATCGTCGTAAAACTCCCTCCCGAACTCACCGTCCACGTCCCCCAGTTGCTCACGAGTTGCGACTGATTGCACGGGATCGGCGCCACCACATGCGCCCAACCCCCGCCCTCCGTCACCGTCACCATCGACGACGTGAACGTCGCCGTCCCCCCAGGCCCCACCACCGTGATCCGCGGCGCATACGGGCCCGTCGTGCCCAGCCCGTCATCCAGCAGCCGGACATCAAACTCCAGCGTCATCAATCGCCCACTCGCGCGGCACGCACACGCCCGGCTCGCCCAGTTCCCGTTCCACTGCGAATTGGAGTACGCCAGCGACGGCCCGCCCGGGTTGTCCTCCACCCGCAGCGCGTTGCCCGGCAACCCGCCGCCCACCACGCTGATCGATGACCCCGTCGCCGTCCACCCCGGCGCCCCGCTCTCAAACCCCTGACACCCAAACGGCTGCCCCTGCGCCACCCCCGCAACCCCCACCGCCCCCAGCACACCGCCCACCACCCGCGCCATCCAGCCCAGCATGCCCGACATCCGCTTCACATTTGCCATAACCATGGAATCGCTCCGGTCCCCAACCCCGCACCCCGCCCCGTCCCCAGTTCGCGCCGCCCCCCCGCTTCTTGCACCTCCCCACGCAGCTTTCGCCAGAATCTGACCACCAAGTCCGCCAAAAACGTCTGATAACCAAGTTCTCGTCAATCTATGAACCCCGCAGCCCCCGCCGACGAACAATCTAGACAATCTAGATCTTTGCTCCACCTCATCTACCCCCCTCGCCCCCACACCGAGCCGCCCCCATGATCTGGAAACTCTCCGACGCCAAAAACCGCCTCAGCGAAGTCCTCGACCGCGCTGCCAAAGAAGGCCCCCAAACCATCTCCCGCCGAGGCGAGACCTTCGTCGTCCTCCCCGCCGAAAAGTACAAGGAATTGTCCGGCGACAAGCCCGACTTCAAGCAATGGCTCCTCGGCGGCCCCAAGATTGAAGGGCTCGAACTGCCCTCGCGGGACGCCCCGCCGATGCGCGAGATCAACTTCGAGTAACCCGCTCCGCCATCCCCCAGGCGCTCCGCCCATGCCCGTCCTCCTCGACACGGTTGTCATCTCCGAAGCACGAAAGCCCAACCCCCACCCCCGCGTGCAGCAGCGGCTTGACGCCCTCGACCTCAGCGAGATGTTCATCAGCGTCATCTCCCTTGGCGAGATCAAGAACGGAGCCATGCGGCTTGCCCCCGGAGCCCGCCGGCAGGAACTGGAAACATGGCTCAGCGTCACCCAGTCCCAGTACGCTGACCGCATCTTGCCTGTGGACCTGCAGACCGCCTTGCTCTGGGGCGAGATGGCCGCCAACGCCCGCCGCATCGGACGAGTCCTCCACCCCGCAGACGGCCTCATCGCCGCCACCGCCATCCGCCGCGGCCTTCACCTCTGGACCCGCAACACCGCCGACTTCCAGCCCACCGGCGTTCTCCTCTTCAATCCCTGGGACCAATAACCCCCGCTCCCCTGTCCATCGCCCCTTCCACCCCCCGAACCCAAGCCGTGCCTATCATCCAGTCACGCATCCAGTAGTCCTTGTGTCATTCCCCGGCGAGTCTGCATGACTCTCCGGCCACCTTGGGTCCTGCTGGCGTCCCCGGTTCCTCGCTCTCGGCAAGGCTCCGCTTCGGGACGAAGCGCCCAGTACGGCTTTGGTTGTCCTCAGCCCGCCTCTGACCCTCTGCGGTCCGATCGGCGACCCGCTGAAACCTCCGCCGGTGCCTCGCTGCACCAGCGTCCCTTCAGGACCACTGACGCCCGAAACCCCGTGTCGGCCCCCGTCGGGCCGCCCCGGTCGCCGTTGTGGCTTCGCATCGCCTCTGCGCGTTGCGACCGTCCCACACCGGCCGCGTTCGGTCAGTGGCTCGTTCGCCGCCGCCCGCCCGCCGCATGGCCCACCTTCGGGCCCTGCTCGCCTGCGCCGCCCCGCTCCGTGCGAGCGTGCGACGCCGCTGTTGGTTCGCTTGTTTCTGTCGACTTTATGAACACCCCTTCCTCTGACGCTCCGCTGTCCCTGTCTCAGTCCCCGTCCGCTTCCATGCTTGATCCCATGACCACCGACCTCCCCTCCGACGCCTCTTCCACCACCTCCTCCTCCACCTTCACCGTCCGCAAGGGCCCGGCCCTCCTGGAAGAGCCCGCCCCCGCGCCCCTGGCGCCCGTCCGCCCCATCCTCCGCGCCGCCGACGTCCCCGCCGACCTCGCCGAAATCAAGCCCGAGCCCAAGCCGGCCCACCGGCCCGAGCACCGGCCCGAGCACAAGTCCAAACCCCACACCAAGCCGGCCCACCACGCCGGCACCAAGCACGCCCCCAGCATGCCCACGCACACCCACAGCCACGCCCACCCGCACACCCCCGCACCGGCTCACGCTGCGACGGTCGCTCCGGCCCTCGCCGCCGCCGCCGGCGCCCCGCCCGCGCCCATCGTCCCCACGTCCGAGCCCGCCGGCTCCTTCGCCGAACTCGGCCTGCTCCCCCAACTCCTGCGCACCCTGGCCACCGAGGGGTACAACACCCCCACGCCCATCCAGGCCCGCTCCATCCCCATCATCCTCGCCGGCAAGGACATCCTCGGCTGCGCCCAGACCGGCACCGGCAAAACCGCCGCCTTCGCCCTGCCCATCATCCAGCGCCTCCTCACCCACGTTGACGACGTGCACCCCGCGCCCGACGCCCCGGTGAACGCCACCAGCCAGCGCGTCCCGGTGCCGCCCCGCCGCAGCCGCGCACCCCACGTGCTCATCCTCGCCCCCACGCGTGAACTCGCCCAGCAGATCGCCGACTCCTTCGCCGTCTACGCACGGGGCACGCCCCTGCGTCACGCGGTCATCTACGGCGGCGTCAGCCAGTACCACCAGGTCAACGCCCTCCGCTCCGGGGTCGACATCGTCGTCGCCACCCCCGGCCGCCTGCAGGACCTCATCGAGCAGCGCCACGTCGATCTCCGCGCCGTCACCACCTTCGTCCTTGACGAGGCCGACCGCATGCTCGACATGGGCTTCATCCAGCCCATCCGGCAGATCGCCGCCCTCCTCCCCTCCACCCGCCAGACGCTCCTGTTCTCCGCGACCATGCCCCGCGAGGTCCAGCACCTCGCCGACGGCCTGCTCCGCAACCCCGAGAAGGTCGCCGTCTCCAAGGTCTCCTCCACCGCCACCACCGTCGTCCAGAGCCTCTACCACGTCCAGACCAACCACAAGCAGGCCCTGCTCAACCTCCTCTGCGACCATATTGACTGCACCCGCGCCGTCGTCTTCACCAAGACCAAGCACGGTGCTGACAAGGTCGCTCGCAAGCTCGAGCGTGCCGGCATCCCCACCGAGGCCATCCACGGCAACCGCAACCAGAACCAGCGCATCCGCGCCCTGGACAAGCTCAAGTCCGGCCAGATCCGCGTTCTGGTCGCCACCGACGTCGCCGCCCGAGGCCTGGATGTCGACGGCATCTCCCACGTCTTCAACTTCGACCTCCCGCTCGACCCCGAGGCCTACGTGCACCGCATCGGCCGCACCGGCCGCGCCGGCCAGTCCGGTATCGCCATCAGCTTCTGCTCCGATGCCGAGAAGCCCCTGCTCCGCAACATCGAGCGGCTGATCAACACCCGCATCCCCACCGTCCGCGAGCCCGAGGACTTCGCCCAGGCCATCGCCGCCGAACGCGCCACCTCGCTCGACGGCTCGGTCGACAGCGCCGGCAACAACGGCCCCAACCGTCGCGACCGCCGCGCCGCCCGCTTCGGCCCCGGCAACCCCGGCCCCCGCGAGAACTTCGCCCCGCGCGACAACTTCGCACCCCGCGACACCTTCAACCCCCGCCCGGCCCCCGGCCCCCGCACCAGCCCCGGCCCCGGCCCGCGTCAGGGCCCTGGCCCCCGCGACAACTTCGCCCCTCGCGACAACTTCGCACCCCGGGACAACTTCCAGCCCCGCGACAACTTCAACGCCCGCCCCGGCCACCCGCAGCGCCCGCCCGCGGCCTACGGCCCCCGCCCCGACTTCGCCCCCTCCGGCCCCGGCCCCGGCCCCGCCGACGGCCGCCCCGCACGCCCCTTCAACAAAGGCCCGCGCCCGTTCAACACCGGCCCGCGCCCCTTCAACAAGCCCGGCTACGCCGCATCACCAACCGGCCCCCGCACTGACGGCCCCCGTCCGGCCGGCCCCCGCGCCGGCGGCCCCGCCGCCCCGCACGCCGGCCCCCATGCTGGCCCCCACGCTGCCCGCCCCGCCCCCACCGGCAAGCCCGGCCCCCGCTTCAACCCCTTCGCCAAACCAGCCAAGGGCGGCAAGCCCGGCAAGCGAAAGTCCAACGCCACCAAGCGCGAACGCTTCTAAGCCACCCGCCAGAACCGCGACATCCTGACTCACCCTCACCAAGCGCCGCCCCTCACCGGGCGGCGTTTTTCATTTCGCCCCCCACCCCCCCCTGCCCCCTTCTCGCCCCAAAGGGGCGACGGAATGTAGCGGCGGGTGCAGCGAGGCTGTCCCCAGCCTCGCGCAACCCGCCGTACCCATCCCCGCAACGCATCTGCCCCGAAGGGGCAGCGGAAAACTCCCCCGCCAACCCCACGCTGCGCTCTGAACTCTGAACGGCCGAATCTCAGACTCCCCTCCTCGCCCCGAAGGGGCGACGGAATGTAGCGGCGGGTCAAGCGAGGCTGTCCCCAGCCTCGCGCAACCCGCCGTACCCATCCCGCGCAACGAGTCTGCCCCGCAAGGGGCAGAGGAATCACGCATCACCCCTCACTCCAGCACGTACTGCTCTTCAAAGGCCACCCCGTGCGCAGTCAGGATGCGCAGCATTTCCGACTTGAAGTCCTCTCGTTTGTGGTGCTCGACCTGAGTCGCAATATACCGCTTCACCGCATCCTCTTGGGACCGGCTCACCGAGAACACGCTGTACCCCGCCTGCCACGCGAACGCGCTCAGGTGCGGCATCGACCCGTGCACCCACTTTGTTGACCACGACTTCACCGTCCGCATCAAGTCCGCCACCGACCCATCCGGCCGCCACCGAAGGTACAGGTGCACATGGTCCTCCACCCCGCCGATGTCGTACAGCACACCGCCTTCGGCCCGCACGATCCCGCCGATGTACGGGTACAACCGCTCCACGACGTCAGGCGTGATCCACCCCACACGCCCCTTGGTTGAGAACACCACGTGCAGCAGCAGTTGCGAATACGTCCCCGCCATACCGACTCCTTTGCCCCGCCGGGGCAACAGCAGCATACCAGAAAATGCTCTGCACCGGTGGCGTGACGCGCAGCATTCCGTCGCGCCTTCCACCCCCTCACCCCCGCCCCCGCCGCCACCCCCGCCCCGCCTCGCCCCAAAGGGGCGACGGCCTGTCGCGGCGGGTGCAGCGAGGCTGTCCTCAGCCTCGCGCAACCCGCCGTACCC
>JAJTDF010000058.1 GCA_021294835.1 Planctomycetaceae bacterium
GCCAGCCTGGTCCACGCCCCCTTTGAGTTATCAGCCCTTTGTGCCCCTGTACAACCCCTTCCCATTTCCAGTTTCCCCAGCGCGTTACGGCGGCATGTAACACTTTCTGCAGGCCGGAACCGTTGCAGCCGCCGTGTTGCTGGCACCGGACGGAAAAATCCGGTACCTTGTCGGGCGTCAATCGTAACTGTTTCAGGGCCGGCTCGGCCCGTTCTTCCGCTCGCTTGAGCACACCCTTTTTCGGTTAGGAGAGAGACCATGAAGACCACCGCGTGCGCCCTGATGTGCATCCTCGCCGGCGCAGCTGGCGCCCAGGCCCAAGTCGTCCTCGGCGTTACCGAAGGTTCGGCCAACTGGCTCGGCTACATGAACGTGTTTGAGCGCCCCGCCAACGGCGGCGGCTTCGTGTTCGGCAGCCCCTGGGGCGTCGCCGATCTGCGGGCCGAGTTCTCTCCCACCACCCTCACCCTTCTGCCCAACTCCATCAACGACCCCAATCCGTTCTGGTACACCCCCAGCAGCAGCGGCCTGGTCGGCAACAAGACCATGGAAGCCAACCTCTACATCGAGAGCACCGGCGGGGCTCTGAACGGCCAGAGCGTCAGCTTCCAGGGCACTGTCCTCTCCAACACCTTCACCTCCGCCCACCAGGTCTTCGTCTTCATCAAGGACTTCGCTCCCGACTTCTCCTCCGTGAACCAGATCCTGGTTCCCGTCTCCAGCACCGGCGCTTTCAGCGTCAACCTCAACACCATCAACGACCCCGCCCGCAAGGTGCAGTACGGCTTCCAGGTCGTCGGCGAGAACGTCTGGATCAACCGCGCTCCGGCCTTCGGCGGAATGACCATCGCCATCCCGACGCCCGGCGCCGCCGCCCTGATCGGCCTGGGCGGGCTGGTGGCCATGCGGCGCCGTCGCTGATTCGCCCTGGATTGACGCTTGTATCGCAGCGGACCACTTCGCTGCACGACTGATCCTCACCGAAGGGCCCCGGCCACACGCCGGGGCCCTGTTTCTTTCCCCCGGTCAACACTGACACGAACGACCCTGCCAGACGTTTCCCGGACCTGCCGGCGGCCATCTTCTCGCTACAGCCGGCTTCCCAGACGGCCATCTCCGCGCTGATCGTCCATTCTCACCGCCTCGCGCCGGCCTCGGATCGCTTCCAGCCCGCCGGCCATGCGTTGCATCCGATATTCTGCACATGGCAGCACCCTGGCCAGCCCGAGGGCAGGACCAGTCGCGCCGCGCGATCTCCGCGGCGGCGCTTGTTGTCATCCTCTGCGCCGCCCTGCTGCCCAGCCTCACCCCGACCCTTGCACAACCGTCGGACGGCTCCGCCGCCAACGGCACCATCCCCGTCCCCACCTCCGCTGGCGGCAAGGACGTCCGCCGACCGCAGCCGCTCTTCCTCACGCCCGACAAGCCCGCCGACAACGACCAAGGCTCGCCCGAGAGCCGGGGCCTGATCGCCGTCCCCCGACAGGCCGGCAAGGCCCCCACGCCCAGCGGAGCCTCTGGCTCCGCCGCCGGTCCGGGCAACGCCGCCGCGGTCGCCGCCTCGCAGGCTCTGCCGCCCCCGGCCGAGACGCCGGCCCTGCCGCCGGGCCCTCTGGCCGTCACATGCGCCCTCGCCGAAGGGCTGGTCCGCGTCACCCATGCCGCCAATCCGCAGATCGTGCTGCTTGACGGCTCGGTGGTGCAACTGGTCAGCCAGACGCCTCTGGTGCCCACGCTGCAACTCTCCACCGAGACCGCCCCCGGCACCGGCGTCGGCTTCGACCTGCACGTCACCTTCGCCAACCCGACCGACAAGCCCCAGCCCCTGGGCAGCCTCACCCTCGGCGGCATCCGCATGGCCGACACCGTGCGAACGTTCGACTTCGCCGCCGGCAGCGAACCGGTCACCCTCGACCGTCAGATCACCGCCCGCGCCGCCGTGCAGCGCGATCGCCCGATCAGCGCTGCTCTCAGCGAACTGCAACTCGCCGGCAGCTGGCCCCGCAGCCTCTACAGCCCGGTGGCCGTTCTTGCTGATGACCGCTTGACCATGGGCGCATCCATCCTCTACCCCGGCGCGTCGCACCGGCACGGCGTCACTGTGATCGTCGGCGACGGACCCCGCATCGATGGCGACGGCGGACCGTGGTGGTATGTCCAGTTCCGCCTCGACGGCATGCTCGCCCCCGGCCGTAACCAGCACTACACGCTGGCCGTCCGCTTCGCCCCGCCCGACGCCCACTGGCTCACCACCCTGCTGCCCTATCGCGAGTACTTCCGCTCGCTCTATGGCCCGGTGCAGCACCGCCGCGACCCGCGACCGGTGCTCGCCACCGTCATGGCCGACTCCCGCACCGCCAGTCCCGGCAACCCCCGTGCGTTCCTGGACGCCAAGCTCCGGCCCGACCTGCACGGCTTTGGTCCGTGGATTCGCGAGATCACCAGCCGTCGCAGCCTCGGCTTCGCACGCACCATGCTCTGGGCCCCCTCCGGGCTGTACTCCCGCCACCCCGAGCGAAACTACCCCGCCAACACCCTCACCGGCCTTGACGACCTCCCGGTCATGCGGCAATCCCTCCCGCTGCTCAGCGACCTCGGTCGCAGCATGAGCGTCGGCTACTTCCTCGGCTCGGTCATGCGGGCCGAACGCGGCTGGGACCGCGCCGTCGAGCCCGAACGCGTCGACTGGTCCAGCGACGAATCCCGCTCGCTGGTGCTCAACGAGATCGCCGCCGCCGCCCAGCTCAACGCCTCCGATGTGGCGCTTGCGGGACTTGTCGCTGATGACCCCGCCGCCTTGATGCTGATGGTCCGCCTCATTCGCGATCGTTTTCCCACCCTGCGCTTCATCGCCGAGCCCATGCCCGCCGACCTCGTCCACAACCTCATCGGAGGCATCACCTCCGATCAGGAAGTTGATCACCCGCACCTGCTGGCCGACTTCATCAACCCCGGGCATGAGACCTGGGTGATCCTGTACAACAAGCGGCTGATCACCCGTCTGGGCCGCAAACCCACGCCCTCTGAACGCAGCAGCGAGCAGACCCGCTACGCCGAACTGGGCTTCGTGCCCGTGGAACTCAACTTGGCGCCGCTGCCCCCCGGCACCCTCGCCGCCGATGGCGCCCAGATGAACCTGCCCACGCAACTGGCCATGCCCTCCGGCCCGGCCGCCGACACCCCTGCCACCGCCGGTGTCGACCCGTCGCCTCCGGCCGGTCCGCCCTGACCAGGCCCGGCGCTTCGCCGGCTTGGCACCGCTGCATCACGGTCACTAACCTGCGGCTGCCATGACCACCGCCACACCGTCCGCTCCGCCCGCCTCCCGCCTTCGCTCGCTCATGAACGCCGGCTGCGTCGCCATGCCCGGCTCGTTCAACGGGCTGTGCGCCCGGGCCGTCGCCCAGGCCGGCTTCTCCGCCACCTACGTCTCCGGCGCCGCCACCAGCGTCTGCGCCGGCGTGCCCGATGTCGGCCTGCTCACCCTTGAACACTTCTGCCGCGTCATCCGCGAAGTCGCCGACTCCTCCGGCCTGCCCGTGCTCGCCGACGCCGACACTGGCTTTGGTGAGGCCGAGATGGTCCGCCGCACCGTCATCGACTACACCCGCGCCGGCGCCGCCGGCCTGCATCTGGAAGACCAGCAATTCCCCAAGCGCTGCGGCCATCTCGACGGCAAAGCCCTGGTCAGTCAGGACCACATGATCGAGAAGGTGCAGTGGGCCGCCAAGGCCGCCGCTGACCTTCGCGACGCGTCGGGCGCACCCGGCCTGATCATCTGCGCCCGGACCGACGCGCGAGGCGTGGAGGGCTTCGACGCCGCCGTGACCCGCGCCGCCGGCTACGTGCAGGCCGGAGCCGAGATGATCTTCCCCGAAGGCCTGACCAGCGAAGCGGAGTTCGGCCAGTTCGCCCAGGCCCTTCGCGCCCGCACCGGTTCAACGCGGGTCTACCTGCTGGCCAACATGACCGAATTCGGCAAGACGCCGATCATCCCCCAGCAGCGGTTCGCCGAACTCGGCTACGACTGCGTGATCTACCCCGTCAGCCTGCTGCGGGCCGCTATGAAGGCCGTGACCGCAGCCCTCGAATCGCTCAAGCGCGACGGCTCGATGGCCAGTGTGCTCCCCGCCATGCAGACCCGCGCCGAGTTGTACAGCCTGGTCGGCTACACCCCCGGCGTGCCATGGCCCGCCCCGGCCCGCTGAGCATCGCGCCGGTTTCAACCCCACGCCATTGCCGCAAGAAGGGCCACCGCACCCGGCACGTTCAACTCCAGTCGCGGCCAAATCCACGGTGATGAAAGCGGATCGCTCCGGCTGTCCAATTCCCCCCCCCCGCCCCTCTCACGAGCTGGTGCGGTCCAGCACGCGGTACATCTCGCGCTCGCCCCGACCGCGGAGCGGATAGTCCTTCCGCAGCGGGAAGGCCGGGTACGTCTCCCACAGCAGAATCCGCCGCAGGTCCGGGTGGTTGCGGAAGCGGATGCCCAGCATGTCAAAGGCCTCACGCTCCATCCACTCGGCGCCCGGCCACAGGTCGGTCACGCTGTCCAGATACAACGCCGGATCGTCCGCGATGCCGTCGGTCGGCAGCGACGGGTCCAGGAACGTCTTGACGAAGAACCGGTCGTCCCTCGCCAGCGACAGCAGGTTGTACACGCAGGCGAACCGCCCCACCGTCTTGGCCGGATAGCCCAGATAGTCCACGTAGTGGATGTCGGACAGGAAGTTGAAATCGCAGCGGCTGTCGGACTTGAGGAACGCCAGCACCTCGTGCAGGTCCTGCGGGTCGACGATCAGCGTGCTCTGGCGGCGGAACTCCGTCGCCCGGAACCGCTTGCCGGCGAACCGCTCCTTGACGATGGCGAATACGGGGTGGTCCAGATTGGGCTTCTTGTCGCTGCTCATGGCTCAGAACATCCGGCAAACCAGCCCCGGCGAAACGCCCGGGCGTTGAAGGGTCAAGAGGGTAGACGGCCCGCGGCCGGCGGGGCCCCGCCAGCCGCCGCCAACCCGGCCAACTTCTCGGCCGCTACCCCCGCCCGATCGGCCTCCAGAACCACCGGCAGATCCGCCGGCAGGTGCGTCCGCCACAGCCTGACGATGGTCTCCGCAGGCAGCAACCCGTCGAAGAACGCCGTCCGCTTCAGCGGCGGCCCGAAGTCCGCCGTCGCACCGTCCACCTCGGGGCCGGTCGCGTCCGGCGGGTGCTGCACGTTGGCCAGCACCACCCCCGCCAGCCGCCCGGCCCGGGCCAGATGGCCGAACACCGCGAACATCCGCGTCAGATGGTCCTCGGCATACCGCAGCATCGATGCGGTGAACATCGCCGCCGGATCGGCCAGAACCTCCAGCCCGGCCGGCACATCGCCCCCCGCAAACAGCGCCGCACACCCGTTGGCATCGCTGAGCACGTGCCGGGCGTGGGGCCGCAGCGCCAGCCGCACTTCGCCACCGTTTCCCAGCAGCCGCCGCACCGGACCGCGGATCATCGCGGCGAATCTCGCCCGCCCCGCCGGCCCCCAGGTGCGAATGTCCGGCTCAAACAGGTCGCTCCCCAGCGTGCCCGACCACACCACCGCCCTCGCCACACCGCCACGCTCCCCCGCTTCGGACACCCGGCTGGCCGCCGTCAACACCAGCAGCAACGCGCCAGCCCCCGGCTCGCTCGTGCCGCCGTCGAGAAGCAGCGGGTCCGGGTGATCCTCGCATCCGGTGTCCAGCAACGGGTTGATGTTGCAGAACACCCCCAACGCCCCGACCCCGTTCCCTCCGTGCACCGGCACAATCGGGCCCTCCAGCCCGTCGTCCAGCGTCGGCGGCAGCACAAAGCAGTTCATGGGCCGCCAGTGTACGCGACCGCCCGCCCTAACCACCAATCAAAGACCAAATCTGCACGTCCCCTGCAGATTTTTGCCCGGACAGTTCCCACCGCCGCCAGCCACGAAGCCCTGCGGTCGCCATCCGCCCCACCCCCAACCGCTTGGGGTGAAGACCCGAACCAACGCGTCGAATCCGCGATTTCAAGCAGTTACACGCTGTTTTATCGGCGGCCCGAAGGGCGATATGCTCCGCACCACACCGGCATGGATGCCGGTGCGCCCGCACCACGCCCGCCCCGGCACGTTCCGGTCGGGTCCCAGCGTCGCGGGCCCTTGGCGAAGGAGTGCCACCCATGTTCGGCTTCAACCTCTCTGGTTCCGGCGTTTCCACCCGTGCTTCTCTGGCCGCCGCCGTCGCTGCCGAGGAGCAGACCATGAGTTTGGCCAAGCGCTGCCTCATCGATGAGATCCAAGCCCTCAGCGAAGCCCCCACCCGCCGCGCCTTCTTGATGCAGTTCGACGAGGCCGACCTGGAGCACTACCGCCGCCACCTGGCCCTGCGGCATGAACCCCGCGACCGCCAGTCGCGCTGGGTGCGCGAGCCCCTCGAGCCCGCGTTTGTCATGCGTGAATCACGGGTCTGAGTCGCGGCCTGGGCCCAACCCGCCGCCGACCACCTCCACCGCGTGAGCCGTCACCGTCACCGTTGCCGGCCCGAGCGCAAAGCGCTTCGGATCGGTGCTGCCGCTGCGCACCGCCCGCACCACGGCCGCCAGCCCGCGCAGGCGCGAGCGGACCTCGCGCTGGGGTCCGGTTTCGCCCGCCGCCTTTCCTAAATCACCGACTACCTGCCACGCCGCCTTGATGGCCGTTGACACCACCGCCGCCGGCTGCCTTCGCAACTCCGCCCGCTGAAAGCGCACCGCCGCCGCCCGCCCGTCCGGGCCGCTGACCACCTCGCGGGCCACCCGACCCGCCAACGTCTCCAGCGCTTCCGCCGCCCCCCACAGCAGCGGCCCGCTCCGCACGCTCGCGCGGGCGGCTGATGGCCGCGCCGCCAGCAACGGCGGCAGCACGGTGTGCCGGATGGCCGCCCGCAGCCGCGAGGTTTCCGCGTTGGTCGGGTCCTCCGCCCAGGCCCACCCGGCGCTCTGGCACAGCGCCTTGGCCTGGTCCGGGCTGATGCCCAGCATCGGCCGCATCAGCATCGCGCCCCGAGCCAGCCGCCGCACCGGCGCCAGGCCGGCCAGCCCGCGCGGGCCGCTGCCCCGGGCCAGCGCCATCAGCACCGATTCCAGTTGGTCGTGCGCGTGGTGCCCGGTCGCCACCCACCCGCACCCCGCCGCCTTGGCCATCTCCGCCAGCGCCGCATACCGCAGTCGGCGGTAGCCCGCCTCGGCGTTCAGTCCGCCACCCGCCGCGGCCAGTCGCACCTCAGCCACCCGCACCGGCACACCCAGCGCCGCCGCCAACGCTTCCACCCGCTGCGCATCCGCCCTGGCCTCGGCCGCCGGTCGCATGTCGTGGATCACGTGCCCCAGCGTGATCGGCGCCCCCACCGCCGCCAGACAGATCACCAGCGCCGACGAGTCCGCCCCGCCGCTCGCCGCCACCAGCGTCGGCTTGCCCCGCCCCGCCCGCCCGCTGGGCCGCTCATCGCACAGCATCCGCCAGGCGTGCACCACCCGCCGCACCACCGGGTGCCGCCGGTCCGGCAGGGTCACCCGCAACGGGTGTTCGCCTTGCACGGGCGTCCGTCCAGCCGCTGTTTCGGGTAACTGCCCCAGCGGAATCTGGTGCGCGCTGCGGGCTTTCCCCCCTTCGCCGGGCATGCTGCTCTCGAGTTGCTCCGGGCGACGATGCACGACTCACTTTATGTTGGACACCCTGCTCAGCCCGTCGCTCGCCCCCTGGCTGCTCGCCTCGGTCATCGGCACCACCGCCATCGCTTGCCTGTGGGCCGTGTCCAACGCCAAACGCAAGGCCCGCACGGGCCTGCCCGCCGGCGAACGGCTCAGCCAGGCCCGCCGTCGGGCTCTGGCCAAGGCCGCCCCCGGCGCCGGCGAGCTGCTCGAAGAGGTCAAACTGGCCGCGGAAGAGGCCACCGCCGCTATGGACGCCAAGGTCGCCGACCTGCAGCGGCTCATCGCAGAAGCCGACGCCAAGTTGGCCGACCTTCGGCTCGCTCAGGCCAACCTCACCCCGGCCCGTTCCGCCCTGGTCACCCGCCCGGTGTCCGCCCGGCCCAGTTCCACCCACTCGGCCCAGGCTTTGCATCTGACCGACAACCCCACTGACGAACTCATCGCCGCAGCCTCGGTCCTGGGCGTTCGCTCCGGCGACTCCGCCGCCGCCCCGAACCCCACGCCCGCCCAGCGGCCGGCCATCACCATTGCCGAACAGGTCCGCCTTCTCGCCGAGCAGGGCCTCGGCCATGCCGAGATCGCTCAGGCCACCGGCCAGCAGATCAGCGCCGTCCGCCTCATGCTCAGCCTCCGCAAGGCCGGCTGACCGATCGCCCCACCACCCACCAGCCCTCGCCCCCGCCCCCACCGCTGCCTCACCCCACCCGGGCAGGGCCCGCCCGCGTCCGCTACGGTTGACGGATGCAGGCCCACACCAACGAAACCCGAACTCCACTCCGGCCCGGGCAGTTGCCCAGACTGGCCATCGTTGGCCGTCCCAACGTGGGCAAGTCCTCGCTCACCAACATGATCGCCGAGCGGCGGGTGAGCATCGTCGACCCCACGCCCGGCGTGACCCGCGACCGCGTGACCACCGTGGTGAGCCTTGAGAGCGCCGACGCCTCAGCGCCGCCGGTGATGGCCGAACTGACCGACACCGGCGGCTACGGCGTGTACACCACCGCCGGCCGCAAGATCGACGAGGCCGGCTTCGACCTCTCGATGCTCACCAAGGACATCGAGAAGCAGATCGCCGCCGCTGTCCGCTCCGCCGATCTGGTGCTCTTTGTCATTGACGCTCAGACCGGCTTGACCGCCCAGGACCGCGAGGTGGCCCGCCTGCTGCGTGAAGGCGGCCTGGCGGCGCTGGATGACCCGCACGCCAGGCGGCAGGCCGCCGGCGACGGTCCCCGCGTGCTGGTGATCGCCAACAAGGTCGACGGTCCTCGCTGGGAGATGCACGCCCTGGAAGCGGCCAACCTCGGCTTCGGCGAGCCGCTGATGGTCAGCGCCAAGAACAACTACTGCCGTCGTGAGTTCACCGGCCGCCTCCACGAGATCGTCAGCGATCTCTCCGCCGACGCCGTCCGTCGCGGCCGCGAGGCCGAGGCCGCCGGCCACCCCGACGACGCGCCCCCGCGCGCTGCCCTGCCGGAGATGAAGCTCGCCATCGTCGGCAAGCGCAACGCCGGCAAGAGCACGCTGGTGAACCACCTCGCCGGCGAAGAACGCGTCATCGTCAGCGAGATCCCCGGCACCACCCGCGACGCGGTCGACGTGCGCTTCGAGATGGACGGCCGCGCCTTTGTCGCCATCGACACCGCCGGCCTCCGCCGCAAGAAGAGCTTCCAGGACCGCATCGAGTGGTTCGCCCTCGACCGCCTGCAACTGGCCGTAGACCGCTGCGATGTGGCGCTGTTCCTCATCGACGCCACCGTGCCCATCAGCCAGGTCGACGAGCAGGTCGGCAAGATGCTCGCCGACAGCTTCCGGCCGGTGGTCATCGTCGTCAACAAGTGGGACCTGGTGCAGGGCCGCTTCGCCGGCGCCGGCCGCAAGGCCCGCCGGGGCGAGCGCGTCACCCCCGAGATCTACGAGTCCTACATCCGCGACCAGTTGCGGGGCCTGGACTACGCCCCCATCTCCTTCATCAGCGGGCAGCAGGGCCTGAACGTCCGCGAGACGATCGACCTGGCCTTCGACCTCATGCGGCAGAGCCAGACCCGCGCCGGCACCGGCCAGCTCAACCGCATGCTCCGCGAGATCGTCACCCGCCAGGGGCCCTCCAGCAAGATCGGCACCTTCGCCAAGATCTTCTTCGCCGCCCAGGTCCGCACCCAGCCGCCGACCATCGTCTGCGTCGTCAACCGGCCGGAACTGTTCACCCCCAACTACCAGCGCTTCCTGCTCAACCGCTTCCGCGAGCAACTCCCCTTCCCCGAGGTGCCCATCCGGCTGATCATCCGCGCCCGCAAGCCCAAGAGCGCCGGCAAGGCCGCCGAAGAGTTCCCCGATATCGAGCAGATCGAGCAGATGGAGGCCGCCGGCCAGCAACCCGAGTTGCTCGCCGCCGAGGACTACTTCGACGAGCCGGTGCAGCCGCACCGCCAGAGCCAGAATGACGCCCCCGCCCACGGCGGCCGACCCGTCGCCCGCGTGGTCAGCGGCCTGGCCGAGGACGACGCCACCGAAGAACTCAGCGAAGAGCCCGATGCCGAGTTTGCCGACGATCTGGCCGACGACGACGAACCGCTGTCCGATCTTCACGATGAGCAGGGCGAGGACGCCGACGAAGCCGACGAGTCCGAAGCGGCCAAGCCCTCCGCACCTGCTGACCAGGCCGACCACGACGACGCGGATGATTCCGATGGCGACGCCGGCGACGACGCCGACACCGACCTCCCCGAAGACCAGTTGCTGGACATCGAGGATGAGGACGCCGTCAGCTTCGATGACAACGGCGACGAAGACGGTGACGACGAGAAGCCGGCCCCCCGGCCCGCCGCCCGTCGCCCGAGGCCCGCAGCAAGGCCGCAGCCTCGCGCCCGGCCGCCGGCAAGAAGCCCGCGTCCAAGTCATCTGCCAAGTCCGCCGCCCGAACCTCGCGCAAGTCCGCGTCGGCCAAGCCCACCAAGGGCGGCAGGGCCGCCAAGCTGGCCAAGCCCAGCAAGCCCAGCAAGCCCAGCAAGCCGAGCAAGCCGAGCAAGCCGGCCAAGCCCGCCAAGGGCAAGGCCCCCGCATCCGGCAAGCGCACCGCCAGCAAACCCGCCGCCGGCAAGCGCACCACCGCAAAGCGGCCCCCGGGCCGCCGGGGCCGCTGACATCGGCCCCGGCTTGCGGCCGATCGCGAGATTCGCTCCCCGAAGCGAAACCACCCCGAAGAACCCGGCGAAACCAGATCTGTAACCGCTTTCATTCCCCCTGAGTTCACCCGCCATGAGCACCCACGCCTCCCCGCTGTCTGACACCACCTTCCCGCCCGACTTCGTCTGGGGCGCCGCCTCCAGCGCGTACCAGGTCGAAGGCGGCTGGGACGCCGACGGCAAGGGCCCCAGCAACTGGGACCACTACTGCCACAACCGCGTCGCCAAGGGCTCCACCGGCGACGTCCCCGGACAGGTCTTCACGCCCGGCAACGTCTACAAGGACCACGCCGGCGACATTGGCCCCGACCACTACCACCGCTACGTCGAAGACGTGCAACTCATGAAGCAGATCGGCCTGAAGGCCTACCGCTTCTCCGTCGCCTGGTCCCGCGTCATGCCCGATGGCGTCGGCCCCGTCAACGCCGCCGGCCTCGCCTTCTACGACCGCTTGGTTGACGCCTTGCTGGCCGCCGGCATCCAGCCCTGGCTCACCCTGTTCCATTGGGATCTACCCCTGGCCCTCTGGCACAAGGGCGCCTGGCACAACCGCGATATCGCCCACTGGTTCGCCGACTACGCCGCCGTCCTGACCGACAAACTCTCCGACCGCGTCACCCACTGGATGACCATCAACGAGCCGCAGATCTTCCTCGGCCCCAGCGAGCACGAAGGCCTGCAGACCTCCAACGCCCGCTCCAGCCACACCGACCGCCTCCTGACCGCCCACCACGCGCTGCTCGCCCACGGCCGCGCCGTGCAGGTCATCCGCGCCCGCGCCAAGCGCCCGCCCCAGATCGGCTGGGCCCCCATCGGCCGCGTCAAGGTCCCCTATGCCCCGCCCACCCGGCGTGACGGCCCCGACGGCGGCTTCCTCTCCGCCGTGCCCAGCCCCGAGAACGTGCAGGCCGCCAAGTACGCGACCCACGCCGTCATGGTCAAGGACTTCTGGAACAACGCCTGGTTCGCCGACCCCGCCATCCTCGGCCACTACCCCGAAGACGGCCTGAAGCTCTACGGCCACGCCGCCCCCAAGCCCCAGCCCGGCGACATGGACACCATCCGCCAGCCGCTCGACTTCTACGGCATCAACGTCTACGACGCCGAACTCATCCGGGCCTGCAAGCCCCACCACGGCAACCCCCTCGGCCCACACGCCACCGTCGAACGCGTCGACTTCCCCGCCGGCCACCCCCGCACCGCCATCGGCTGGTACATCATCCCCGAGGCCCTCTACTACGGGCCGCTCTGGCTCTACGAACGCTACAAGGTCCCCATCGTCATCACCGAGAACGGCATGTCCAGCCACGACTGGGTCGCCAACGACGGCCAGGTCCACGACCACCAGCGCATCGACTACACCCGCCGCTACCTCCTCCAACTCCGCCGCGCCATCGCCGACGGTGCCAAGGTCAACGGCTACCTGCACTGGTCCATCATGGACAACTTCGAGTGGCAGTGCGGCTACCGCGAACGCTTCGGCCTCATCCACGTCGATTACGACACCCTCAAGCGCACGCTCAAGCAGTCCGCCCACTGGTACCGGGGTGTCATCGCCTCCAACGGCCGCGACCTCCCCGTCACTCGCTGAGTTCGTCGTCCGCCTCCACCGGGCGAGACACCCGGTAGGCCTCGCTGAACCACCGCCCCAGATCCGCATCCCGGCACCGCGTCCCGCAGAACGGCGCGTGCGGTGCGCCCGCAGGCAGTTCACGCCCACACCCGCGGCAGCGTTCCCCCCCCACCACCACGCCCCCGCCGCTGCCAAAGCGGCCCAGGGCCGACATCACCTTGGCAAAGCCCGGCCGCCGCTGCCAGCCCGCCGGCAGATGCACCACCAGCCGCCGCCGCTCCTCATCTTCCGCGTGATGCAACTGCACCGCCGCCAACGCCGGCCCCAGCCGCTTGATCGCCCCCGCTATCCGCGACGGCCACTCCACCGCCACCACCGCTCCACCGGCCAGGGCTTCGTCCCAGCCGATGGTGTCCAGTTCCTCATCCCCGCCCAGCCGATACGCGTCCACGTGCACCAGCCGCAGCCCGCCCGGCCCTGAACCCGCCCCGGGGCGGTACTCGTTCATCAGCACGAACGTCGGGCTGTGCACCAGATCCGCATCCAGCCCCAGCCCCCGCGCCAGCCCCCGCACCAGCCGCGTCTTGCCCGCACCCAGTTCACCCTCCAGCGCCAGCACATCCCCCGCACCGGCCAGTGAGCCCAGCAGTTCGCCCACCAGCTCGGTGTCCTCCGGGGCGTTTGTCGTCAAAGTCAGCATGATGGGCAGGGCAGCGGGCATGGTGCATCCACAAGCAAAGCATCACTGGTCAACTCAGCACGCGGCACGGCGGCTCAGGCCCGCGTCCGCTGCACGCTGGCCGTGCCATGGTCCCACCCCATGGCGCTGGCATCCGTTTCCACCCCCTTCTCATCCACCACCACCGCCCAGCATCCCGGGCTCCCGCCCGCGCTTGAACCGTTCGGCGTCCCGCCACCGGTCGGCGCCACATCGGCATGGGCCACAAACCGGCCGATCCGCGTCAGCCGCGTGCCGGTCACCGGGCATCGCTCCGGCAGCAACCCTTCAGCCTCCGGGCGAACGGCAAACAGCAACTCGTAATCCTCGCCATCGGCGATCGCCGCACGCCAGTCGATCACATCGTTGTGCAGCGGCAGCAGCCGACTTTCCATCCTCGCCGCCAGCATCACCCGACCCTGCGTCCCGGCACCGGCGCTTGATGCTTCGGCCAGCCGGCCCGCGTCAATCCCCACGCCGTCGCTCACGTCGATCATCGCCGCCAGCCCGTTACCCAACGTGTCGCACAGCCACGCCGCCTCCGCCAGCCGAGGTTCGAAGCTCAGGTGCCGCCCGCTGGCCAGTGAACCGCCGATCCGACCCGTCACCCACAGCCCGTCCCCCGCCCCGGCTCCGCTGCGGGGCACCGCGCCGCGCTTGCCGTGGGGCACGCCCGCCACCGTCACCGTCAGCACCGTCGGGCACCGCACCGCCAGCGCCGGCCCGGTGTGGTGGTCCGCCTGTCCGCCCGCCGGCTCGTCATCCCGACCGCCGATCGCCGGCAAGGTCGCAATATCCCCCCCGACCAGCGGGCACCCCCAATGCCTCGCCCATCGCGACATCGCATCAAACAGCCGATCGGCCACATCTTCCGCCAGCCCCTCGGGCAACGCCCCGGTCGCCAAGGCCCACACCGGCCGCCCGCCCATCGCCGCAATGTCCGACACCGACCGCGCCATCGCCTTCCGCGCTGCCGCGTCCACCGTCGTGCCCCCGCTGGGCCCCTTGCCGCTGCCGCCCAGCGGACCCGCATAATGCCGGTCTTCCACCAGATGGTCCACCGTCAGCAGCAACTGATTGCCGGGCCGATCCGCCGGCCCCTCCCCCACCGCCACGCAAGCGCAATCATCTCCAGGCCCCAGCAGCACACAGGCCGGCAGGTCGCGGGAACGCTGGTAGATGTGTCGGTGCAGGTCAGCCTCACGCATGCTCTGAGGGTACCCCGCGCCCGATGGCCCCCGCCCACCACCCGAACGCATCGCCGACAAAAAACGCTTCCGGCCATGACGGACACCTCTCGCTCCCGCATCCCGTTGCTCGTGCAGGCAACGCCCGCGGCCTGAAAACCGACTGGTCCGTTGCCGAAGAACCTTCCGGCAAACCCCGCGATTGCACGCCCCCGGACGGCCGTGCCCTCGCAGCGCCAGCCCGGCTGTACCAAGCCGCGGCCACCCCGCGTCAACCGGCCCCCCTCCGTCCGCCACCCTGAGTTGTTGCCTGCCTTCACCGGCGCTCGTGCGCCGGTCGCCATCACTCTGCCGGAGCATTCCCATGTACGCGAACACCGAGCTGCCCGTCTTCACGAGCGTTGCCGTTGCGAACCCCGCCACCGAACGCCGGCCAGCGTCAGTCCGCATCGCCGGGCTGCTTCGAACCGCCTTCCTCGCCGTCGTCGCCGCCTCGGTGGTCCTCGCCGTCGGCTCCCTGGCGTGGGCTCAGTACCAGGACCACCTGTTCCTCACCGGCCAGCACCCCAGCCAGCAGGCCGTCGAGTGCGGCGTTCGCCAACCCGGCATCCGCACCATGCCGGCCACCCCGACCGAACGAACCGACCACAGCCCCAGCGTGGTCTCACTTTTCGCGATCTGATCACACGCTCCGGCTGTCGCCGTCACAGCCCCCACAAGGGAGCCGATGTCCCCCGGACTGTCCGGCGGGGCCGGCTCCTTTTTTTCGCGCCCATCACGCCCTTGCACTCAGCCGGCCGACTGCCGCCCGCCGTCGCTCACGCCAGGTTCAGCCTCGCGAACTGCCACGCCGTCACGATCCACACGATCGCCGCTGCGTACACCGCCGCCATCAGATCGTCCATCAGAATGCCCCACCCCGCCGGCCAGTCCTGCAGCCGGTCGCACGGCCACGGCTTGACGATGTCCATCACGCGGAACGCCACAAACGCAAACGCGATGGTCAGCACCGTCAGCGGCCCGTTGACCATCGGGAAATGGGGCAGCATGATGAGCGTGAGCGCCATGCCCGCCGTCTCGTCGGCCGTCACGCTTGACGGATCCTTGGCGTTGAACACCGCCATCGCCTCGTCACCCCGCCGCACGCAGGCCAGCGCGAAAACCACGAACACCACCGTCATCGAGATACACCACGCGAAGCCCGCCCACGGCGCGAACGCCTCCCCCAGAAGGCCCGTCCCGCCCGAAACATCCGCCCGCCCCGGCAGCCCCACCAGCGCCGTCACCACCGCCGCCACCGCCACCGGCGGCAGCGAACCCCACGTTCCCGGCGCCGGCCGCAGCCGACCCAGCCCCAGCGAGGTGATCAGCCCCAGACGGGGCGCGAGCCGGTCGAACATCTGACGGTTGGCATCCATGGTCCAACCTTAACACGCCTCACCACAGCCAGTCCGGCCCAATCTCCCCCACCGCCACCGGCCGCCCCTCCGCCGCCGCCTCGGCACAGTGGGCGCACCATGTCGCCGGGTTGCCCAGTTCCAGCAGGGCCGCCCGCACCGCTTCCCGATCCGGGGGCGGCGGCAGCATCGCCGACCGCCGCAGATACCGCTGCCGGAACTCCGCCTCCCGCTTCTGATACGCCGGGTTGTTCTGCGTGTTGGCGAACGTCGTCCGCAGCAGTTCGTTCACCCGCGCAATCCGCGTCTCCGGCAGCGGGTGGGTCGCGAACATCTCCGCGGTCGCGCCGCCCTCGCCCCCGCCCGAGGCCTCCTTGAGGATCTGCATCACCTCAAGCTGCCCGCGCGGGTCGTACCCCACCTTGGCCATGTACCGCATCCCCAGCGCGTCCGCCTCGCTCTCCTGATCGCGGCTGAACTTCAGCGTCACCAATTGCCCGCCCACCGTCAGCCCCACCACCGCCCCCTCGGCCACCACCTCGTCCTTCACTGCCGCCGACACCCCGATCGCCGCCCCCGCCACCAGCACCTGCGCAATCGTCGACTGGCCGATCCGCTCGCTGGTGTGCCGCGCCGTCACATGGCCGATCTCGTGCCCCAGCACCCCCGCCAGTTGCGCCTCGCTGGTCATCCGGTCCGCCAGCCCGCGCGAGATGAACACCTTCCCGCCCGGAAGCGCAAACGCGTTGATCACCTCGCTGTTCAGCAGTGTGAACTCCCACGGCAGCCCCGGGTTGTCCGTCTCGGTCACCCGGGCCAGCTTCTGCCCGATCTCCGTCACGTACCCCGCCAGTTGCGGGTCGGTCACCGCCCCGCCGAACTCCGCCGTCAGCTCCGGCTTGGCCTGCGTCCCCAGCGAGATCTCCTGGCTGCGGCTGAGCGCTGCGAACTGCGACCGCCCGGTGGTCGGGTTCACTGTGCACCCGCCCGCCAGAACCGCGCCCGCCATCCCCACCGCCGCCACCGCCAGTCCCAGCCAACCTCGCGTCATGCCCATGGTGCGCTCCTCGCAGCCGGCCCCGCTCAGGGGCCCGCAGGCCTGAGCATATCGGACAATCCCACGCCCGCGATGCACCACCCCGGCTCACCCCCCGCCCCCGGGCCCCCGCCCCGGTCCGCCCGCCGCCGATACCATCGATCCGGATGCCCGACCACCCTGCCCCCACCGGCGCACAACCACAACCCGCTTTGTCCCCCTCCCCGGCCGCCCCCGCCTGGTCCGATGCCGATCTCGCCGCCTCGCCCCACGCCCACGCCGCCAAGGCCGACAAAGTGCGGGCCATGTTCGCCGCCATCGCCGGCTCGTACGACCTCAACAACCGCGTCCACTCCTTCGGACGCGATCAGGCGTGGCGCCGCTTCGCCGTTCGCGCCGCCGCACTCAAGACCGGCGACCGCGTCCTGGACGTCGCCTGCGGCACCGGCGACCTCACCCGCGCCTTCGCTCAGGCCCGCCCCGTCGCCCCCCAGTCGGTCCTCGGCGTGGACTTCACCCAGGCCATGCTCGACGTCGCCGAGCGCCGCCGCCAGGACGACCTCCTCCGCGAACGCGACCCCCAGGCCGCCGAGCGCATCGCCTACCGCCTGGGCGACGCCATGGCCCTGCAACTGCCCGACGCCTCGTTCAACGTCGTCTCCATCGCCTTCGGGCTTCGCAACGTCAACGACCCCCTGGTCGCCCTCCGCGAGTTCCACCGCGTCCTGGCTCCCGGCGGCCGGCTGATCGTCCTGGAGTTCGACCGCCCCCGCCTGCCGATTATCCGCCAACTCAACGACTTCTACACCGGCTGGGTCATGCCCCGCACCGCCAGCCTCATCGCCCGCGACCGCTCCGGGGCCTACCGCTACCTCCCCAAGTCCGTCGCCACCTTCTTGACCGCCGAACAGATCGGCGAGTCCTGCCGGCGGGTCGGATTCTCGGACCATCGCTTCCACCGGCTCACCTTCGGCGTGTGCATCTGCCACATCGCCACCAAGGGCTGAGCCGGCCCCCCACCCCCCACCCCCCGCCCCGGGACCCAGACCGCCCCGAACGAGTGAATCTGGGTAAGGCTTCTCAGGCAATCCACTCGCATCTCCGCCAATTTCGCGCGTTTTCTCTCGCACATTTTTGATCTTGTTATAGAATCTTGTTGGGCTGGACCGCGCCCTTGTCGCTGAGTGCGCGATCCGGCTCCCACCGTTTTTCGGTTGGCCCGTCCCCGTTGCCGGCCGTTCGACGTCCCGTCGCGCGGCCAAACAGAAGAGAAAGAAGGAGAGGACATCATGCGGAATCGTCGTTCCCTGCTCGCCGTCGCCCTGCTCGCCGGCACCGCTGCCCCTGCCTTGGCGCAGCAGAACCTCTATCTCGTCCGGTCGATCGATCTTTCCCCAATCCACCAGAACCGCTACACCAGCGCGGACAACCTCACCAACGGTTCGTTCTTCTACTCCGGCAACCAACCCACCGCTGTCGAGTTCGACGGCACCAACCTGTTCATCGGCGGCTATGTCGCTAACGCGCTGGATCAGGCCGCCCCCGGCGGTTACAGCGACAGCACGCCGATGCCCCGCGCCGCCCGCCCCGGCACCCCCAACGTCCTCGACACCTTCGGCCTGACCACCAACCCGCTGAACCAGCAGCCGCTGGTCGCTGGTGACTTCCTCACCCAGGTGGTCGACAACGACGGCTTCCTCACCGGCCGCTTCTGGGCCGTGCAGATGGTCAAGATCACCCTGAACACCGATGGCTCCCTGAGCTACGTTGCCAACAAGTTTGGCCGCGACACCTTCAGCGACCCCGCCTTCGCGACGCCCGAGCTCTCCAGCTTCACCGTTGCCCCCGGTGTCATTGACACCCCGGTCGGCGGCTTCACCAACATCAGCGGCATGGACTTGGATGCCCGCACCGGCCGCCTCCTGGTCAGCTACGACGCCCGTGCCAACAAGACCGGCAAGATCCGCATCTTTGACGTCTCCACTCAGGTCAACCCCATCCTGCGGGCCCCGGCTCCCACCAACGCCTTCTTCTCCTCCGCCCGCGCCGGCATCGGCGGCGCCGCCTGGGACTATGGCCCGACCGGCACCGGTCTGAGCTACTCGGTGTACCCGATCGGCCAGGGTGTCAGCACCTTCTCTGAAGCAAGCCCCCTCACCGGCACCGGCCCGGTGGTCGCCTTCTTCAACGTCTTCTCCGGCGGCCCGGCCGCGTTCGGCCCCCTCGCCCTCGCCCCCGGCCTGCTCGACTACACCCCGGCCCTGCCCAACAACGGCTCCGGCTTCCCCGCCGCTACCACATCACCCAACTACGTCTACACCGCCGGTGACAACAACATCGGCTTCCTCCCCCAGAACAACGGCCCCCGCCTCGTCGACTCCGGCACCGACACCACCTGGCGCGACATCGACATCCACCCCGACAACGGCGCCATCGTCGCCCGCGTCCAGAACGACCTCTTGGTCGCCTACCGCTCCGCCAACGGCTCGGTGGCCCCCGATCAGCGCTTCCGCATCGCCGCTTCGGCCCGCAACACCCAGATCGCCACCAACGTCAAGCTGCTCACCGGCTTCCCCGGTGGTGACGTCGCCATCTGGAACGATCGCGGCACCACTCCCGGCAACCTCGGTGCGGTGAAGCTCCACCGTCTCGACTACGCCAACCCCACGGTCGCGCCTTCTCAGATCTCCGTCAACTGGCTGAACGCCGACGGCACCCCCTTCTCGATCACCGCTGGGGCCCGCGTGTTCGACTTCGCCTGGCACCAGCCCTCCCAGCGGCTGGTCATGACCGACTTCGATAACCGCCGCGTCTACATCTTCACCACCACGCCCCCCGGCCCCTCCGCCTGCAACATCGCTGACATCGTCAGCATCGGCGGCAACCCGCCCGCCGACGGCCTGCTCACCGGTGACGACTTCAACGCCTTCATCGCCGCCTTCGCCGCCGGCACCTCCCTGGCCGACGTCGTCGGCATCGGTGGTCAGCCCCCGGCCGACGGCCTGATCACCGGCGACGACTTCAACGCCTTCATCGCCGCCTTCGCCGCCGGCTGCCCGTAACCGGCTCCGCGAACGCCCTTCCAGTCCGTTCTCACCAGCCCTCGGCCCGTGCCGGGGGCTGGTTGTTTTTGCACCGCCGTCAAACCCTTCTGCCCTCGCTCAGCCAACCACGCCAGCGCAACGACAGCCCCGCACGCCAGAGTGCACTCTGGCAGCGAGAACCCATCCGCTTCCACCGATCCGCTTACACCGCCACCGCCGAACGCTCCGGGCTGGCCTCCACCGTTGAGGAGGGCAGCGTCCGCACCGGCCAGTTCGCCGCCGCACCCATCCGCTCGGCCAACCTGGCCGCCGCGATCTGGCTGGACAGGAAGATCACCGGCAGCCCGCTTCCCGGGTGCGTGCCGCCGCCCACCGTCCACACGTTCTCAACCCCGGCCAGTTCGTGCTGGGGCCGCAGGTGCAGCATCTGGTTCAGCCCGTGCGCCAGGTTGAACGTCGCCCCGAAGTTGATGTTCTGGCTCCGCCAATCTTCCGGGCTGTACTCCACCTCGGTGCGGATGTGCCGTGTCACGTCAAATCCGACCAGTTGGCTCACCCTCGCCAACGCCCGCCCGCGCAGGTCCGCCGCCTGTGAACGCCAATCGATCTTCCCGTCCTTGAGGTTCGCCACCGGCACCAGCACATACAACGCGCTGTGCCCCGCCGGCGCCATCCCCGGGTCCAGCCTCGCCGGATTGCACACGTACAGGCTCGGGTCCGCCGACAGCACGCCCCGCTGCGAGATGTCCGCCAGATTGCCCTGGTAATCACGCGAGATGTAAATCGTGTGATGCGGCAGGTCCACCGGACGGTCCACGCCCAGATACAGCATGTACGTGCTGCACGAGTAGTTCATTCCGTCCAGCCGCTTGTCGCTCCACGAGCCCAGGCCCCGACGCAACTCCGAGGGGATCAGGTTCTTGATCGCCCACGACGCGTCCGCGTTCAGTGCCACGTGCGCGTGCGCCCGCCGCTGCCCGCCCACCACCACGCCGTCCGCCCGCCGCCCCGTGAAGGTGATCCGCTCCACCGGCTCGCCGCAGCGAATCTCCACGCCCATCTCGGTGCACGCCTTGGCCATCGCCCGCGTCAACTGGTTCAGCCCGCCCTTGACGTGCCAGATGCCGTACTCGTACTCAATGAACGGCAGGATCGAGAACAGGCTCGGGCAGTTGTACGGGCTCATGCCCAAGTACTTGCTCTGGAAGCTCACCGCCATCTGCACGAACGGGTTTCGGAAGTACCCCCGCAGGTAACTGTTCACCGACTTGGTCGGGTGCAGGTGCGGCAGGGCCGCCATCAACTTCGGGTCCAGCAGGTCCGTCAGCGACCGGATCGGCTTGCGGAGAATCGGCTCGAACACGCGAAGCTTGGTCCGGTTGTCGGCGATGAAGGCCGCGAAGTTCGCCCCGTCCTTCGCGTCGATCGCCGAAATCCGACGGCTCATCTCCGCGATGTCCTGCGTGCAGTCCAGCCGCAGCGCTGGTCCGTTCTCCCGCCCCATCTCCAGCCGGTACATCGGGTCCAGCCGCGTCAACTCCACATAGTCGCTCAGCCGCCGGCCACTGGCCGCGAAGATCTCGTCCAGCACGTACGGCATCAGAAAGAACGTCGGCCCCTTGTCAAAGGTGTAGCCGTCCCGGACGATCGCGCCGGTCCGCCCGCCCACCTCGCCCGCCGCCTCATATACCGTCACCGGAATGCCCCGCCCCGCCAGCAACATCGCCAGCCCCAGCCCACCCGGGCCAGCCCCGACCACGGCCACAGATTCCCGCGCCGCGGCCCCGTTCAACTTCGTGCTGTTCATCGGTCTGCGTCTTTCTGAGCTCATGGTGCGGACATCGCGGCCCGCACACCGGTGCCGAAGCGGAAGGTGGGAAGGCCGCAGGAATCCCTGCGTCGGCTCGCTTCGAAGGTATAGTACCGCCGGATGCTGGTTTCTGCACCGGGGCATCCACTTCTTTCCGTCCGCACCGACCCGCTCATGAACCACTGGCCTCTGGGGGATCGCCTTGCCTGGCTCAAACGCTTCTCGGCGCTGCTCGCAGCCGATGCCGAGAACCTCTGTGCACTTGTGCACCAAGAGGTCCACAAATCCACGCTGGAAGCCCTCACCGGCGACCTTGCCCCCCTGCTTGACTGTTGCGCCTGGCACCGCCGCTACGCCCCCACAATCCTCGCCCCCCGCCGCACGCCGGGCCGCGCCCTGCTCGGCCTCGGCCAGCGCCACCGCACCGCCCGCGCCCCGCTGGGCACCGTTGGCATCATCGCCACCTGGAATTACCCCTTGCAACTCCTCGGGGTCCAACTGGTGCAAGCCCTGGTTGCGGGCAACCGCGTGATCGTTAAACCCTCCGAGCGTTCGCCCCGCTCTCAGGCCCGCCTGCTTGCTCTGGCCCACGCCGCCGGCCTCCCCGCCGGACAACTCACTTCCCTTCCCCCCACCCGTCAGGCCGGCATCGATCTTCTCCACAACCACGCCCTGGACCACGTCATCTTCACCGGCTCCACCACCGTCGGCCGAACCATCGCCCGCTGGGCCGCCGAGAACCTCGTCCCCAGCACGCTGGAACTCTCCGGCAACGACTCGGCCATCGTGCTCGACGATGCCGACCCCGCCCTGGCCGCCCGCAGCATCTGGTTCGCCGTCACCATGAACGCCGGCCAGACCTGCATGGCCCCGCGTCGCGCCATCGTCACCCGCGCCGCGTATCCGCAGTTCCTCCGCCACCTCGGCCTGCTGGCCGGCGGCGCACGCCCCATGCGGCTGATCGACGAACCCTCCGCCCGACTGGTGGAACACCTGGCTGCCGATGCAGTCGCCCGGGGCGGCCGCCCCATCTCCGGCGTTCTGGAACCCGCCCACGGGCCGAATATCCGCCCGCTGGCCATCGCCGACTGCCCGGCTGACTGCGCTCTGGCTCAGGGCGACCACTTCGGCCCGGCGCTGGCCGTCATCACCGCCGACACCAACGACCACGCCATCCGAGTGCACCGCCAGTTCAATCAATACCTCGCCGCATCGCTGTACAGCTCCGATATCCGCGCAGCCAAAGCCCTTGCCCCCTCGCTGAACGCCAGCGTCGTCACCATCAACGACTCGGTCATCCCTACCGGGCACCCTGGGGCAAGCCTTGGCGGCGCTGGGCCGTCCGGCTGGGGGGCCTCACGAGGCGAGGCCGGACTGCTCGCCCTCTCCCGCCCGCTGATCATCTCCACCACCGGCCGCCTGCTCCGCACGCCCACCTCCCCTCCATCGGCCCCCATGCTCGGCCACATGTTCTGGTTCATCAAACGCTGGCACCGCGCGGCTGCGTCGAATACGCTTCCCACGGAGTCCACTGCGGCGCCGTCGCTTGACGGTCCCGCTCTGCCCCCGGACGCGACCCCCGATCTCGCCCGTCAAACTCGTTCGGACCACCCCGCCCGACGGTCCACCTGATCGTCCGGGTTTCCACCTTACGCTTCGGGCGTGATCAAACCAGGGAGTAGCTGGAACATGGTGAGCATGCGCCACAAGACGGTCATCATCGGCGGCGGATTGGCGGGTCTGGCATCGGCGGTTGAACTGGCCGCCGCCACCGGCGACGGCGCCTCGGTCACACTGGTCGAACGCAACCCTCATCTCGGCGGCAAGATGAACGTGCTCTCCGAGCGCGGCTTCACCTTCGACATGGGCCCCACCATCATCACCCTGCCTCAGGTGCTCCGGGGCATCCTCACCCGCGCCGGCCGCCGCCCTGAGGACTACGTCAACCTCGTCCGGCTTGATCCGCAGTGGCGCTGCTTCTTCGACGACGGCGCCGTCATTGACCTCCGCGAGAACGTCGAGGCGATGGCCGCCGCCATGGACCGCCAGTTCCCCGGCACCGGCGCCGGCGCCGGCTACCGCAAGTTCATCGATTTCTCCCGACGGATGTACGGCCTGAGCGAGAAGGTCTTCTTCTACAAAGACCTCGGCTCGGTCGCCGACATGATGCGGCTCTCGCCGCTGGGCGACCCCGCACTGCTCCGCGACGTCATCGGCATGCGCATGCACAGCACCGTCGGCGGCACCGTGCACCAGATGATCCCCGAACCGCACCTCCGCCAGCTCTGCGAGCACTTCCAGCAGTACGTCGGCTCCTCCCCCTTCCTCGCCCCCGCCATCCTCTCGCTCATCGCCGCCGCCCAGGTGGATCACGGCTGCTGGTACCCCATGGGCGGCACCCGAATGGTCGCCCGCGCGCTGGAACGTGTCGCCCGTGAGTTGAACGTCAACGTCATCACTGGCGTCGGCGTCCGCCGCATCATTCAGTCCGGCGGACGCGCCACCGGTCTTGAACTCGAGGACGGCCGAAACCTCTCCGCCGACTCGATCATCAGCAACTGCGACGTGCAGCGCACCATGCGCGACCTGCTCGGCACCACCCCGGCCCTCTCCCGCCAGAAGAAAATCGCCGGCGACTACACCCCCGCCTGCAGCGGCGTGGTCCTCTACCTCGGCCTTGATCGCCAGTACGACCAGCTCGCCCACCACTGCTTCCTCTTCTCACGCGACTCCCAGGCCGAGTTCAACGACATCTACCACGCCGGCATCCCCGCCCGCGACCCCACGCTCTACCTCGCCGTCCCCTCGCGTTCGGATCCCGCCCAGGCCCCGCCCGGCGGCGAGGCTCTCTACGTCCTCATCCACACCCCCTATCTCCGCCCCGGCCAGAAGTGGGAAGGCCCCGGCGGCCTGATGGAGCAGTACCGCCCGGTGGTCATCGAGAAGCTCAAGAACTGCGGCGCCGCTTCCATGCCCGACATCGAGAAGCACATCGTCGTCGAGCGGCATCTCCACCCCGACCTGATCGACCGCATGTACAACGCCGAGGGCGGCGCCATCTACGGGCTGGCCAGCCACGGCCGCCTCAAGGGCGGCTTCAAGCCCCGCAACCGCTCCAAGGTCCTCCCCAACCTGTATCTCGCCGGCGGTTCGGCCAACCCCGGCCCCGGCGTGCCCATGGTGCTCATGTCCGGCGTCACCGCCGCCCGCAGCCTCTGCGAGGACCTCGGCGTCACCCCGCGCCCGCTCTCCGCGGTCGACGGCGCCGTCTGGGCCGATCGGCCCTCGCCGGTAGTCCGCCCCCGCGCCGCCTCGGTCAACGCGTAAGCGGCTGAGCGATCGCCAGCCGCCACCCGCCCCGCCCGCCGGCCTTGCGTTTCCCAACCATCCCATTCATGGCCACCGATCCGTCCATCCTGTGGCCCGCCGCTCCCAGCCCGGTGGTCAAGCGGTTCTTCGGCAAGTGGATCGCGCGCATGCTCCGCTCGGACTTCGCCGCCGTCCGCACCCACGCTGACACCGCCGATCACCTGCGCGCACTGGAACGCCGCACCACCCCCGCCGTTGTACTCATGAACCACGCCAGCTGGTGGGACCCCCTGCTGGGCATGCACCTGGCCGCCAACCTCTGCCCCTCGCGCGAACTCATCGCCCCCATGGAAATGGCGATGCTCCGCAAGTTCGCCTTCTTCCGCAAACTCGGCGTCTTCGGCATCGAGCCCGATCACCCCCAGGCGCCGCAGGCTCTCAACGCCTACGTGCTGGAGACTTTCCGCACCCGTCCCGGCTCCTCCTTCTGGCTTACACCGCAGGGCACCTTCGCTGACGTCCGCACGCCCATCCGCCTCCGACCCGGAGCCGCATCCGTTGCCGCCTCCGTACACGCAGCATTCGGCTCGGTCGATGTGCTCTGCATCGCCGCCGAACTGGTCTTCTGGACCGACCGCAAACCCGAGGCTCTGTTCCGCATCGCCCCCTGCCCCTGCCCCAGACCCGATTCCACCCTCGCCTGGCTCCGCGCCATGACCGCGACCATGCAGTCCAACGCTGACGCACTCGCCGCTGCCGCCGTAGCCCGCGATCCGGCTGCGTTCTCCCCCCTCCTCGGCGGAGCCGCCGCACGCGTCAACCCCCTGTACGACCTCTGGCTCCGCCTCACCGGCCGCAGCGGCGCTCTCGAAGTCACCCGCCGCGAAGGCTCGCCCGCATCAGCACCTGTGGAGGCCCGTTCATGACCTTCGTTGAAATCCTCCTCGCCGTCGGGCTGACCTTCTGCCTCATCGCCGTCGTGATGACCATCATCAACCTCCGCATCTACGCACGCCCCCCCGCCGGCGCCGTGGCCCCATCGCCGACCTCGGCCCCCGCAGATCAGCCCATGGTTTCCGTCTGCATCCCCGCCCGCAACGAAGAGGCCAACCTCGGACCCTGCGTCCGCTCGCTTCTGGCTTGCGATCTTCCCAACATCGAAGTCCTCGTCTACAACGACCAGAGCACCGACGCCACCGGCCGAATCCTCGCCGAACTCATCAACGCCGACCCCCGCGTCCGCTCCGTGCCCACCATCCCCCTGCCCGATGGCTGGAACGGCAAGCAGCACGGCTGCCACCAGATGGGCCGCGCCGCCCGCGGCCAGTGGCTCCTGTTCACCGACGCCGACGTCCGCTTCCAGCCCACCGCCCTCTCGGCCACCCTCGCCGCCGCCGCCCAGCGCCCCCACGTCGCCCTCTGGTCCACCTTCCCGCAGCAACTCACCGGCTCGCTCGCCGAACGCCTCATCGTCCCCCTCATTCACTTCATTCTCTTCTCCTATCTGCCCATGCCCCGCATGCGCACCACGGCTGATCCGGCCGCCTCCGCCGGCTGCGGGCAGTTCCTCTTCGTCAGACGCGACGCCTGGAGCGCCGCCGGCGGGCACGCCGTCTTCAAGGCCTCCATGCACGACGGCATCAAGCTCCCCCGCGCCATCCGCGCCTCCGGCGCCGCCACCGACCTCTTCGACGGCACCCACCTCTGCTCCGTCCGCATGTACCGGGGCCTCGCCCAGACCTGGCGCGGCTTCACCAAAAACGCCTTCGAGGGCCTTGGTTCAGTCGGCCTGCTGGTCTTCGTCACCATCGTCCACGCCCTCGGCCACGTGCTGCCCTGGCTCTACCTCGCCTGGGCCGCCCTCCACGCCGCCGGCATGACGGTTCCGGGTCTGGAGGACGACGCCCCCACCCGCACCGGCCTGCTCTTCGCCGCCATCGCCGTTGCCGTCACCCTGTTCCAGCGGTCCATGCTCGCCGTCCGCTTCCGCCAGGCCTGGGTCTCCGTCCTGCTCCACCCCGTCGGCGTCACCCTCATGACCGTCATCCAGTGGCACAGCCTCTACCTGGCCAAAACCGGCCGCCGCGCCTGGCGGGGCCGCACCCAGGGTGTTGCCAGCGCCTGACCACTCGCGCCCCCGCTCCCCTGCCGGGCTACCCATCCGCCATGGATACTCCTGCCGAACGGCTCCTGCTCGCGGCCATCCACGACGAATTCCTCGCGGTCAAGGCCACCTGCGAGAAGGCCCTCGACCAACTCGATCCGAACGGCATTCGCTGGTCGCCGGATCCTCACACCAACTCCGTCGCGGTCATCATCAAGCACCTCGCCGGCAACCTCCGCTCACGCTTCACCGACCTGTTGACCACCGATGGCGAAAAGCCGTGGCGCCGTCGCGATGATGAATTCGTTGACGATTTCCCGCCCGGGGCCGAGGGCCGTGCCGCGATCATCGAACGCTGGCAAGCAGGCTGGAGCGTCCTGCTCAACACGCTGGCCGGCCTGACCGACGCCGACCTGAGCCGCACGGTGACCATCCGCGGCGAACCCCACAGCGTCGCCCGCGCACTGGCCAGAAGCCTCGCCCATGCCGGATACCACTGCGGGCAGATTGTGACCGTGGCTCGAATGGCCACCGGCCCTGACCGCTGGCGCACCGTCACCATCCCTGTCGGCCAGTCGCAGGCCTTCAATGACCAGATGTTCGCACGCCACCGCCCCTCAGACGCATCCCAAGGCCCGCGCCCATGACCAGCCCCGTCGCTCCGCGAACCGTCCGTTACCGCCACACCCTCCTCCGCGCCGGCGAGTTCCGCCTCGACGGAGGATCCATGTTCGGCCTGATCCCTCGCGTCGTCTGGTCCCGCCAATGCCAGGCCGATGACCGCGGCCGCATCACTGTCCAGCACAACTGCATCCTGCTTGAACGTCTGGATGACCCGCCCCCCGGCTCCGCCCTGCCCTCCCCCAAACTCGCCCTCATCGAGGTCGGTACCGGCAACAAGCTCGATCCCAAGTCCCGCGACATCTTCGCCCTCTCCGACCGCTGGATCGGCGACGCCCTGCACGAGGTTTCCTGCCGCCCTGAAGACATCGGCGCCGTCCTGCCCACCCACCTGCATTTCGACCACGCCGGCGGCCTCACCCGCCTGGCACTCCCCGGCGAGAAGCCCGACTGGACCGGCCCCGCCTCTTCCTTCGGCGCCGCCCGGGGCGACATCGCCGTCAAACTCACCTTCCCCAATGCCGCCGTCATCACCCAGGCCCGCGAGTGGGCCGACGCCCGCGCCAACCGCTCCCTGATGACCCGCACCTACTTCCAGGACCATCTCGAGCCCATCGCCGGCCACGTCCGCACCATCAGCAGCCCGCCCCCCTTCGCCCCCGGCCTCACCCCCGATCGCACAGCCGACCCCCTCATCCCCCAGCACCAGCGCCACACCGAAGTCCTCCCCGGCGTCTTCGTCTTCCTCGTCCCCGGCCACACCTGGGGCCAGCAGGCCATCGGCTTCACCGGCGCCGACGGCTCCACCTGCGTCTTCACCCCCGACGTCATGCCCACCCGCCACCACCTCGGTCAGGCCTACTCCCTCGCCTATGACGTCGAGCCCTACACCTCCTCCGTCTCCCGCCACTGGTTCCTCGCCGCCGCCGTCCGGCACGGCTGGAAGATCATCCTCGACCACGAGCCCGAGCACCCCGTCTTCACCGTGTCCGAGAACACCAAGGGCTGGTTCGACCTCGCCCCCGCCTGACCCGGCCCGCACGCGCATCAAACGCTCCGGACCGGCCCGCTGGCCCCACTACCATCCTGCCAGCCTGAGATCCCCCGGTGCCGGCCCCGCCCTCCCCCAACCCGACCCTCGCCCCCCTCGGCCCCGCCGTCGCCGCCTCCCCTGCGCCGGCATCCGCCGACCCGGCCGCTCCTGCCCAGCCCGAGACTCCCGTATCCGAGCCGCCCCCCACCGGCCGTGCGGGCCCCGCGGCTCCACCACCCCCGCCAGACCCCACCACCCCACCAGCCCGCTCCGGCTGGCTCGCGCCCTTCGCCAAAGGCAGCGCATTCCGCCATCGCCTCTCCTCCCTGCTCTGGCTGCCCTACCCCGCCAAAAGCGGCCTCCACCTCCAGCGGCAAAGCCCACCCACCTCAGTCCCAGCCGCCTCCTCGCCCTCGCCCGAACCGGCGGCGGAGCCCGCTCACGCCCCGCCGCCCGACCACGGCTTCGCCGCCGTCCTCCCCTTCCGCCGCTTCAACCGCAACTGGTACAACGCCATGGCCGGCGCCTCTCTGCTGGCCAACTCCGAGATTTCCGCCGGCATGTTCCTCTCCGGCCGCTGCGGCACCCGCTTCGACGTCCACTGCGAGTTCCTTCGCTACGACTTCCTCCTCCCCGTCTACGGCCCGGCCATCTACCGCATCCGCCCCATGGGCGATCTCGATGCCCAGCTCGCCGCCGGCGAGCCCTTCTCGATTGAACTGGACATCGAAGTCGTGCAGCAGATCGCCCACCGGGGTCGTGAACGCCGCGTGGGCCGCGCCCACGCCCGCTTCACCGTGCAGCCCCGAGCTTCCGGCCAGACCCTTGCACCCCGCCCCACGCGCGATCAGCCCGTCCTGCTCGCCGCCGCCGGCGCGTCGCCCTCGCAACCCGGTGCCGTTGAAACCTCCCCCGCTACCGCGCCCCTCCCTCAGAGCGAAGCCGGTCGCCCCCGCTCGCTGGGCAAGCGATCCTTCGGCGACCGCTTCGAGGCCTGGTTCTCCACCCTCACCTCCCGCAGCACCTTCTGGCACCGCGTCGGCTCGCTGATCTGGCTCCCCTACGCCTTCCGCTCCGGCATCCGCATGCAGAAGGTCGACGACCGCACCTTCGCCGCCGAACTCCCCTTTCGCCGCTTCAACCGCAACTGGCACAACGCCATGGCCGACGCCGCCCTGCTGGCCAACTCCGAGATCGCCGCAGGCACCTGCATTCACGGCCGCTGCGGGGGCGACTACACCGTCGTCTGCAAACGCCTCAGCTACGAGTTCCTCCGCCCCTGCTTCGGCCCCGCGGTCTACCGCATCACCGAATTGCAGAGCCTTGAAAAGCACCTGGCCACCGGAAGCGAGTTCAACTTCGACACCGCCATGGATGTCATTCAACGCGTCGGTGATCAGGAAGTCCGCATCGGCGCCTGCCTGGCCACCTTCCACATCACCCCCAAGGCCATGCACGCCGCTCGCGAGGCCCGCCGCAAACGCGGCCGCGACCGCAGCCTCCACCGCTGAGCCGCCCCCCCCGTTTTGTTTTTCTTTTCCGACGCCGCACCACGCTGGCGATTCCAGCGTCCTCAAAGAACAACGACGCCCCGAAGCCACACCGCTCCGGGGCGTCTGATCTTGGAAGGCACGGTGCGATGGAGCACCCCTCCCCAAGTCCCCACATCGACAGCTTACTTCTTGCCCGTGCTCTTGGACGGGGCCTTCTTCGTCGAGGTGCTCTTGGTCGACGTGCTCTTGGAGCCGTCGGCCGAACCGCCCGTCGGACCCGCCGGCGCCGGGGCCAGTTCCCGGATCAGTTCCGGCAGGCTCGCGAACACTGCCTGCGAGTTGCGGAACCACGTATCGCGATCAGCGCGGCTCTGCGCCCGCCACGTCGGCTTGGCCGGATCACGCGAGGTGTTGGTGTGGGTTTCGGCAAGCTTGCCGTCCTTCCACACTTCCTTGGTGCTCGGCCGACCCTCGCGGTCGTACCAGATCCAGTCCCCGTCCGGACGCGAGTTCTTCACCGCGCCTTCGAAATTCGGCTTGCCGTTGTCGCGGTTCACCTTCATCACTTGGTCGGCCAGCACGCCGTTGACAAACTGCACCGCGCTCGTCGGCCGCCACCGCTCCCCATTGCGCACAAACCGCCCCGGACCGACGGACCGAATCGCATCCCGCCCGACCTCCTGACCGTTCACCAGCGTCACCAGCATCCCCTGCGTTCCCGCCTGCTGCAATGACTGCAGTTGCTGCTGCGCCTGCCGCGCCGCACCCTCCGCCGTCGCCACCTTCGCTTCAAGTTCCTTCGCCTTCGCTTCAGCTGCGTCGGCGCGGCCCTTTTCGGCCTCCATCTGCGACTTGTAGCAGCCGCCGAAGGTCGCCACCGAACCGGCAACCAGTGCAAGGACAAACACGCGGGACCAACGAGAAAGTGCAGGGACGTTCATGGGGAGCGAATGTAGGTCGGCGTACCTGAAGTTTCAGCCCTTGCCCCCTTGCTCCGCTCCCGCTTGCTCCCCCCTGGGCCCCTGCTCCCTCTCGCCCCCCCTGTCACACCCGGCTGGCCGCTGGCCGGCAGCATCCCCTCGGCCCCCTCTCTGCCGCATCCTCACCCCCACAACCTCCTGCGGCCCCCACGAACAGGTGCCTTATCTCCGGCCCTGTCGCAAATCCCGCTCGGCTACCATCGAGCCTGAAGTCTCTTTCTTCTCACCTCGGAGCTTTGCATATGCGTTGTCCCGTCGCCTTGCTGTCGGTTGCTGTGACTTTGGCCCTCGCCGGCACCACGCTGGCCCAAGGCGGCATGGCCCCCGTCACCCCGGCCACCGCCCCCGCAACCGCCCCGGCCGCGGAGACCACCCCCGCCGCCCCGGCCATGCCGGCCGAAGCCCGCGCCGTGCTTGATCGTGCCATCAAGGCGTATCAGGACGCGAACGCCTATGCCGACGTGCTGATCTTCAAGGTCGACATGAAGATGAAGATGGGCGAGGAGGACAACAGCAACACCCAGGAGCAAAAGAGCCGCTTGCTCTGGGCCAAGGAAGGCAAGCGCTTCGTCGTCAGCAGCGATGAGTTCCTGCTCTCCAGCGACGGCAAGCTCACCACCGCCTACATCGAGCCCTTCAAGCAGTACATCCAGCGCGAACTCAAGTCCGGCGAGAGCCCGGCCGACGTCGCCGGCCCGCTGATGATGGCCGTGCAGGCCCACCCGGTTGCCAATCTTCTGATCGGCGGCACCGACACCGAGCCCTTCGCCGCCATCAAGACCGTCGAGAAGGTCGACCGCGTCGAGAAGGACGGCAAGAAGCAGATCATCCTCGTCGGCAGGGGCCCCAGTGGCATCCTCCCCACCGAGGACCTCGTCCCCGTCACCATGACATTCGACGAGGCCACCGGTCTGCTGGTCCAGATGACCAGCGACTCCACCGAGGCCTACCGCAAGTACATCGACAGCATGCTCGCCCAGATGCCCGCCGAGATGCGTGCCGCCGCCCCCAAGCCGGTCGTTGACCGCATGATGCTCGAGATCAGCCTGCTCAACACCCAGGTCAACCAGGCCGTCGCCGACGACGCCTTCGCCTTCAAGGCCCCCGAGGGTGTCAAGAAAGTCGACGAATTCTCCATGGGCGGCGATCAAGGCTCCGGAGAGGCCGACCAGCAGGCCCTCGTCGGCAAGCCTTCCCCCGCGTTCGAGGGCAAGCTCCTCGACGGCTCCGCCTTCAAGCTCGCCGACGCCAAGGGCAAGGTCGTCGTCATGGACTTCTGGGCCACCTGGTGCGGCCCCTGCGTCAAGGCCATCCCGTACATCCAGGCCATGTGGGAGGAGTTCTCCAAGAGCCACCCCGACCAGATCCTCTTCCTGGGCATGAACCACGACGGCAAGGACGATGACCAGAAGATCGCCCAGTTCATCGAGAAGAACAAGGTCACCTTCAAGCAGTTCGACGACCGCGAGAACGCCGTCGGCGAGCAGTTCAAGGTGAACGGCATCCCCTGCATGGTCATCATCGACCGCGAGGGCGTCGTCCAGCACATCCACACCGGCTTCGCCCCCGGCATGGAGAAGGACCTCAAGGAGAAGATCTCCGCCGTTCTCGCAGGCAAGCCCGCCGCCGCCCCCGCCGGCGAGGCCGAGAAGAAGTAACCCCGGCCGACCAGCTCCCTTCAATGAGATGTCATTGCACACAACGCCGCCCCCGCGGCGTTGTTCTTTTCACCCCGGATGGCGCTTCGCCCGGCTCGCCCCCCGCCCCCCGCCCCCCGCCC
>JAJTDF010000059.1 GCA_021294835.1 Planctomycetaceae bacterium
CGCACCACGAGCTCAAGAGCGAGCGGTACCTGCTGCTGTATCTGCTGGGCGGGATGCTGCTGGTGGCGGCGTGGCTGGCGGAGTACGTGTTCCCCGGGGTGATCAGCCCGGAGGTGGCGCAGATTCCGGCGATCATCGCGGCGTTGCTTCTGGGCTTCCCGCTGTTCTACGCGAGCTTCCTGGAGCTGCGTCGCGGGTATGCGTCCAGCTCGTCGCTGGCGGCGCTGGCGATTCTGGCGTCGATGTCGATCGGCAAGTACGCGACGGCGGGGTGGCTGGCCTTGATTCTGCTGGTGGTGGACCAGGTTCTGCGTCGGACGGCGTTCTCGGCGCAGCGGGTCATTGAGCAGCTGATCAAGCTGACGCCCAACGTGGCGCGGGTGGTGCGCGACGGGCAGGAAGTGGACATCAAGGCGACGGAGGTGAAGGTGGGGGATGTGGTGCGGGTGCGCGTGGGTGAGAACCTGCCGGTGGACGGCACGGTGATCGCCGGGCGGTCGACGCTGGATCAGGCGAGCCTGACCGGCGAGGCGGCTCCGCATGAGGTGCAGCCGGGCGAGCCGGTGTACGCGGGCACGACGAACCTGTCGGCGACGATCGACCTCAAGTGCACCAAGGTGGGTCAGGACACGACGATCGGCAAGGTGACGCAGCTGATCCGCGAGGCGGAGAGCAACAAGACGCCCCGGCAGCTGCTGATCGAGCAGGTGAGCCGGTTCTATGTGCCGGTGGTGCTGTCGCTGGCGTTCCTGGTGTGGTTCATCAACGGGGCCCGGGGCGAGGAGGCGGCGATCCGGGCGATCACGGTGCTGGTGGTCACCTGCCCGGCGGCGCTGCTGCTGAGCAGCCCGACGGCGATGGTGGCGGCGTTCGCGGCGGCGGCGCGTCTGGGGATTCTGATCAAGCAGACGAGCTACCTGGAGGCGGCGGCGGACATCGACACGGTGGTGATGGACAAGACGGGGACGATCACGACGGGCAAGTTCACGGTCTCGCGTCTGGCGCCGGCGCCGGGCGTGGAGGGCGCGGAACTGCTGGCGGCGGCGGCCTCGGGCGAGCAGCAGAGCAACCACCCGCTTGCCAAGAGCATCGTGACGACGGCGACGGCGGCGCGGATCGCGCTGACGGGCCAGGGCACGTTTGAAGAGGTGCACGGGCGGGGCGTGAAGGCGACGACGGACCTTGGCGTGCTGCATGTGGGCCGGGCGACGTGGCTGATGGAGCTGTTCCCGCAGATCAAGGACGAGGTGGCGGGGGTGACGCAGCGCATCGACGGGATGACCGGCGTGCACGTGGTCAAGGACGGGCGGTATCTGGGCGCGGTGGGGCTTGAGGACAAGGTTCGCTCGAACACCAAGGGCGTGGTGGACCGGCTGCGCGAGCTGGGTGTGAAGAAGGTCTCGATCTTCACGGGCGACCGGCTGTCGGTGGCCGAGCGGGTGGGCCGGACGGTGGGGGCGGACTCGATCGAGGCGGAGTGCCTGCCGGAAGAGAAGCACCAGCAGATCAAGGACCTGACGCGGACGGGCCGCAAGGTGCTGATGGTGGGCGACGGCATCAACGACGGGCCGTCGCTGGCCTCGGCGGAGGTGGGCGTGGCCATGGGCCTGGGCGGCAGCGACATCGCGACCAACTCGGCCGGCGTGGCGCTGATGAACGACGACCTGTCGCGGATCCCGTTCATGATCGAACTGTCGCGGAAGAACCGGGTGATCATCGCGCAGAACATCGCCATCTCGGTGGTGGTGGCGATCGTGGGGCTGGCGCTGGCGGCGACGGGCCAGTTGGAGATCCTCACGGCGCTGATCTTCCACTTTGTGGCCGACGTGCTGGTGATCCTCAACAGCTTCCGGCTGTTCCGCTTCGGCGATCAGTACACGGCGGCGGAAGAGGCGATGGCGGAAGGCCCGGCGGCGCGGCGGGCGGGCAGCGTGAACCTGGTGGGCGGGACCCCGCAGGCGGCGACGGCCTGAGGCTGTGCCGGTCGTCGCGTGACAAGACATGGAGCGTGGCACAGGCCCTCCCGGCATTGTGGGAGGGCCTGTCGTTTGTTGGGGATGGGGCGTGCGGGCGGGCGGCGGGAGAAGAGAAAACATGCCGAGATTGGCCCCTGAAGAGCCGTCGCGTGGGGTATATTCGGGCGATTCCGCCGTTCTGGCGGGCAGGCACAAAGGAGCATTGGCATGAACAGTGTGTTGAAGAGCAGTGGTGTTGCGCGCTGGGCACAGTGCGGCATGACGCTGGCGTTGGTGGCGGCGGGCGGGACGACGGTCTCGGCGTCGACTGCGGTGACGCAGGAAAGCCTGACGCTGTCGACGACGAGTCTGGACCTGCTGGCCTCGGCGGCGGTGGCGCAGGCGGCCAAGGCGGCGGAGAAGCCTGAGCCGACGTCGTTCAGCGAGGGATGGAAGTCCAATGTGGATGTCGGCCTGACCGGCTCTGACGGCAACTCTGAGTCGCTGAACATCCGCGGCGCGTTGGGCACTGAGCGGATCACCAAGCCGATGGAGACGCGGCTGGGCGTGAACTACACGTACGCGTCGAGCGGCGGGGACAAGTCCAAGTCGCGCGGTGAGGGGTTCATCCGCAACGATTGGAACTTCAACCCCGGGCCGTGGAGCATCTTCGGGCTGCTCAAGGCGGAGTATGACGAGTTCCAGCCGTGGGACTGGCGGGTGCAGTTGTTCGCGGGTCCGGGATTCCGGCTGATCGACAAGGACAACGTGAAGTTCAAGCTCCGGGCCGGCGCCGGTCTGACGCGGGAGATCGGCGATCAGGCCCGCAACGAGTGGCTGCCGGAGGCGAACTTCGGCTTTGACTACGAGAACAAGCTGACCGAGCGTCAGAAGATCTTCCTCAACTTCGACTACTACCCGTCGCTGAAGCGGTTCACCGACTACCGGCACACCACCAAGGCGGGCTGGGAGATTCTGGTGGACCCGGAGGTGAACATGAGCCTGAAGATCGGCGCCGAGAACCGCTACAACTCCAAGCCGGGCGGGAACGCCAAGAAGAACGACATCGACTACTTCATCATGCTGTCGCTGGCGTTCTGAGCCGTCATCCCCGGCGGCGATCGAAGACGTATGGACCGTGAGGTCGTCCGTGCCCCTGACCGGGGGCCCGCGACGGCACCAGAAAAGGAGAACAACAGATGGGCTTCATTTCCGAGTTCCGCGACTTCGCCCTCAAGGGCAATGTGCTTGACCTGGCCGTCGGTGTGATCATCGGCGGCGCGTTCGGCACCATTGTCAACAGCATGATCGCGGATGTGATCATGCCGGTGGTGGGCATTGCGGGCAACGTGGACTTTTCCAACGCCTACATCGCGCTGAGCGAGAAGGTGACGGCGGCGGCGGACGCGGCGGCCAAGGCCGGCGCGCCGTTCGGTCTGGCGGATGCGAAGAAGGTCGGCCCGGTGCTGGCCTATGGCAACTTCATCACTGTGACGATCAACTTCGTCATCCTGGCCTTCTGCATCTTCATCGTGGTGAAGCTGTTCAACACCGCGAGGAAGCGGATGGAGGCGGAGAAGCCCGCTGCGGCTCCGGCGGGTCCGACGGCGGACCAGAAGCTGCTGACGGAGATCCGCGACCTGCTGGCGGCCGGCCGGCGCTGATCGGACGAGAAACGCACGGCCGGGACTGGCCCGGCATGCGATGCAGATGAACACCCGCCCGCCTGATGCGTCCGTGGAGCGTGAGCCACACGGGCGAATCGGGCGGGCGGTGTGCTTTGGGGGCTATGCTGCTGGCGGTGCGGCATCCGGCCGCGTTCAGGGGCGGCCTCTGGACGGCGGGACCAAGTGCGATGCCCGGCGGGAGGTTGGCGGCAATGAAACTGTTCGTGACCGACAGCGCTCAGGCGGCGTACGACCACGCACGAGCCCACGATGCGCCAACGGCGGCGGCGTTCGATCTGCTGTGGGGGCGGTTTTCGCTTGACCCGGCCCACGAGGGCACGCCACTGCCGCTGGGGCCGTCAGCCGACCCGCAGGCGCAACGGATCGTGCGTGCGCTGGCCCGACTCGGTCCGCTTCCGACGGGGTCGTTCCGCGTGCTGTACGAGCCGATCGCCGGCCCGGCGAGCCCGCCCCCGTGGCTGGCCTTCGCTGTTGTCGGCCCCTATCAGGGCGGCTTCGCGCTGATCGCCCTTGGCCGGGTGAACCGTCAGGATCGGCTGGTGTGAGGACTCACGTCGCTGGCCAACTCATGGCGCTGACCGCTTCAGGCCAGCGTCGGGCGATCGTTCCGAGAGCCGACCGGCGAGCAGATCATCGACGCCGCGCTCGATCGCATCCGCGAGACCGGAGGTGTGCCCGGCTGGTCTGGCGGCGGTCGCCGGGCTGACGTGCTGGCGTTCCAGATCCTGCACGCCGGATTCCAGGGCTGCCAGGAAGGCGGGGTCGCTGACGATGCTCTCCAGGTCGCCGAGTTGCTCCGGGCGCATCACGACGAGCGTTTGGCCGGATGGGAGGTGAATCTGGCCGATCTGGTTCTCCGGGAGCCGCGTCAGCCACGGGCCAAGGTTCTGCAGGGCGGCGGAGTCGGTCGCGTGGAAGGTGGCGGGCATGAGGGGAGCTCCTTGGGCTGAGGGAGGGGCGAGACTTCCGTATAGTCATTGCGCGGGCGGGCTGGTTGTGACACCATGTGCACAGATTCCCAGGTGCATCGCGATGCTGGCTGGTCCGAGAAGGCGCGGGCTGCGCTGGTGCGGTGGGTGATCTCTCGGGGCGTGCCGCCGGAAGCGGCCGAAGACGCGGCGCAGGCAGCGGTGGCGGCGGTGCTGGCGCCCCGCTATGCCGGTCTGCCGGAGGATGAACGGCGGGCGGTGGCGTTCGGCGTGGCCCGGCGGTGGGTCGCTCAGTGGTATCGCGAGCGCGCGGCCGGCCAGCGAGGCGAGCGGCCGGAAGCCGGGAGCGACCCGCTGAGCGGGCTGGCGGCGGCCGAGGAGCGTCAGCGGGTGTATCGGCTGGCGCTGGAGACGCTGGATCCGATCGACATGAGGATCATCGCGGCACGGCTGCTTGATGGCCGGGCGTTTGCGCTGATCGCTGCTGAGCACGGACTGACCGAAGCGGCCGCGAGGCAGCGGTTCGTGCGGGCGATCCAGAGTGTGCGGACGGCGATGGGCGGCGCGGGGCCGACGTGATGCCGGTTGGCCGGCGGGGTGAGCGAACCGGGCGAGCCGGCTGCTGGGCCGCGACGGGGTTGGTCAATAGGCCGGTCAATAGGCCGGTCAATGGGCCGGTCAATGGGCCGGTCAATGGGCGATCACTCGGCGACCAGTCGCACCACGCGGCCCTTGGCCTCGTCGGTGAGCACGTAGACGAAGCCGTCGGGGCTCTGGCGGACGTCGCGGACGCGCTGGCCGATGGAGATCTTCTGCTGGCCGGCGGCCTTGTCGCCCTCGATGGTGACCACGCGGACGTCGCGGCTGATCAGGCCTCCGGCGAGGAGTTTGCCGTTGAGGGCGGCGACCTTGCCGGCATGGGGGATGGCCAGGCCGGAGGGGGCGATCGACGGGGTCCAGACGACCTTGGCGTCGAGCATGTCCGGGAGGGTGACGTTCTCGCTGATGCGGGGGCCGACGTACTCGCGGCTGAAGGTGGCCTTGGGCCAGCCGAAGTTGCCGCCGGGGGTGAGCAGGTTGAGTTCGTCGCCGCCCCGGGCGCCGTGCTCGGTGGCCCAGAGGCGGCCGGCGGCGTCGGCGGCGAGGCCCTGGATGTTGCGGTGGCCGATGCTCCAGACGTGCGCCTCAGCGCCGGCCTGAGAGGCGAAGGGGTTGTCTTTGGGGGCGGTGCCGTCGTCATTCAGGCGCAGCACCTTGCCAAGGTGGCTGGAGGTGGACTGGGCGTTGTTGCGGATCAGGTCGTCGTTCAGGCGAGTGGGGGGGTTGCCGCCGTCGCCGATGGCCAGCAGCACGGTGCCGTCAGGGAGCCAGAGCAGGCGGGAGCCGAAGTGCTGGCCTCCGGGCTTGCTCTGCGAGACGGTGAAGATGGTCTGCACGTTGGAGAGCGCCGAGCCCTCGAGCGTGCCCCGGATGAGCACGGTGCGGTTGGCCTCGCGGGTGCCGGTGGAGAGGGTGAGGTAGACGAGCTTGTTGTCGGCGAAGCGGGGGTGGAGGGCCACGTCCATCAGGCCGCCCTGGCCGCCGGAGAAGGCCTGGGGCACGCCGGAGACCGGTGTGGGGTCGAGCGTCCAAGTGTCGCCGTCAATGCGGGCGATGCGGAGCGTGGCGCCCTTCTCGGTGATCAGCGCGCGGTTGTCGGGCAGCCAGGCGATGCCCCACGGGCGGTTGAGGCCTTCCAGAACGGTGACGGGCTTGATGCCGGGGAGGGCGGGCACATCAGCAACGGGCTGGGGCAGGCCGGAGCCTTCGGGGGCGGCCAGCGGCTGGCAGCCGGCGACGGTGGCGGTGCCGGCGATGGTGAGGGCGGCGAGCAGGGCGTGGACGCGACCGCAGCGGAGCAGAGTTGTGCCAGGCATGACGGAGCCTCCGGGGAAATCACACAGACGAGATGCCGAACGAGGTACGTATAGGATAGTCTTGGCGACCACCTTTTCGGAGGATGTTTATGTCCGCCCAGACGCTCGACGCCTTCTTGCAGTCCAGCAGCGACCGTCCGCACACGCAGCCGGGGATGTTTGAACTGGAGCGGGACCGCCTGCTGCAGGTGCACCTCAAGGGCCACCGGGTGTGGATGAAGATGGGCGCGATGGTGGCCTATCGCGGGCAGATCAGCTTTGAGCGCGAGGGGCTGCTTGAGCAGGGGCTGGGGCAGTTTCTCAAGAAGTTCGCCACCGGCGAGGGGGCGGCGCTGAGCAAAGCGAGCGGCACCGGCGACTTGTACCTGGCCGACTCGGGCAAGAAGATCACGCTGCTGCAGCTCAACGGGCAGGCGATCTGCGTGAACGGCAATGACATTCTGTGCCTGGAAGACGGCTTGAAGCACGAAGTGAAGATGATGCGGAAGGTGGCGGCCCTGGCTTCCGGCGGGCTGTTCAACGTGATGGTGAGCGGGCAGGGCGTGGTGGCGATCACGACGCACTACGAGCCGCTGACGCTGCGGGTGACGCCGGATCGGCCGGTGTTCACCGACCCCAACGCCACGGTGGCCTGGTCGGCGAATCTCTCTCCGGCGTTCAAGACCGACATCCAGTTCAAGACCTTCCTGGGGCGGGGCAGCGGCGAGAGCGTGCAGATGCAGTTCCAGGGCGACGGCTTTGTGGTGGTGCAGCCGTACGAAGAGGTGTATCACGCCAGCGTGCAGGGGTGATCGGCCTGAAAAGTCCTATAACATTGCTTTCTGGCTGCTTGCTGCTCCACGCGGTGGCCGCAGCCGGGCGGCGGGGAGGTTGGGTTGGGAGGTGGTGGGGTGCTGGGAGGGGTGGGGGGGTGGGCACCGGCCGGGGCAGTGGGGTGAAATCTGCATCCGGCCGGCCGGGCCTGCGATAAACTGATCGGGAGATGAACCAGTCCGGGGGTGGTCCGTACCTCTCTGCGGCACCCGGAGTTCCGGCGTGCATCCCCTTTGGAGTCGATCATGCACCTTCGCGTTGCCGTCTGCGCACTTGCTCTGCTGTCTGTCACCGGTTTGGCTTGGGCCGCGGCTCCGGCCCCGCTTGAGGCCCAGAACCCCGAGATCCGTCGCGAGGGTCAGGGTGGGCGTCGTGCGGCGGTGACGGCGATGGAACTCAAGCCGTTTGATGCATCGCTGCTGGGCGGGCTGAAGGACTGGACCAACGGCACGGCCCCGACGGCCGAGAGCCTCAAGGGCAAGCCGGTGGTGCTGGTGTTCTTCTCTTCCTGGGTTCCGGCCTCGCGGACGGCGCTGGGGCAGGCGGCGCAGCTGGCCAAGACGCCCGAGACGGTGGTGATCGGCATCGCGGCGGCGGATCGGTTTGAGGACGCCAAGAAGCTGTTCACCGACAGCGGTCACAGCTTCCTGCTGGCGCGTGACGAGGGCGGCGCGATGCGCAAGGCCCTGCAGTCCGACGGCGACCCCGACTTCTACGTGATCGATCGCGCCGGCAACCTGCGTTTCGCGGATATCGAGACGGTGTCGGCCGGTCGGGCGCTGGAGATGGTGGCGGCGGAGACCGAGCAGTCGGCGGCGGCCAAGCCGGGCGAGGTGGCGGCGGCTGCGAAGGCGGCTGCGGAGGCGGCCGGTCGGACGCGCGACACGGGCCGGGTGCCGGCTCCGGGCGAGCGTGTGAGGCCGGTGGTGAAGCTTCCGGACAGCTCGGCGTATGAGTCGGTGCTGTGGCCCCGGAAGAACATTCAGGAACTGGTGCAGGGTCACGCGACGGACATTCAGGGCAAGACCATGCCGGCCGAGGTGGACCCGGCGGCGATGGAGTGGCTGCAGGAGAAGCCGGAAGACCTTGCGGGCAAGGTGGTGGTGGTGAACTTCTGGGCGACCTGGTGCGGCCCGTGCAAGCGGTCCAAGCCGATGCTTGACGATCTGGCGGAGAAGAACCGCGACGTGCTGGCGGTGATCGCCATGTCGGGCTACAACGACCCGAAGCCGGATGTGCTGCGTCATCTGCGGACGTTCCCCTCGAACCTGTTCCACGCGTACGACAACGAGCAGAAGGTGGGCAAGGCCCTGTCGGTGCAGGCGTATCCGACGGTGTTTGTGATGTCCTCCGACGGCATCGTGCGGTGGATGGGCAACCCGCTGGACCCGAACTTCCGGCAGACCGTCGAGCAGATCATCAAGCTCGACCCCGGCGTGGCGGCGCGTCGCGCGGCGCTGGCCCGTGCCGGCCGCTGAGTCTGAGACTGTGCAGTGACGACGAATCAAGCGCGGGCCCGCCATGTGCGGGCCCGTTTTTGTTGGACTTGGCCGGGTGGGCGGACGGGCGTTCGGCGGCTCTTGGGGGATTCGCCCCGGGCGGGGCGGGGGCGGGGTCGCCGATGATGGTGAAATGCGCACAGGTGCACAGCGGCGGCGATGGCCGATGGCGGTGGTGTTGGCGGCGGGAACGCTGGGGCTGTCGGCCTCGCCGGTGGCCAGCGGCCAGGGGGCGCTCACGCCGGCCTCGCGGGCGGCGCTGACGGCGACGGCGATGACCACGCCGGCGTGGCTGGCGGCCTCGGCGCAGCGGGCGGCGCAGCAGCGGCGGCTGCTGGTGGTGCTGGCGGAGCCGGCATGGGACGGCAAGGCGGGCAGCGGGGTGACGCCGGGGGCGGCCAGAACGCTGATGGCGCACGCGGGAGTGCGGGCGTGGCTGACGGCCAGCGCGGTGGTGCTGCACCAGCCGGGGGAGCGGCGGGCGGCGGGGCTGGCGGCGGGCGTGAACGAGCCGGCGGTGTTCAGCGGGGGTCGGCGGCTGAGCCTGCCGGGGGCGACGCCGGGCCCGGCGAGCGATGCGGAGGAACTCTCGGGGGAGCGGCCGGCGGCGCTCGGATCATCTGAAGCGGTGGGCTCGCCGGCGGCGACGTGGCTGCGGCTGCGGTGGTTGCACGCGGGTACGTTCAACAGCGGCGCGGCGGCGGTGGGCAAGGCCGGGGCGGCTGCGAGCACGGCGACGGCGCCGGGGCTCGACATGGCGCGTCGCGTGAGCGAGGCGCGGGCGGCGGCGACGCGGGGGGATGTGGCCAAGGCGGCGGGGTTGTATGCGTGGCTGTGGCAGATGGGGCCGACGCTGGACGGCGCCATGGGGGCGGTGCGGCTGGGGCCGCTGGCCGATGAGATGACCACGCTGGCCCGCGAGCAGGCGCAGGCGCACTCGAGGTTTGTAACGCTGCGGGATGAACTGGAGCGGCGGATCGGCGAACTGAGCCCGGAGGAGGAACTGGCGTGGCTGCGGCTGTGCCAGGTGACCGGCGACCCGGGGCGGGTGGTGGCGACGCTGCGTTCGCTGGCCGAGGGGCCGGCACAGCGCACCAGCGGGGGGCAGGCGCTGGCGGCGCGGGCGCGGCTGATGCTGGTGACGCTGGATGCGCTCAGCGGCGCGGCCGTGTCTGAAGCGACCTGGGGCAGCGCGGTGGCGGCGGTGAGGCGGGAAGCGAACGCGGCGGGGCTGGTGGCGATCAGCGAGTCGGCCCGGGCGATCACGCCGGCGGCGCTGGCGGCGGCGGCTCCGGCGGGGCAAAGCCCGGCGGCGCGGGCGGCCCGCGAGCGGGCGATCAGTTGGTTCCGTACATCCGATCCCCCGCGTCGCCCAACCCCGGGACAATCAAGCCGTGCTCGTTGAGGGCACGGTCCAGGGCGGCGGCGTAGATCAGCACATCCGGGTGGTCGCGGTGCATGCGTTGCACGCCCTCGGGGGCGGCGACCAGACAGATCATGCGCAGATCGGCAGCGCCGTGACGCTTGAGCAGATCGAGCGCTGCGGAGGCTGAGCCGCCGGTGGCGAGCATGGGGTCCACGAGGATCACCGGCCCGGCGGCGAGGTTGGAGGGGAGGCGGTTGAGGTACGTCACCGGTGCGAGGGTGTGCTCGTCGCGGGCGATGCCGACATGGCCGACGCGGGCCTCGGGCATCATCTCCAGGATGCCCTCGGCCATGCCCAGTCCGGAGCGGAGCACGGGCACGACGGTGACCACGCCTTTGAGGCGGCGGCAGGTGGTGGTCTCCATCGGCGTGCGGACCTGCACCGGCTCGGTGGGCACCTGGCGGGTGACCTCGAAGACCATCAGCCCGGCGATCTGGTAGAGCAGGGCGCGGAAGGGGCGGTGGCTGGTGCTGGCGTCGCGGATGTAGGAGAGTTTGTGCTGGATGAGCGGATGCTCAAAGACCACCAGGTTGGGATGGTTCGGGTGGGTGCTGGACATGCCGACAGGCTAAGCGGGATGGCGCGGGGAGAGGGGGTGCGAGAGGGGGGTGCGGGAGCAGCGGCGGGCGGGCCCGTACCGTGGGGCCATGTCGGGTGACGGGCAGTCTGACGCAGGGCACGCCACCGGCAAGCGGGCGGCGGTGCTGTTCAATCCGGCATCCGGCGGCGGGCGGGCGGCCAGGCGGGCCGAAGCGGTGGCCGGGGCGTTGCGGGCGGCGGGGGTGGAGGTGGTGACGGCGGACGTGCGGGGGGTGGATGAGGCGTGGTGGGTGGGGCAGACACAGCGTGGGAGCGCGGGGGCGGCGGTGGTGGTGGGTGGAGACGGCACGGTGTCGCGGCAGGTGCCGGCGTTGATCGCCTCGGGTTGGGCGCTGTATCACGTGCCGGCGGGGAATGAGAACCTGCTGGCGCGGGGGCTGGGGCACACGGCCGACCCGGACGCGGTGGTGCGGGCGGTGGTGGGCGGGGCGGTGACCGAGCACGACGCGGCGGAGATGCGGGTGGAGGGCGGGGCGGCGCGGGCGGTGGTGCTGATGGCGTCGGTGGGCCCGGATGCGGAGGTGGTGCACCGCTTCAGCGAAGGGCGAACCGGGCCAAGGGGGCACGCGGGGTACATCGTGCCGATGGCGGCGATGGCGGTGGCGGGGCGGCCCCCGGCGGTGGCGGTGAGTGTGGACGGCGCGGCGGTGGTGAGCGGCGAGTGCGGGGTGGTGGTGGTGGCGGTGCGGGCGGAGTATGCGCTGGGGATGAACCCGGCGGCACGGGCGGACGCGCACGACGGGCTGCTGGATGTGGTGTTTCTGCCGGCGGAGAGCGGGCTGGAGGTGGTGGGGATGGCGGCGTTGTGCCTGGCGGGGGAGCAGTGGGGCCGGGAAGGCGTGCGGTGGGCGAGGGGGCGGAGCGTGCGGATCAGCGGGCGGGGGCTGAGCGTGCAGGCGGATGGGGAGCCGGTGGGCCGCAATGGGGGCGTTGCGGAGGTGCACCTGCGGAGTTTGCCGGGCGTGCTGCGGGTGCTGCGGGCGGCGGAGTGAGGGGGCAGGATGCAGCGGGGGGGTGGTGCGGGACGGCGGCGTACTGTTGGGACTGCAGGCGGGAGGTGCACCCCCGGTGGGGTGGCTGAGTGGTCGAAAGCACCGCACTTGAAATGCGGCATCGTCGTAAGGCGATCGGGAGTTCGAATCTCCCCCCCACCGCTTGAAATTGGCCGCGGAGTCGTGAGCCGGATTACCTCATCCAGCGATCGAGGAACCGCTGCCATCGGCTGATGGGCACGAGTTCCAGCGATGCACCAACCGACTTGCACCGAACCACCGGTCCGTGCAGGCCGTTGGCGATGATGCCGAAGTCGACCGCGAAGAAACAGGGTGATCCGGCACGATCCACGCCCCAGTAGGGCGTGTGGAGGCCGTCGCCGTAACCCGACGGCCAGATCCAGAGCGATTCCTGACTCGGGCCGGTGGCGGCGTGCGCTCGGGGTTCGCCGTTGTTGGTCTGGTCGATGAGCGGACGGAAGAAGGGTTGGTCCTGCTCGTACACGCGTTCCGGGTCGCGGAGGGGTTCGCCGAGTATGATGGTGCCGCTGTCGGTGCCCATGCCGCCGGACATGTCGTCAGTGACCTCGGTGGGATCCTCGCCCTCAAAGAGCGCCAGCCGGCAGCGGTGGGCGGGTTGGTCGCGGAACCTGATCACGGCCAGCGCGACGACCCGGTCGGCGGCGGTCTCGGCGATGACGGTCTCAACCAGGTAGGTGCCGGGCGCGACCTTTCGTGCCAGCACGCGGCAGTCGCCGGTCATGGGATCCCCGCCGGCCAGGCGGCCGTCGGGGAGTGTGACGGAGCCCTCGCGGCGAAATCGCAGCCGAACGCCGATGCGGGGACGGGTCACAATCTGACCGGTCCTAGAGAGGATGCGACGCCGGCTGGGGGCAAGCCGCACGATGGCCCCGTCCGCGAGTCCGGGGCACAGCGGAATGGGATGGGGCGGCGGCGTTGGCGGCGTGCTGTTCATGCGCGGGGCGATTGTTGCCGCTTGGCGGGTGGGGGGATCACATTCAGCGAAGCCGCAGGCGGATGGGGCCCTTGGCGGTGGAGGGGTCCACCACTTTGCCGCCCTGGGTGATGACGATGCGGCCCTGGTCCACCAGGCGGCGGGCGGCCATGCGGGCGGGTTCCATGAGCGTGCGCCAAGTGTCGCCGGCTGGGCTGACCAGGCGGGCGGCCTCGGACGGGCAGATGGTGCTGCCCTTGGCCCGCTGCTGGAGCAGCAGCAGGATGGCGGCTTCCAGGCCCGCTTCGGACGCGCTGGGGGTGTAGCGGCGGCAACGGTCGGAACAGAACTTGACGTTCTCCCAGTCGCGTTCCCACTTCTTGCGCCACTGGATCTCGCGGCCGCAGACGGTGCAGACTTTGCTTGGGCGGTCGGGCATCACTTGAACCTGAAGGCGTTGCCCCACTTGAAGACCGAGGGCAGGTCGGCGTAATCGTCGGTCCACACGCGCAGGCCGGGGCGGCGCTCGGGTTCGGTCCACTTGCCGGTGTCGGTGAGCAGGGCCAGGGCGTCGGTGGTGGCGGCCAGGGCCATCCAGGTGGAGGCGTAGTGGCCGGTGCGGACGTCTTCGTCGGAGGCCTCGCCGTCGTTGTCGCTGCGGATGCGGACGGCCAGGCCGAGGTCATCGGCCAGCGCGGCGACGACGGGCTCGAGGTCCACGTAGTGGTTGGAGATGTGAACCAGCAGGATGCCCCGCGGCGCCAGGGTGCGGAGGTAGCTTGTGAAGGCCTCGCGGGTGACTAGGTGGACGGGGATGGCGTCGGAGGAGAAGGCGTCGAGCAGGAGGAGGTCGTAGCCGCCGGGCTCGGCCTGGCGGAGGGTGATGCGGGCGTCGCCGATGACAAAGCGAAGGTCGGCGGGGGAGTCCTTGATGAACGAGAACAGGCCGGAGTCGCGGGCGATGGTGACGACGGTGGGGTCGATCTCGTAGAAGGTGAAGCGGTCGTTGGCACGCCCGTAGGCGGCCAGCGTGCCGGTGCCCAGGCCGACGAAGCCGGCGGTGATGGTGGTCGCATCGGGCCGTGAGGAGCCGGCGGTGTGCAGGGCGGTGAAGACGTCGCCGACGGGGCCGGCGCGGTGGTAATAGGTCGTGGGCATGAGGCTCCACGGACTTTGCTGGTACTGCTTGCCGTGCAGGGTGCGGCCGTGCCAGAGTTGGTGCCAGACCGAGGAGCCGTCGGGGTCGGCGAAGACGCGGTGGACGCCGAAGAAGGTGCGGTCGGTGAGCAGCAGGCGGGTGCTGCCGCCGGAGAGCAGCAGGGGCAAGGTGATCATGGCGGCCAGGCAGAGGACAAAGCGGCCCAGGTGGGCGGTGGCGCCCAGAGCCAGAGCGAGCGGGGCGAGCCAGGCGAGGGCCTCGGCGTCGGTCCACTTGAGCAAGACGCTGGCGCCGGCGATGACCAGAGCGGCCCCGGTGACGCCCAGAGCCTTGAGGGTGGGGCTGAGGAACGAGGCGGTGAAGGCGAACAGCCCGCCGATGGCCAGCAGTTGGGGCATGAGCAGGTCGTCAGCGGAGCGGCCGCCCGGTGCGGTGGCCCAGAGGTAGACGCCGACGGTGGCGACGGGGAGGACCAGCGTGAGGGCGTAGCCGACGAGTTTGGCGGTGGCGAAGGCGGACGAGGGCGGGGCGTCGTCAGGCGGTGTGGCGCGGGCGCGGCTGAGAGCATGGCCGGCGAGGGCGACAGAGGCCAGCAGGATGAGCGGGTACTCCTTGACGGTGGAGAACAGCAGCGGGGCGAGCAGGGTGTTGAAGGCTCCGCCGAGCACGCCGCCGACCGAGAGCAGCAGGTAGAAGCCGGTGAGGTGCTGCGGGTGGGGCCGCAGGCGGGCGAGGCGGCCGTGGCAGGCGGTGGCGGCGAGCAGCAGGGTGAGCAGGTGGACGAGGATGATCAGCCCGATGGGCTGGCGGGAGTCGTAGATGAACAGCGCGGCGACCAGTGCGCTGGCGGGCAGGAGCAGCCGTGAGGAGATGGCGGTGGAGATGGGGCCGGTGCGGCCGGCGGCGAAGGCGAGGATGAAACTGAGCAGGTAGACCGCCAGCGGGATGACCCAGAGCAGCGGGACCGAGCCGATGTCGCTGGTCATGTACTGCGTGCAGCCGAGCATGAGGCTGGACGGCAGGAAGGCCAGGAGCACCCAGTGCAGGCGGCGGCGGAGCGTGGGTGGCGTGAGGTCGGGTCCGGCGGTGCTGGTGGTGGGGGTTGATGCGGCTGCTTCGGCTGCGGTGCCGGGTGATCGGCCGGCGCGGCCGGCGACCAGGGCGCAGACCACGGCGAGCACGGCGAACAGGCCGAAGCCGATGGACCACGCGGTGGTCTGCTGGCGGAGGGTGAGGGCGGGCTCGACCAGGAGCGGATAGGCCAGCAGGGCGAGCATGGAGCCGGCGTTGCTGGCGGCGTAGAGGAAGTACGGGTCAGCAGCGGCGCGGTGGCCGCTGCGGGCGAACCAGCGTTGCAGCAGCGGGCCTGCGGAGGCGAGGGCGAAGAAGGGTGCGCCGACGGCGGAGGCCAGCAGCAGCAGGCAGGCCCAGACGGGCGCACCCGGGAGGCGTTCGGCGGCGGTGGCGGAGAGGCCGATGGGCAGCGTGAGGGCGGCCAGGGCGAGCAGCGAGCCGTGAACGGCGGCGGCGGTGGTGAGGGAACGCAGTTTGCCGATGGCGTGGGCCCAGGCGTAGCCCCCGAGCAGGGCGGCCTGGAAGAAGAGCATGCTGGCGTTCCAGACCGCCGGGCTGCCGCCCAGCAGCGGCAGGATGAGCTTGGCCGCCATCGGCTGGACGAGGAACAGCAGGCTCGCGGCGAGGAAGATGGCCGCGGCGAAGAGGGCGAGCATGGACCGAGGGTACAGAGGTGGCGGGGTGGGCGGGGGGCAGATCAGGGGCAGCCGGCGGCGAAGGCGGAGATGAAGGCGTTGAAGTCGTCGCCGGTGATCAGGCCGTCGGGGAGGGCGGGGGGGCCGCCGATGCCGGTGATGTCGGCGAGGGGGTCGCCCGCGGCGAAGGCGGCGAAGAAGGTGTTGAAGTCGTCGCCGGTGACCAGGCCGTCGGCGGGGGGCAGGTTGCCGATGGAGACGATGTCGGCCGGGCAGGCGGCGGGCGGGGTGACGGTGATTTCGGCGAGGTGGAGGGCGGCGGGGAGGCCGGCGGCGCGGAGGAGCAGGCCGGTGGGCGCCGGCGGGGTGATGGGGGTGTTGGCAGCGACGCCGACGATGCGGAGTTCATCGACAGTGGCGTTGACGGCGGTGGAGCCGGTGCCGATGACGATGGCGGTGGGCTGGGCGAAGCGCAGGGCGAAGGCGGCGGTGGTGCGGAAGCGGATGTAGCGCAGGGCGATGGGCGGCGAGGCGGCCTGCACCTGGGCGGGGGCGGCGGGGCCGGTGGTCAGGCCGGCGGAGGGGACAGTTTGGGTGATCAGGCCGTTGACGATGGGTTGGACGCGGACGCGGGTGATCTGCAGGGTGGGGAACTCGGCGTCGATGCGGATGGGGGTGGCGGCGGGGGCGCCGGTGGCGGGGTGGCGGACGGTGAGGGTGGCGACGGCGCTCTCGGCGGACTGGGCGGCGAGGGTGAGGGTGGCGCCGGCGGGGAAGGCGGGCGGCTGGGTGATGGGCAGCGTGGGGAGTGCGGCGGGATCGGTGGAAGTGGCCAGCGAGAGGCCGAGCGCGCCGGCGTTGGCGGCATTGGCGGCCATGTCGATCTGGGCTCCGTCTTGGGAGGCGACGGCCAGGCGGGTGAGGGTGAAGACGGGGCCGGGTGCGGCGGTGATGACGGCGTTGCCCTGCGGGAGCAGGGCGGGGCGGGCGTCAACGGCGGCGCCGGGAGCGCGGACGAAGCGGAGGCGTTCGACGGTGTCGCTGTAGTAGACGGGGGGCGAGACGTCATCGATGCCGCCGAAGAGGACCAGGCGGGCGCGTGGGGCGTCGTGGACCAGAGCGGTGTTGGAGCGTTTGCTGGGCAGGCTGGTGGAGGCGGTGCGCCACTGGCCGTTGATGAGGTGCTGGGTGTCGCTGCGGCTGGCCTCGGGCATGGGTGTATAGCCACCGAAGGCGACCAGCGCGCCGGGGGGCGTGGAGCCGTCGGCGGAGGTGGGCGCGGAGGGATCAAAGACCAAGGTGTGGTTGGAGCGGGGCATGCCGCTGAGGGTGGAAATGGCGGCCCAGGCGGAGCCGTTCCAGGCCCAGGTGTCGCTGAGCAGGTCGTTGGGCGGGGCGGCGTCGAAGGTGTAGCCGGCGTGGAGCACCACGGCGTTGCGTGAGGGGTCGAAGGTCAGGGCGCTCCAGGCGCGGGGGCTGGGGCGGGGGCCGGCGGGGGAGATGAGCTGCCAGGCGTCGCCGTCGAACTCCCAGGTGTCGCCGAGCATGGCGCCCGAAGCGCCGAAGCCGCCAAAGAGCACGACGCGGGCACGGACGGGGTCATACGCCATGGCGGCGCCGGTGCGGGCGGAGGGGGAGGGGAACAGGCCGGTGCGCTGCGTCCAGGCCGAGCCGTTCCACTCCCAGGTGTCGTTGAGCAGGGCGACGCCGGTGGAACCGCCGAAGAGCACGGCGCGGGCGCGGGCGGTGTCGTACGCGAAGCCGAACTGCACGCGGGGGCCGGGGGAGGCGGGGGTGGGGTTGGCGGTGGTGGCGAGGTTGACGCGGGTCCAGGCGGCGCCGTCGTACTCCCAGGTGTCGCCGAGCAGGCCGGCGGTGCCGCGGCCGCCGTGGAGGACCATGCGGCTTCGTGCGGTGTCGAAGACCATGCCGTGCAGGCCGCGGGGTGCGGGGACGGTGGTCAGGCCGCTGCGGGCGCCCCAGCGGCCGGGATCTGGTGCGTCGACGGTGGACTGGGCCTGAGCGGTGAGGCAGAGGGCGAGGGCAACAGCACCGGTGAACGAAGGGAAAACCCGCATGGGGAGGAATGTCGGCTGGGCGGGGGAGAGCGGTCGCACCGAGGCGGGGCGGGGAGGGGAATGCCCCACCGCAAGGGGGGCGGGGCGGGCGGAAGGGGGATGGGATTCGGGTGCGCCGCCGGGCGGGGGCTTCGGATAACCTTGTCAACTATGGATGGCTCCGGCAGCAGCATGGCGTTGGCAGTGGGGTGGAAGCGGGCGTGGGTTGCGGCCGTTTGGTCGGCGATGGCGGCCGGGGTGGTGGTGCTGCCGGGTTGCGGCGGCAGCGGGGAAGTGGAGGTGCGGATCAACCAGCAGAACTCGGTGGTGCTGCCGGGGACGCGGCTGCGGGAACCGCCGCTGGCGCAGGACGTGGCCAAGGGGCGGGTGCTGCTGCAGCAGTTGGCGAGCGGTCGGAAGAAGGTGCAGAACCTGACGACGGAGGAGCGGCGGATCCTCAACCGGCTGGACCGGACGCTGGCGAGCATGGAAGAGGAGAAGTGAGTCGGAAGGCAGCGGGGCATGCCTGCCTCGTCCACCCGTCGGTTGACGCGACCGCCCCCGGGTCTGCCAGCCCGGGCACCAACCCGAAGCACCGTGCCGGGGACCAGCCCCGGGCAGTGGGGGGGCAGCCGAACGTAAGGCGGCAATGCCCCGAACGGGGGAGGGCATGTGCCCATCACAGGTGCATTGTTTGTTTGGTGAGGTATGCAGAATGACGCGCCGCCGAGATGTGACTCTGTGGTAGACTGATGTCAGCGGGTCCGCCAGCGTGGCGGCCTGGGAGTGACACGGATCAGCTTTGAACAAAGGAGCCGTGGATGAGTTTTCTGCGCGTGCGATCGAGTTGTGTGTGTGTGTGTGTGTGTGTGTTGAGTATGGGCAGCCGTGCCGCGTTGGGGCAGCTCTCTGTGCTGACCGAGAAACCTACGGGGGCACAGGAAGCTGAGATCAAGGCCTGGGGCTCGATGTACCTTGCCAAACTGCAAGCGGGCGAGGTCGCCGAGGGTGCATCGTCGTTTGCGTTCTCAACGGCGGTCATGAACTCGCCGTTGTTCTCGCCGCTGCGGGCGGCGCAGTTGACGGCGAGCAAAGCGATCGGCGCCGATGAGTGCGCCACTGTGGGCGTGGCTCAGGACACCGTTGTGACGGCCTACCTGACAACCGGGTCGGTGACTGCGAGCCTGGTGGACGCACCAGCGATGGCGGTGGCGGTGATCCAAGCGGCGTTGCTCGACCCGACGGCCGTGCTGGATGTTCGAGACGATGATGTGATCGCCAGCAACCTCACGCCCGTCAACTATGAGGGGACGGTCGGGGCCAAGTGGTTGGCGACGCCGAGTGTGTCCACCCAGGCCTGGATCGGCGAGTTGCACGCCACGCTTACGCAGTATGCCGCGACGCTGGACAAGACGGACGACGCGAAGCGGCGGCTGACGGGTGAGGCGAGGACGGTTGATCTTTTGGAGACGATGGTCGGCACGTGGGCTTCGGCGAGCGGGGTGAGCCTGGGGACATACCAGGTCGAAGCCCGCTTCGGCGCCTATGGGGCCCTGCCAGTGATTGTGTGCGCCTATGGATGGGGTGATGGCTCCGGCGGACCGGAGCACGGCTTCGTGTTGATCGACGGCATCAACGGTCAGATCGACGGTCCGTTTGTCAGTGGCAGCACGATCAATCCTTCCACGTTGCTAAGCGTCCACTTCCCCGAGTATTCGACCGGGGCGGGCGTGGGCGTGGTCCGCGCCGATACTGGCGTGTGCGCTCCGATAGCGGCCACTCGTACGCCCTATCCAGGCCCCGCCATTCCACCGTGGACAGTTCCGCCGGGGCTGACGCCCAATGTGCCGCCCCCCGGAAGCCCTCGACTCCCCGGCTACCCCCAGCCGTGGAAGTGCAACACCGACGCCAGAGGCTTCTGCGTCTGCACCAGCACCTGGACCTATGTTCCCACGCCCGGAACGCCTTGCCCCCCGGGCCACACTAGTCCTGGTGTTTGCGACATCAAGTATGAGGTGGTGTGCAAATCAAACACACCGTGGGGAACGGGGTGCAACGGCGGACTGAACACCACACCTGCCCCGGCTCCTCCGGGCACACCCCCGATCTCCGTTCCGGGGACGGGGAACCCCCCGTTGGGCCCCAGCAACGCAAATTGCACTGAATCCTGGTGGTACTGGAGTTGACGTTTTCCGCGCCCGCTCGTCAGCGCGAGCGTGGCGCGTTTCATGCCGGGAGCCTTTGGTCGTGCGATGCGATGGTGGACGTTCGGCCTTGTGGGCCTGTCTGTCCTTGCGCCGATGGCGGTGTGCGCCGGCGTAGTTGGCGTGAAGATGCTTGCGGCGACGTGGTATGAAAGGCTCACGCGGCCGGACGCGCTGGCCGCGCCCGAAGGCGTGGTTCAGTTCAGCGGTCGATGGTCGCTGTGGCGGCATTTCACGTCGGTCCAGACCTGGGTGGAGTGGGATGCCCGGTTTGGCTTCTTCGCCCGGCTTTCTTGGGAGTTTGGACGGACGAGTTGGCTCGACATGGCCCGGTACGCCGGCGGTGTGGCCGTGCTGGTGGTCATCGCGTACGGCGGGGCGTGGTCGTGGCAGGCGCGCCGTAATCGCCTGTTCCGCAGCGACCGCCTTCTGAGCGCCGATGACGTGCTGCCGCCCTGGGGTGGTGCGCTCCGTGCCCTGCGAAGGTCGTTCATCGCCACCGTTGCGATGCTCTCGGTGTGGTACCTGCTCTCCCACTCGGCGTACTGGCTGCAACTACTCGTCTGGTCGAAGGACGAATCGATCCGGCGAGCATTGCACGCTCCGTTGTCGGCGTTCGATGATTGGTGGCAGCAGACCCGCGCCGAGGCGTGCGTGGTCATTGGGGTGCTGGGGGTGCTGGGCACGTGTGTCGGAATGGCCCGGTTGGCGGCGGCGCTGGCGCTGCGGGCGCGGGGGCGGTGCTGCGCCACGTGCGGCTATCCGGTCTTCAACGGCGGTTCGGTGAGCGGGTCGGTCATGGGGACCGGCCCTCGGGGGGCGGGCGGCGGCGTCTGCCCCGAGTGCGGCACGCCCTCCACTACGTCCAAGGCCCGGGCGCGTCGCCGGTGCGTTCGTGCTCGGTGGCGGCGGCGTTGTACGCGGATGTCGTTGGCATTGATCGTGCTTGCCGGCGCGCTGTTCTTTGTTGAGAGTGGCGTGATGTTTGAACTGGCTCGGGTCCGCTACAGCCCGGGGTGGCTCAGGACGTTCGACGGCGCCAGCGAGGAGCAGGTGCGTTTGACACAGTTGAAGTACGGCGTGCGGGGAGTGGCGCTGGTGCGCACCGGGACGTGGTACCGCGTGACCAGCGGCGGGGCGGAGGGGCGGGTGCGGTTCGAGGACGTGCCCGGCCGCAGCACCAGCGCGACGTTCCAGCGTGATCCGGGGCCTGACGAGGAGCATCGCTTTGAGTATTCATCAGAGGTGGGCTGGGTTCCGGGGATGCCGCTGGTGACATTTGGGCCGGCAACGCTGCTCCTCACGCCTCGCCAAGACTACGGGCTCGCTGACGACCTGCCACCCGGATGGATCGCGGTGCGCATCTACGACGCCGACGTGCAGTTCCACGCCTCGCCGACGCCGTGACCGAGACGCCGGGGTGCGCCAGTTGCAAAGTCTGGGGTGCGAACGCCAAGAGGCAGATCTGGGATCTGAGACTTGATCGCGGCGTGGGGCGGAGCCGCTCAGATCAGCCCGGTCGTTTCGGGGAGGCCGAGCATCAAGTTGGCGTTCTGGATGGCTTGGCCGGAGGCGCCCTTGGTGAGGTTGTCCTCGGCGGCGATGATGACCACGCGGCCGTGGACGACGCGGGCGGAGAGGTGGACCATGTTGGTGCGCTGCACGTCGCGGAGGGTGGGGGCGTCGTCGCGGACGGCGACGAAGGGCTCGCCGGCGTAGGCCTGGCGGAGGCAGGCCTGCACATCGGCGGTGGCCAGCGTGGGGGCGGCGCTGGGGGTGGGCTGGGCGTAGATGGTCTCGAGGATGCCGCGGGCGATGGGCAGCAAATGGGGGACGAACAGGGCGGAGGCGGCGGTGACGTTGCCGTGGTGGCGGAGGGTTTGCTCGATCTCGGGCTGGTGGCGGTGGACGCCGATGCCATAAGCCGAGAAGTTGTCGCCGGCTTCAACGAGCGTGAGGTTGGGCTTGGCCTCGCGGCCGGCGCCGGAGGCTCCGGACGCGGCGTTGACGATGATCGAGCGCGGGTCGATCAGGCCGGCGCGGAGCAGGGGGACCAGGGCGAGGGCCGCGGCGGTGGGGTAACAGCCGGGGTTGGCGACCAGGCGGGCGGCGACCACGGCGGCGCGGTTGAGTTCGGGCAGGCCGTAGACGGCGTGCGGGAGGTTGGTGGTGTCGGTATGCGGGTGGCCGTAGGCGGCGGCGTAGACGGCGGGGTCGGCCAGGCGGTAGGCGGCGGAGAGGTCGACGACCTTCACGCCCCGGGCCAGCAGCGCGGGGGCGTGGTGCATGGCGGCATCGTGCGGGAGGCAGAGGAAGGCCAGGCGGCAGGTGGCCGCGATGTCATCATGATTGATGCGGCGGCACTGGGGATCGACCGGGCCCAGGCGGCCGTGCAGGCGGGGGAACTCGGCGTCGATGCGGGGCGGGTTGTCGCGGGCGGAGCCGAGATAGGCCACGCGCATGGAGGGGTGGTGGGCGAGGAGTTCAAGGAGTTCCAGGCCGGTGTAGCCGGTGGGGCCGAGGATGGCGACGTTGATGGGGTTGGTGGCGGGGGTGGGGGGGGGCAGGTGGGTGAGCTGGACGATCAGGACGTCGTCCTTGGGTGCGCCGGAGCGGTGGCGGGCGACGGCGGCGGAGAGGGCGTGGACGAGGGCGGCGTGGGTGTGCTGGGCGGGCGAGGTGGTCGGCGGGTGCGTGTGCGGGGTGTTGACGATGGCGGGGCCGGAGATGGACAGGGCGCGTTGGACGCCGTCGATGCCGAACATGGAGGAGGCGGCGTCGATGGTTTCGTTGACGCCGTCGGTGTAGGCGAGGACGGCGTCGCCGGGGGCGAAGGGGGCCTGGACCTGGTCGGTGGTGAACTCGTCAGGAGGGAGCACGCCGAGGATGGTGGCGGTGGCGTCGAGGCGGCGGAGGCGACCGTCGGCGGTGCGGAGGAAGGCGGGCGGGTGGCCGGCGGAGGCGAAGGCGAGTTGGGGTGAGTCGTGGGGATCGGGGTGGGTGGAGATGCGGAGGCACTGGCCGGTGACGAAGACGGCGTGCTCGGCCATGGTGAGGTGGACGTAGCGGTTGAGGCCGGTGATGACCTGGGCGGGTGTGGCGGCGGGGTTCTCGGCGAAGAGGCGTTCAAGTTCGCCGGAGAGGCGGTTGACGGTGAGGGCGGCGGAGACGCCGTGGCCGGTGACATCAAGCAGGACGACGGCCAGGTCGGGGCGGGTGCGGTCACCATGGGCGGGGGGCAGGGCGCGTGCGAAGAGGAAGTCGCCGCCGATTTCGGCCATGGGCTGGTAGGCGTAGTCGAAGGCGAGGCGGTCGTGGGTGCCGGGGCGGGGGAAGAGGGCCTCGTGGATGCGGCGTGCGTCGACGAGTTCGCGGTTCATCTCGTCATAGCGGGCCTCGAAGAAGCGGGTTCGGAAGGCTTCGACGCGGCGGGTGTGCTTGAAGAGGGCGATGGCGGTGCCGGGGGCGGCGACGAGGGTGGAAAGGAGGATGGTGGTGAGCTTTCCCCAGCCGGTGGGGGCTTTGGCGACGATGGTGCAGATGGCGGCGGCGACGAGGAGGACGAGCATGGGCCGGAGGGCTTCCTTCCAGGTCCACGGGAGGCAGATGCAGGCGACGACGTGGGGGACGAAGGCGACGGAGATGAGATCGCCCGGGGACGGGTGGGCGAGGGCGGCCAGGGCCATGGAGACGACGCCGGTGCCCATGAGCACGCCGGAGGCGACGCGTCCGGCGTCAAATCCTCGGAGGTGGCCGTGGAAGACGCGGTGTGCGAGCAGGCTGTAGACGGCGGCGGAAAGGGCCAGGAGGAGGAAGTCGATGACGTTGCCGCGATCGGGCCACTGGGGCGAGGGGGAGGGCGCGGAAGCGCCGAGGCCTTTGAGCCAGGCGAGCAAGGGGGTGAGGAAGACGGACCAGCCGGTGAAGAAGGTGGCGGCGGCGAGGACGGCGGCGGTGATTCCTGCGAACCAGAGGAGGCGTTCGGTGAGCAGGCGGCGGGTCTCGGCGGCGAACTCCTGCTGGAGGTCTGCGGGAGGCGGGCCGGCGGCGGGGGCGGGGGTGACTCCGGGGACGACCTGGTTGGCGGAGCGGAGGAGTTCGGGAATGCGGGCGGCGACCAGCGGGCGTTCGACGGCGGAGAGCAGCCGGTCGGCGAGCCGCTCGAGCAGCGACAGCCAGGTTGGGCCAGTGGGGGGCATCGGCTGCGGCGGGTGCGTTGCGGGTCGGGCGGGAGGGGGAGGGTTTACTTGGGGCGGTTGCTTCCGGGGACCCAGAGGACGTCGCCCCTGCCGCCGTCGTTGGCGACGCGGGAGAGGACAAAGAGGAGGTCGGAGAGGCGGTTGAGGTAGCGGACGGTCTCGGGGTTGGTGCTGTCGGGCTCGGCGGCGAGGAGGGTGACGCAGCAGCGTTCGGCGCGGCGGGTGACGGTGCGGGCGACGTGCATGGCGGCGGCGAGGGGGCTGCCGCCGGGGAGGACGAAGGAGTTGAGAGGGGCGAGGTCCTCGTTGTGCAGGTCGATGGCCTTCTCGAGGCGCTGGGTTTGCTCGGTGTTCACGCGGAGGCGTTCGCCGGCCTTCTCGCCCTTGGGGCGGGGGCAGCAGAGGTCGGCGCCGACGTCGAACAGGTCATGCTGGACGGAGCGGAGCAGGTCGCCGATGCGGGCGGTCAGGCTGCCGGGTGCGGCCTGGGCGGCGATGGTGACGGCGACGCCGACGGCGGCGTTGGCCTCGTCAACGGTGCCGTAGGCCTCGACGCGGAGGTCGTCCTTGCTGACGCGCTTGCCGTCGCCCAGGCCGGTGGTGCCGGTGTCGCCGGTCTTGGTGTATATTCTGGAGAGACGGACCATGGTGGTTCACCTGTGCGGAGTTGCGGGTGCGGAGGATGTGCGGGGGGAGCGTATCGGCGGGCGGAAGGCAAGCGAGCGGGGCTCGGAGGGCCCAGTGGGCGTTGACGCAAGGAAGAGCATGTTGAGCGAGGGGAGCCCCGTGGGGGCATCATACAACGGCGGGGCCGTGGCTGGGGCCCCGGCTGGTGTTGGCGATGGGGCCGCGGGCGGTGGCCAACGGGTGTACGGGCGGGGTGTGCTCAAGCGGTGGGCGGTGCGGACGGCGGCCCCCGGCGGAGAGCCGGCGGGCGGTGGTGGTGCGGGTGGTGGGGCTGGGTTGGCCGAGCGGGTGCTGGCGGCGCGCGGGGTGACCGGGGCGGAGGCGACGGCGTTTCTGGACCCGCGGCTGTCGGGCCTGCACGACCCGTCGCTGATTCCGGACCTGGACCGGGCGGCCGAGCGGCTGCTGGCGGCGCTGGAGAAGCGCGAGCTGGTGGTGATCTATGGCGATTACGACGTGGACGGGATCACCGCGTCGGCGATTTTGTTCCACATGTTCCGGCTGCTGAAGCCCGAGGCTCCGCTGCGGATGTATGTGCCGCACCGGGTGGACGAGGGATATGGGCTCAACAGCGAGGCGATCTCGCACTTGGCCGATCAAGGGGCGCGGGTGATCGTGTCGGTGGACTGCGGGGTGACGGCGGTGGGGCCGGCGAGCGTGGCCCGGGCGCGCGGGGTGGACCTGATCATCACTGATCACCACAACCCGCCGCAGCGCGTGGAGGACTTGCCCGCGGCGTACGCGGTGGTGCACCCGAGGCGGCCGGACTCGGCGTATCCGTTCGGCGAGCTGTCCGGCGCGGGGGTGGCGTACAAACTGGCGTGGCGGCTGGCGACGCTGGCGAGCGGATCAAACCGGGCCTCGCCGGCGGCGCGGGAACTGCTGGTGGACCTGCTGGGGTTCGCAGCGCTGGGGGCGATTGCCGATGTGGTGCCCCTGGTGGGGGAGAACCGGGTGATTGCGCGGTTCGGGCTGGCGCGGCTGCGGACGGCGCGGTTTACGGGGCTGGCGGCGCTGATTCATGCCTCGCGGCTGGATGGGGAGAAGGTGAGCAGTTGGGATGTGGGGTTTAAACTGGCTCCGCGGCTGAACGCCAGCGGGCGGCTGGCGCATGCGCAGTGCGCCGTGGAACTGCTGACCGACGCCAGCGAGGAGCGGGCGCGGCAGATTGCCGGTGAACTGGAGGGGCTGAACGCGGAACGCAAGGCGGTGGAGCGGGAGATCTTCACGCAGGCGTGCCAAGCGGTGGAAGCGGCGGGGATGGACGGGCCGCAGTCGCGCGGGATTGTGCTGGCGGATGAGCGGTGGCACACGGGGGTGGTGGGGATCGTGTGCTCGCGATTGGTGGAGCGGTATGCGAGGCCGGCGATTTTGCTGGGGCGGAAGGAGGAGGCGGGGGTGTGGCACGGGTCAGGGCGATCGGTCCCCGGGGTGAGTTTGCACGCGATGCTGGAGCGGTGCGGGGAGCATCTGCGGACGTTCGGCGGGCATGACATGGCGGCGGGGCTGTCATTGCATGATGCGAACGTGGAGGCGTTCAGGACGGCGTTTGTGGGGGCGTGCAACGGGGTGTTGCGGGCGGAGGACCTGGTGGGGACGGTGCTGGCGGACGGGTTTGCGTCGCTGGGGGAACTGAGCGTGGGTGCGGTGGATGACGGGGCGGGCGGATTGGGCGCGCTGGAGCCGTATGGTGCGGGGAACCCGCGGTGCCGGCTGATTGTGCGTGGGGCGCAGCTGGCGGGGCCGCCGCAGTTGCTGGGCCGGTCGGGCGAGCATGTGGCGCTGACATTCCGCGAGGGGTCGCGGCACATGCGGTTTGTGGCCTGGCGGTGGAACGAGCACCGCGAGCATCTGACGGTGGGGCGGCGGTATGACGTGCTGTGCGAGCCGAAGGTGAGCCGGTGGGGCGGGAACGCCAGCGTGGAGCCGGAGCTGGTGGACCTGCTGCCGCTGTAGAAGCGGGATGTTTGAATAATCGCGGAATCAGACCCCTTAATTGACCGTGCCAGGTGGTGGCCCGAGCGAGCTGACGAGACGGGCTGATCATGAGCCGACCGTGGGCGTACGGAAGAACCAGTCGATGGGCTTTGTGGATGCGATGCTCGAAGGGCTGGGCGGGCCCCGGTCGGCGGCGTTGCGCGAGCGGCTGGACGCTGCGATGGCTTGGAAGAGTTCGGCCGCCCTGATCGCCGCGTCGCCTGAGTAGAACGCGGCTGGAGCGGGTCGCCCGCCGTGGAGCCCGGTGCCTGATGCTCAAGTGTCTGATGCTCAAGTGCCTGATGCTCCGGAAGTGGAATGGCCTGAGCGATCCGGGGCTGGCAGCAGGGGCTGCTGGTCAAGCAGGGCATTCTGGTCGATGCGACGATCATCGAGGCGTCCCGCGGCAAGCCTCGCCCGGACGGGACCAGCACGCGTGACACCGACGCGTCGTTCACCAGCAAGGATGGTGTCCCGCACCACGGATACAAGGGACACATTGGCTTCGATCTCTCGGGGATCGTGACCAAGCTCGGGTTCGGCACCGCCGCCGAGCACGACTCGCGGCACATCGACAGGCTGACGGCCGATGAGCGGACGCTGGTGCTGGCCGACAGCGCGTATTCCAGCCAAGAGCGACGCGACGCCCTGCGGGCCCGCGGCGTGATCGTTGGGATCATGTCCAAGCGGAATTGCAACCAGGCGGCGTTCTACGACTGGCAGGTGAGATGGAACAGCATCGTGGCCCGACATCGAGCGCGGGTGGAGCATCCGACGGCGATGCTCAAACAGCAACTCGGGTACCGCCGGGTGCGCCACCGAGGAGGAGCGAGAAACGCTTTCGACTTGGCCCTGACCGTGGACCGTCTGCAACCTCAAGCGAAACCTGAGCCTGAAGCCCAAGGCGGCCTGAACGGCCCGCGACGCCGCTCGCGAGTGAGCGAGGGGGCACACGGTCCGTGTCAAGATACTCAGCCTGAAGAGGCACTCTTCAGATGTCGCGGTTGAGATTCAGCTGAGAGTTGAGCTCGGGGCGCTGCTGATTGGCCGGTCAGATGGTGATCAGCACCTTGATGTGCCCGGAGCGGGCGGCGGTGAGGGCTTCAACGCCTTTGGCCAGCGGGTAGCGGGCGGTGATGAGCTGGTCCACCTGCACCTCGTTGCGTTCCAGCAGGGCCAGCGCGTCGGGGATGGGGCCGCAGCGTGAGCCGATGAGCTCGAGTTCGTTGATGACGATGGGGGCGAGGTTGACGGGGGTGGCCCAGGCGGGGTGGTTGGCACCGGGGACGGGGGCGCCGGGCGGGATGGGCAGGGGCGAGATGGTGGACTTGAGGATGATCTTGCCCCGGGGCCGGACCAGTTGCATGGCCAGGGCGAGGCCGGAGGCCGAGCCGGTGCAGTCGACGACGACGTCCTGGTCCTGCAGGCGGCCGACCTCGTTGATATGGCGGTGCTTGATGCCCCAGCGGTCGCACAGGCCGTACTTGGCGGGGTGCTTGCCAAGCAGACGGACGGAGGGGTTGTGGCGGGCCATGACCTGGGCGCACAAGAGGCCGAGCTTGCCGTCGCCCAGCACGGTGACGTAGGTCTTGCCCTGCAGGCGGAGCATGCCGGCGGCGTGAGCGGCGGAGGCGAGGGGTTCGGCGAAGGTGGCGCGGGCGTCGTCGACGGAGTCGGGGACGGGGTGGAGGTTCATCACCGGGAGGGTGAAGCGGTCGGCGAAGCAGCCGTCGCGTCCGGCGACGCCGAGTACGGTGCGGTGGCGGCAGTGGGTGGAGAGGCCGGTGCGGCAGAGGTCGCAATGGCCGCAGACGATGTTGATGGCGCCGACGACGCGTTTGCCCTTGACGGCTTGAGCGCGGCGGACGAGGGAGGCGGGAGCGTCGGGCGGGAGATGGACCTCCTCGCAAATGCCGACGAACTCGTGCCCGAGGGTGCCGACGAAGTTGGTGCCGCCGCGGCAGATCTCCAGGTCGGTCGAGCAGATGCCGACGGTGGTGGGTCGGATGAGGGCGTCGCCGGGCGAGAGGACGGGCTCGCGCGCGGCGGGATCGAGGACGGGTTGTGTGCCGTCAAAGCGGAGGGCGCGCATGGGCAGAGGATCGGCCCGGGGCGCGGGCGGGGGGAGGGGAGGTGCCGGGCTGGGGTGAAGAACTCAGGCGACGGCGGCGGGAACGCCGATGACGGTGATGCCCAGCGAGTCGGCCAGATCGAGCATGTGCTTCTTGTCGATCATGATGACGTCGCCGGCGGCCAGGGCGAGGCAGCGGCCGCCCTGGGCGTGGAGGTTCTCGATGGTGCGGATGCCGACGGTGGGGACGTCGGAGCGGCGGTCGTGCCCGGCGCGGGCGCCCTTGCAGAGGGTCCAGTTGCCGCGGCGGCAGAGGGGGCCGACGCGTTCGATCATGCGGTCGGTGCCCTCGACGCCTTCGACGGCGATGACGTCGCGGTCCTTGACGGCGATGGCCTGGCCGATGTCCAGGCGGAGCAGTTCGGTGAGCAGGGGCCAGGCGAAGGTGATGTCGGCACGCTGCTCGGTGGTGGGCTGGAGGCGGGTCATGACGCCGGCCTGGGCGAGTTGATCGGGGATGGGTGCGGTGGAATCCAAGAGGGAGACTCCGAAGAGCTCGAGCTCGCGGGCGACGACGCCGAGGAGGACGCTGGAGCGGCGGTCGTGGCGCAGGTGGCGGTACCAGGCCAGTGCGGTGGTCAGGTCGGGGATGTTCTTGACGGCGGTGAGGGGATCGAAGAGGAGCTTGGCCTTGTCCACCCGGCCGACCATGATGGCGTGGGCGACATGGCGGGCCTTGAGGGCGCGGCCCCAGGAGCCCAGACGGAGGACGCCGACGGTGCGGAAGGAGGTGCACAGATCGGGCAGTTCGGGCTCGTGCTGGCCGTTGAGGGAGAGGGCGTGGACGGGATGGCCGGCGGCGCGGAGGCCCTGGGCGATGATGACCGGGAGGCGGCCGGCGCCGGCGATCAGGCCGATGGGGGTGGGCGGCGGGGGGGGATCGGGCAGGATGGTCAGGGAGGCGGTCATGGGAACGGGGGCCCGGTTGACCAAGCCAAGATGCGCCAACGCGGAAAGGCAAGGGTATTGCGAACCGGGGGGCGGGGGCGGGCCGA
>JAJTDF010000060.1 GCA_021294835.1 Planctomycetaceae bacterium
TCGCCGCGCTGCATCGGCGCCATCTTCTCCAGCAGGGCACGCAACTGCGGCTCATACGACCGGCCCGTGATCACCCCGCCACGCTCGCCGTCGTCGTGTTCGTGTTCAGTGCTTTCCACTGGCCGCCCCCTTCCCACCCACCACCTCCACATCAGCATCAAACTTGCCGAACACCCCGGGCGTCGGCCCCGCCGGCCGCCAGTCGCCCAGCCCCGCCATGCTCCCGCAGTACCGCAGCAGCTCGGTCAGCGTGTCCACCAGGTCCGGCTCAATCAACGCCTGGAACTCCGCCGACCACCGGCTGATCCGGGGCCGCACCCGCACGTGCCGCGTCTTGTCCTTGCCCTTGCCAATGCCGACACCACGAACGTCCAGCGCAATGCACCCATGGCCCAACCGCTTGGCCACGTCGTACTGCTCTTCAAACGGCTGCTTCTCCAGCTTCTTCGCCTCCACCTTCATCGCCCCCACGTCCACCTCTTTGCCGTCCACCAGCATCACCGCATCCGGGTCGCCCAGCCACACCATGCCGGTGGTGGCCAGGTGCTTGCAGCTCAGCTTCTGCTTGTACTCAAACGTCGCCCCCTTGTTGACCATCGCCGCGATCAGGTTCTGCCGCGGCAGGGCCAGCAACTCCCGCACCGTCTTCCCCGCCCCGTCCCGCCTGGTGGAGTACATCGCCAGCGTCCACCGCCAGGGCGGGGTCCGGTCATCCCCGGGCACGCTCTTGTCCTTGGTCCTCTTGCTGGCCTCCTTCCACTCCTTCATCACGTCGTTGGCGTCCACGTCGTAGCTCTTCATCAGCATGGGCACCTCGCCGCCACCCGCCGCCCGAAGCTTCATCACCACGTTCACCAGTTCAGCCATGACACATCTCCACACACAAGACAACAGCACAGCCGCGGCACGCGCCGCAGCCTCGCCGTTTGGTTCTCTCTGACGTCACCCGGCCCTGGAAACCCGGGCATCACCTTGCGGCGATACCCGAGCTGTGGAGGAGAGAGAGAAGCCGCACCCGTCGCCTGTCGTCGACGGGGCGGAGAATGCCGTGCCGTTCAACCCGCGGCCGGCCGTGTACCTGTCACCCGATCGCACTCCAGCCTCACCTCCAGCGTCTCGCACAACGCGATCAGAAAGCTCACCCCGTCAGCGCTGATCCGTCGCTCCTCGACCAACGCACGCAGCCGGGCCAGCACCGCCACCGCCCGCACCCGGTCCAACGTCTCACGCCGGGCCTGCTCGTACTCAGCCAACGCCGCCAGCGGGTCAACGCCAAAAGAAGCCGACCCCGGCGATTCACCCCGTGCGGGGGAACCGGCCGGGGCCAGCAGGGGGGGGTGCTGATTTCCAGGTCCGAAGCAAACCATGGGCGGCGCCTTTCTCCGGCCGAGCAAGGCCGGGTGGGGAGTCACGGGTCCGAAAAAGCCTGGCCGGGTTTGACCCCGGCCGGGCCGCTCTACGCCAGGTTCGCCGCCCTGACGCCCCCATGTTACCATCTGTCGGCTAGCAGACCAGTAGCAGTCCACCATTTTTTCTACTTTTTTCTGCTCCCCCGCTTGGCCGGGGTGGGTTTACCCCAGTTTTTTGCTATCTTTAATCTAGTGACTACCCCTAGTTCTACACCATTCGCCGCCTTGCTCCGGCAGCTCCGGGTCTTCCGCGGCGTCAGCCAGCAGAAACTGGCCGACCTGGCCCACGTCTCCGTCGGCGCTGTGGCCTCGGCTGAGGCCGCTCGCAGCCTGCCGTCTGTGCGCACCGGCGTGGCCTTGTTCCGTGCCTTAGATGCGTTGGAACCGATCGACGCCACCGCCACCACCGCCTGGGCCGAAGCGCTGGACACCGCGGAAGCTCTGCTGCGTCGTCACCAGCACCAGGTGGTCGACGCCTACCTGGCGTCTGCCGCCGCCGCACCGACCGACCACGCCACCGCCGCCCACGCCGCCCTGGGCCGCTTGCTGGCCCGCACCAACCCCGCGGCCGTGCTCGGCCTGCTCACCGCCGCCGAGCACCTGCTGGCCCCCGCCGGCAACACCAACCCCAGCGCGTAGCATTCCGCCACACACAGCACCCGCCCGCCGCGGCACCGCAGCGTCGCGCCAAGCCGCAGGCCGGGCAGCAGTAGGGGAGTCCACCACAATGCACGATCCGACCACCGCCCACCAGGCCGCCATCCTGGCCGAGCTGCAAGCCGCTCGCCACCAGCAGGCCCTGGCCACCTTCGCCGCCGGGCAACGCCGCAACGCCAACCTGCTCGGCCTGTTCCTGATCCTCTTGAACGTGGCCATCCTGTTCTTTGCCACGCCGCTCATCGCCTTCACCTTCCCGGCCTCCCTCCTCCTGGCCATCGGCGTGGTGATCTGGCAGGGCATCACCCGCCGCGTCCACGCCGCCCGGGTGGCCCGCGAAGCCCGCACCCCCGCCGCCACCTACCCCGGATGATCATCGGCACCCACGCCGCACCCGCGTACCCGCCATCCAGCCGAGTACAAACCCCCACAAATCCGCGTCTTTCACAGCACCACAGCCCCGCCTTGGCTCGCCTGTTAACCGATAGGTTGTAGGTTCGAGTCCTACACGGGGAGTTGAGAAAACCCCTGCGAAAGCAGGGGTTTTTCGTTGGTGGGTCCGCCACTCGTCATACTCGCCATCAACCCCCATATACCCGCCATCCGCCGCCCGGTGTACCCTCCCTCGCTCAACGCCAGGGGTCACCGCCATGCCCAACCGCCGCCAGCCAGCTCTTAAACGCCACGCCTCCGGCCAGTGGATCGTCGTCTGGGGCGGCCGCACCCACTACCTCGGCCGCAACCAAGCCGAAGCCCGCCGCCTGTACGCCAGCCAGCTCCAACAGTGGGCCGCCTGGCGGGCCGCCACCATCACCGGCCGGGCCGCCTTCTCCGCCGCCGCCTCTCGCCCCATCCACCAGCTGATCGACACCTGGCTGGACGCGATCACCCTCGACGCCGGCCCCGCCGCCCGCACGTACTACACCGCCCACAGCACTCGCCTGCGCGATGCCGTCGGCACGCTCCCCTTGTCCGCCCTCACCACCGACCACATCAACGCCATTCGCGCCGCCATGGTCGCCGCCACCTTCGCCCCCCGCACCATCAACCACGATCTCTGCGCCATCCGCCGCTTCCTCAACTGGGCCGAAGACAACGGCCACGCCCACACCGTCCGCCTCCGCGCCATCAAGGCCGCCCGCATCGGCGTCATCGAACCAAAGGCCCGCACCGTGGCCGACGCCACCGCATGGATCGCCCGTGTCGGCAAGGCCGATCCCCGCCTGCTCCCCTGGCTGGCCCTGGCCTACCTCACCGGCGCCCGGCCGGTTGAAGTCGGCCGCATGGCCCGCCGTGAAGGCGAATGGTGGCGCCCCGACCACGGCCAGCACGGCGCGTGCGTGTTCACTGTGGCCAACAAGTCCGCCCGCACCCAGCACACCCCGCGTTATATCGTGCTCAGCCCCGAAGCCCTCGCCTGGTTCGCCGCCGCCGGCCCCCACTGGTTCACCGCGTCCGGTTACTGGCAAGCCGTCGAACGTGCCGGCGGCACCGGCGGCTCGCACTTCCTCCGCAGCACCGCCTGGTCGCACCTGCGGGCCACCGGCCTCCCGCGCGAAACGGTCCAGCTCCTCCTCGGCCACACCACGCCCGGGGCCTGGCGTCACTATGAGATCGTCCCCTGGCACACCTATCAAACCCTCATCGCCCGGCTCACCCTGCTGCCAACCATCCAGCCCCCCGGCCCGCTGCCCTCGCCGTGGTCGGCGTCCGCTCAGTCATCCGCCCCATCCGCCCCCCCTGGGGCCGTCTGAATCACGCACGCCGCCGCCGCCACCCACACCCCCCGCACCCGCTCGGCCACGCCTTCGGTCCACGCCTTCAATCGGTGGACACATCCGCACCCCGGCAGCGGCCCGCGCTTCAGCTCCACACCGAGCCGCCGCAGCCGCCGCCTCAACGGGTCGGGCACGCCTCGCCAGCGGACCCCCCGCCACCGCACCAGCCCCTCCGCGTCCACGTGCCGGCCAAGTGGGCAGGGGCCAGCCCGCAGGCCAGCGGGGAGGAAGGGCTTTCCGTCGATGGAACACACCGCCGAGACGGACCAATCGGCCTTGACCGTCCGCCGGAATCCCGGGCAGGTCAGGCACATGGCCGCGTTGGTCCGCATCCCATCCCCGACGTACCGATTGCCGCATCCGCAGCCCATTACAGCAGCCCTCCGGGGTCGTTCGGTGCGATAGGCCATTGCCGCGAGGCGAAGCAGCGGTTGGCACACGGGCCGCCCCCGCCGCAGGTGTACGTGATCGTGATCGTCACCGATGACCCCTGCGGCCCGGTCGCGCTGAAGGTCATGGCCCCGCACGATCCGGTGTACGAGAACGTCGGCGTGGGCACCGTGCCCTGATATGCCGACCGAACATCCGTACAGTCAACGGGTACGTTCTGCTCATACACCTCATCTGGCCTGCCGTCTGCGTAGGTGTTCCGCAATGTCAGCGTCACCACACTGCCGACAGGCCCACACGCACCCTGCACCAGCGTGGTTGATTCCGATAGGAACGTGCTGGAGTATTGCGTCACGCAACCCGTACAAATGGTGGACGGTTCCAGAGAACCAAACTCATTCAAGCGTTGCCCACAACAGCACTTCGATGTCGGTTGCCACGTGCTGACGTTCGAGTTGTTCAGGCCAGCGAGGGAGTCCGCTACGTTGCACTCACACTCGCAGCAGTCGCCATAGAAGCCGCCGATCAGTTGATGCAGCGTCTGGTTGTACTGCACCAGCGGCGCGCCAGAGTTGAAGGAAAAACAGTAACTACGCGGCGACAGGTCGCCCGGCATCTGGTCAAACGTCGTTCCCACTTGGCAGAAACGCGCCGGGCAACTTGCCGCCCGCTTGCCCGTGCTGAGGGTGTCCGACCCACCGGCGCACCGCGTTCCGAGAACCACAAGGTCAGTACACGAACACACCCCAGGCGGGCAGGTGCCATCGCCGTTCACCAGCAGATTCGGAAAGTACACCAAGGCCGACCGATCCCCCAGTACCGAGTTGGCCGGAGTCAGCAGACCATCCTCAACCCGCGCATAGCGCATGCACAGGTCGCCGTACTTGAAAAACATCCGCCGCTGCCGCTCAACGTCTCGCCTGACGATCTCGGTGATAAGGGGGTCGCCTTCTTGCAACACGAACCGATAGACAGGCAAATCAACCGGCTGCCCGTTGCAAAAAATCTGTTGGCAGCACGATCGGAAATACAGCGTGACAGAGCCTGGCGGCACCGGGTCGGTGCCACACCCACAACACCCGCTCACCCTTGCCCGCCCATCCGCCCCCACCACCGGCATCCCGCCCGCCACCAGCACCCCCGGCACAGTCCCGCTCACGCTGCTCCCTTCGCCTGCTCCCCCGCCTCCTCGCCAATCCGCTCCGCCAGCGGGTCCGTCGCCAGCGCCGCCATCACCGCCGCCACCTGCTCACGGATCACCCGCGCCACCGTCCGCACCTCACCGCTGGGCAGCCGGGTGGCCGCCACCACCGCATCCGCCGCCGTCGCCGCCAGCCCTTCAAGCCGCAGCCGCACCGCCGCCAGGTGCCGCCCCCACGCCCGCTCCGCCTCCGCCCGGTCGATCACCAGCCCCCGCTCCCGGTCCAGAGCCAGCTGGGCCGCCGCCGCGGTGATCACTGCCTTCCGCCGCGTGGCCTCCCCCAGGCTCATCGCCCGCTCGCCCTCGCCGTTGAGCGCCTCGGCCAGCAGCCCCGGCTCCCGCAGCCGCCCCGCCTCCTCCAGCGCCCGCTTGGCCGCCAGCGCCTCCGGGTCCATGGGCAGCCGCCCGGTGGCCGCCTCCGCCAGCAGCCCCTTGCGGGGCCGCCCCGCCCCGCGCCGCTGCCCGCCGTGCGTGCCCGCCTCCGGGGCCGCCGCACTGGGCCGGTGCAGGGCCGCCCACTGCCGCACCTGCTCGATCACCACCTGCCGGGCACGCCCGCCCGGCGCCTGCGGGTCGGGCACCCACCGGGCCGGGCACCCAGCCTCCACCCAGTTCCTGATCGTCGGCTTGGAAACCCCCAGCCGGGCCGCGGCCACCGCCATCGGCACCCACGCCAGATCGGCCACACTTGTCGCGTTCGTGTTTTCGGTCATATCACCCAATCACCGTTGGCCCCCGCCCAATCTCCGTTCGCCCGCTGGGCGTCAGCCGCGCCACGCCCTTCTCGCGCCGCTCCACCGCCTGCCCATACAGCGTCAGCGTGCCGCACGCGCTGGCCCGCGTCAGCCGGCTCTTGTCCAGCTCACCGGCAAACACACTCACCGCCCCCGCATCCCCCGCCTCCCACACCAGCGTGCCGCCGCGGTTGTTCACCGTCCCGCCGGTCACGCCCGCCGCCAGCGCGATCGTCACCACCGCCCCGCCGCTGATCTCCAGCGTGGTCCAATCCCGCTCGATCCGCAGCCGCCCGCCCGTCGCCGTGATCGCCGGCGTGTTGCTGGCGTGCGTCCGCAGCAGGTGGTCGCCGCCCTCCACCACCAGCGTCGTCACCGCCACGTCGTCGTTGATGGTTGCCGATCCCGTCTGCAGCACCATGGTCGTCACCGTGGATCCGCTGATCAGCAGCCGCCCCGCCCCGCCACTGGGGAACCACTCCAACTGCCCGATCGCGCCGGTGCTGCCGCCCTGAAAGAAAAACGCCGCGCACGAACCGGCGAACCGCATCAGCTTGGCCCCGGTCCCGTTCACGTCATACCGCAGCGGGCTGCCAGCCGCGCCCACGTTGGTGCTCAGGTCGCCGTACCCAGCATCAAACAGCAGGCTGCTCAGGTTCACCCCCGCCTGGTTCAGGCCGGTGGCGAACGAGTCGGTGCCCTCCAGCACCTGCACGTCGTCGTTGGTCACCGGCAGCGTGCCGCCGTTCCAGTACACCGTGTCGGCCCAGTTGGTCGATCCCCGTGCTCGTGTCTTCGTTGGCATGGTCTATTCCTTGGGTTTGCCCGTCGTGGTCATCTTCGGCGCCGCCGTCAGCAGCGCGTCGATCAGCTCCAGCATTTCCGCCCGCCCCATCGGCTTGATCCGCTCCAGCCCCGCCACCAGCCGCCGCAGCGTGTCCACCTGCCCGCCACCGCGGCACAGCACTGCGATTGCCTCCCGGCACACCGCGGTGGCCTCCAGCAGCTCCGCGTCCCGCCGCAGCCCCCTCCGCCGCATCGCTCCGTCCAGCCACGTGCCCAGCGGCGTGGCCAGCCACCGCTTGCCCTGGGCGCGGTTGCCCACCACCGTCGTCCACCGCTCACTCATACCGGCTGGCTCCCGCCAGCAGACTCCTCACTGGGCACACCATCGCCCGGCCCACCGCTGGCCGTGTCGATCGCCCGCGGCGCCAGCTCGTTGGCCCTCCGCCCGCTCCACGCCACATCCACCGTCGCCGCGTTGGTGCTCGGCGTGGTCGGCATCAGCCGCACCCGCCGCACGCCGCGCAGATCCAGGTCCTGCAGCGTCGCGTCCGGCCCCACCGTCACCACGCCGCCGGTCGCCCGCCCGCTGGCCAGGCTGGTCACCAGCGTGCCGTCGGTGGTCACCTGCACCGTCCACACACCTCCGGCAGCGTTGCCGGTGGCGGTGCGAACGCTCACCGCCACCGACTCCCAGCCGTTGCGGCCCACATCCAGCCAGGGCGTGGCCTCGCCCCACGTCGGCCCGGCCCGCAGGTTGTACTGGCTCGCTTGGTCGGCCACCGATCAGCCTCCGCCTCCACCACCGGGTGCTCGCAGTTCGTCAGGAATCTTCATCGTCACCTTCACAGCCACCGCCTGCGCCGCCTCGCCGCCACTGCGAAGTTGCTCGGCAGCCGCCACGAAATCAAAGATCGCGGACACCGCCGGATAACCGACGGAGTACGTGACTTCTTTGAGGGCGTAGGGGAAGGGTGATTCGGGCAAGACCGGCGAAATGATGTGCGTCCGAGCTTCAGGCGAATACACAATATACCAAACAATGTCATTCATGGTTGGCTTCCTGTTCTGCGTTTATCTTGTCTGCGCACGACTCACACAGCATGCCGCTTTCGCACTTGGCAATCCGCCACTCGTCGGGAATGGGGTACGGGAAAGTGGCCTCGCCCACCTTCGTGCCGCACCCTTCGCATTTGCAGTCGTACCTCACGCTCACTCGAAGGCCCCCAGCGTGGTGTTGTACCGGATGATCAGGCCCGCCGCACCGGCCCCGCCGTTGGTGCCAGCCGTGCCCGTGCCCACGCCAGCCCCGCCCGTGCCACCCGCGCCACCGTTGGCCGAGATGGTCCCGCTGTTGCTCAGGGTTTCATAGATCAGGTAGACCACGCCCCCCGCACCACCAGCCCCACCACCGCCGCCCCCGCAGTTGCCCACCGTTGGCGTGCGACCGTTGCCGCCTGCTCCGCCGTCCGCCGTGATGAACGTGCCGGTGTTCAGCACGATGTTCCTCGCCGCGATGAAGCAGATTCCGCCGCCTGATCCGCCACCACCGCCACCGCCGCCGGAGTTGGTCGTATCACCACCGCCGCCGCCGCCACCCGCACCGCCGGGCGAACCGTTGAGGATCGTCACGCCGTCGATCAGGTGAACCGTGAACGCCCGCAACCGCCGAAGGGTTGCAGCCGCACCGGCCCGAACCGCACCGCCCGCACCGCTGGCACCCGTGCCACCAGCACCCGAGTTCACGCTGGCATTCGTCACGCCCATCGCCGCCGTCAGGGCGGTCGGGGCCGCACCCTGCGCCCCCGCCGTCGTTGTCCCGTTGCCACCAGCCGTACCCGCTCCGCTGGCCCCGGTGGACTGGGCGGTCAATGCTGCCCCCGCCGTGCCGCCGGTGGCCGAAGTGGATGTGCCGCCCGCTGCACCGTCCCGGCGAATCGCCCCCGTGCCGTTGAGCGTCAGCGTGCCGCGAACGTGGATGCGGAAACCCGCCGTGGTGATCGTGTGCCCAGTGGCGACGGTGAGGTTGTCCCAGAATCGCGGCTCGGTCAATGTCAGGTTGCCGGTGGTGGTGAAGTCACCTTCGGCCCCGTCGCCGAACACCCCGCGCACGCACTGCCCGCGCTGCGTCAACGGGCCAACGGTCACGCCGTTTACCCGCACGAACATGCCTGCCGTCGTCGTCCATACGTCACCGTTCACCGGGCTGGACGGGGCGGTCCCGTGCGGCAGCGTCAGGCTCGCCGTCGCCGTGGTCGGTGCGATGGTGTTCGCCTTGCCCGCGCTGTCGATGGTGAAGAGGGCCGTACCGCCCGAGGTCTGCGTGGTGATGATGTTGCCGGACTGGGCAGCGTTGCACCGCAGCAGCAGAACCGCGTCCGAGGCCGTGCCGCCCACGTTGTCTACCGCAAGTTTGGCGGTGAAGCCGGTGGTGTTGGCGAACGATGCAGCCAAGAACGCCGACCGAAGATTCTGGTCGATGCGCAGGATGCCCGTGGTGTTGGCCGTGCCCGCAGTAGCCGCACCTCGGCTGATCTCAAACATATCAGCCGAGGTGCCGTGCGACATATACATGGCCCAGCATGGACGCGACGTATCCGCACACACCCAGTTGTTTCCCGAGTCATAAACCCGATTGCTGTTGATGTTCAGCCCGGCGAACGCCGTGCCGGTGTTGTACCCGATATAGGTGTTGGAGTTGGAGCCACCGGGGAAGAGCGCAAAGACCGTGGTGCTGGTGTGACGGCTGGGCAGCGGCCCACCAAAGAGAATGTTCCCGTTGTCGATCCGCAGGCCGCCGCTGGTGCCTGGCGTGTAGGTGAAAAGAGAGTTTGCCGCGAACCCACCGCCGCCTCCGTTGTAGATGATCTGCCCCGTCGATCCCGGCGCGTTGCCGTTGCCAAGCATCGGCCCCACCGTGCTGCCGTTCACGCGGGCGAACACCCCGCTGGTGGTCGTCCAAATATCGCCGTTCACCGGCGAAGTCGGGGCCGTGCCGTGGGGGAGGCGAAGGGAAGCAAAGGAAGTCGTCGATGCGCCGGCCCAGATGTAGTCAGACGCATATACGGTCTGGCACGTTACCCCGCCCTGAATACTGAATCCGTTATCCCACCCTAACGTGCCCCGCTCTACCCCGCCCACTGTCAATCTCAGCCACGGGTCCACGCCGTCCACCGCGTCGATATTCAGCCCACGACCACCCACCCCCATCGTGATGCTGTTCCGCGTCGTCGATGTGCCGACGTTGCCGATCAGGTACTGCGTGTGATCGTCGTCGGCCAGGCCCGTCAACGCCCCGTGGTCCGTCACGCCGCCGCCACCGCCACCGCTCGGTGTCTGCGCCCTCCAAACCGTGCCGTCATACGTCAGCACCTGCCCGTTCGTCGCCCCTGCCACGCTCACATCGCTCAGCCCCGCCAGCGTGGTGCTGCCGCCCCCGCCGCCGCCCGTCACCAGCAGCGGCAGGCCCACGTTCACCGTGGTCTGGCTGCCGCCCACAATCACGTCGCCGCTCTGGCTCATCGCGTCACCTCCGCACGCACCGTCAGCGTGCCCCGGCTCAGCTTCACCACATCGCCGCCCGGCGCCACGATCTCCACGTCATACACGTGCACGCCCGCCGCCAACGCCGCGGCCTGCGCCGCCGTCACCGTCGCCACCACGTCCGCCCCGCTGATCGTCAGGCCCCCGCTCGGGCTGGTCAGGCTCAGCAGCGGGGCCACGTCGGCCACGTTGGCCCGCACCATCAGCCGCGCCGTCCACCCCGCCAGGTTGGCCGGCACACCGTTGGGCGCATACTGCCACAGCTGCGTCGCCGTCGCGCCCTGGTCGATGGTCCAATGGAAAATCGCTGCGGCCATGTGCTCCTCTCAGTTCAGCTTCACCACCGCCGCCGCCGGTGATCGCACCATCCACGCCGGCTCCCCCACCATGATCACCCCGCCCACATCATCCACCGCCGCCACCACCGCCGTCCCGTCCGCCCGCTCCGCCATCGCCAGCAGGTCCACCACGCAATGCTCCAGCCGCTGGCTGCCCAGCTTGTCCGCCTCCGCCCGCATCTCCGCCAGGGCCTCATCCAGCGTCGGCCACGCCCGCCCGCCCTCGCTGAATCGCACCCGCCCCTGCTCAACAAACCCTGCCGACCGCCGCAGCAGCAGCTGGCACCGCGCCAGCCAGCTCAGCCCCTGCCCGCACGTGGCGGGCACATCCAGCACCACCCAGCCCACCACAAACCTGCTCACTGGAACACCGCCCCCCGCGGGCCGAAGATGTACCGGTCGATCGCCACCTCCAGCAGCTCCGCCGTGCGGGCCGTGTTCTTGGCCGTCGCCGCCGCCGCCGCCGCCATCGGCGTGCTGTCCGCCCGCTGCACCGGCGGGCCGAACACCTGCTCAGACAAGCCCAGGTTGGCCAGGGCCTCGCCGCCCAGGCTCATCCCAAGCCCGCCCCAGCCCATCCGCCGCTCCATCTCGCGGGCCGCCTGCTGGTCCAGCAGCACGCCCTGCTGCTTCTGCAGGTCCAGCAGCCGCCGCTTGGCGTCCACCTTCTCCTGCTCCCCCAGCAAGCTGTTCTCCTCCACCGCCCACAGCCGCTCGGCCCACTCCAGCCGCCGCTCGGCCATCTCGGCCTCCCGCCCCATGCCCGCCAGCCGCATGTTCTCGATCTCCAGCCGCCGCTCGTCGTTGAGCTGCCCCCGCACCGCCAGCACCTGGGCGTGCTCGCGCTCCGCGTTGGCCTTGGCCAGGTCGGCCTGCTGCTTGGCCACGTCTCGGCTCACCTGCTGGCTCAGCGCCGCCGCCGCCTGGTCGATCCGCAGCCGGGCCTCTGCCTCGTTCAAGTTCTGCCGCTCGCTCGCGGTCATCCCCGCCAGCCGCTTGTCCAGCTCAATATGCCGGTCCAGCCGCTGCTGCTCAATCGTCTCCAGCCGCAGCATGCTCTGCACCTGGTCGCTCAGCGTGGCGTCGATATCCCGCTGGGCGTCCCGCATCAACCCCTCCACGTCCCCGCTGCCCTTGCGCACGCCGCCCGCACCGGTCTGCTGGTTCTTTTGGTTCCGCAGCGCGGCGATCTGCCGATCCAGATCCGCGTTCACACTGGCCAGCGCCCGCAGGCTTGCCGTCTCATCAATCGCCTGGCGGATGTTCTGGAATCCCGCAAACCGCAGCCCCACCTGCACCGCGTCGATCACGCCCCGCCACACCTCGGCCACAGTGGCGCCGGCCTCCCGCAGCGTGTCCAGGCCCGTCCGCAACCCGGGCAGCAGCTCCCTGCCCACCGCCGCCAGCAGCTGCTGCTGGGCCCGCTGCAGGTCGGCCAGAAAGTCCGCCGCATCCGCCGATTCCCGGGCCAGCGCCTGCATGGAACTGGTCACCATCCGGCTCACGCCCTGCGTGATCCTCGTCAGCACCTCCAGCTTGAACAGCCCATCCACCGCCTTGCTGGTGCGCTTGGCCTCTTTCTCAATGTTCTTCAGCCCCACCGAGAAGCCCTTGTCATTCAGGCTGGTGGTGAAGTCAATGTCTGCCATGGCTGTGGTTCCCGCACCGCCCGTCGCTCAGTCCGCCGCTCAGGCCGCAGCCCGGCCTGCGCCCGGCTCGCCTTTCTTGATCTTCCGCAACACCAGCCGCCGCACCTTCGCCTTGGCCACCTGCCGGGCGATCGCCGACGCCTTGGCCACCGGCCGCTTCTGCTTCTCCACCATGCTGGCGTGCGGCTCCCGGTTCTTCAGCAGCACCGTCGCCGTGTTGCCATCGTTGTGAATCACCGCCGTGCCGCCGTAGCTCTTGGTCCGCACCGTGAAGTTCAGGTTCCGCCCGCCCGCCCACACCACCCTGGCGTCCTGGTTCAGATTTTCCCGCTCTTCAAAGAACCGCCCGAGCTGGAAAAACGCCTTGTCCCGCAGCCGCTGCAGCCGCTTGATTTCCTTCGGCCCGTCGCCCCGCTCAATCGCTGATCGCAGCTTGGCGTCCCACCGCCGATACTGCTTGCTCAGGTTCCGCACCCACTGCCGCACGAACCGGCTTTCCTTCTGCGGCTCACGCGGGTACGTGCCCAGGTCCGCCGCCTGCGCCGCCAGCCGCCACCCGTTCCGAAGCATGCCGGTGTCAATCGGCGTCAGCACCAGCAGGTTGTCCACCATCACGCGGGCCAGCTCGCGGGCGCCGGCCAGCCGCCCCTCCGGGCTGTTGGTGCGGTACCGGCCCAGCTTGGCCTGTAGCCCCCGCAGATCGGTCTTGATGGTCCCCGGGCTTGTCATGCTCAGAACCGCATACCACTTCCCACGCCACCCGCACCCGCCGCCGTCACCGCCCGCACCATTGCCAGCCGCTCGGCCGCCTCTTCCTGCTGCCGCACCTGCTCAAACCGCAGCACCATCTCCTGGTCCGCGTGCCGCAGGCCCAGCACCTGCTCCAGGCTCCAGCCCATCCGCTCGCACACCCTCAGCAGGGCATACCACCGCGTGGTGCAGTACCGCTCCGGCAGACTCTCGCCCTCGCTGATCGCATCCGCCGGCACATCGGCCGCGGGCACGATCAACCGGCGGGCGGCTCCGCCGTCACGCCCGCTTTTCCCGCGTCGTCCACCGCCTTGGCCAGGGCCTCAAACTCCGCATCGGTCAGCAGCCCCCGCAGTTGCGTGGCCGCCGTCCGCAGCCAGTCCTTGCCGCTCTGCACATCCCCGCCGTTCCAGCCGTTGCCCAGCAGCCCGCCCCGCAGGTCCGCCGCCACCGCCACCCGGGCCGCCTGCACGCTCGCGTTCCACTCGCGCGTCCGGTTGCGGAACGCCTCATCCTGGTAGTCCGCGATCGGGGCCGCCAGGCTCCCCTTGGTCGGGTCTTTGATCATCGGCGCCCGCGGCGTGGCGAACGCCTCGGCGATCACCTGCGTCTCCAGGTCCGTCAGCGCCCGCACCGTCCACGCCCGCCCCCGCACCGTCACCGTCACCGTCGGCACGCCCACACTGGCCAGCTCGCTCAGGTCGATCACAATCAGAACTCCGTCACCGCCACGCCCGGGCTGCCCACACGCTGGGCCACACCTTCCACCGTCACCGCCCCCGTCGCCAGCAGCGGCTGGTCACCGCCGCCGCCATCGTCCGCCGTCGCCGTCGCCCGCGCCAGCGTGATCACGTGCTGGCCGTCCGCATCCGCCAGCCGCACCTCGGCCATCGCATTCACTACGTCACGCAGGCACGCCGCCAGGGCATACACACTCCCGCGTGCACCCTCCTGTCCCGTGCCCACCCCCCCGCCCGCCCCCTCGCTGCCCGGCCCGCTGAAGCCGTCCAGCCCGCTGCCGATCACCCGGGCCACCGGCAGCCGCACGTTGATCGCCACCGCCACCGCCACCGCGTCCGGCTCGCTGGCCAGCCCCTGCTGCCGCCCCAGTGGCGAGAACGCCAGCGGCAGCAGCCGCACCACGCCGCGGTCCGCCGCCACGCCCAGCGCCGCCTCATCGTCGCCGGCGTGCGGCTCGACGTAGTGCAGCACCGTGTAGCGGTCGCCCAGGGCGGAGATCATCCGCCCCAGCACCAGCCGCTCGATCTTGGCGTGGTCAATCAGGGCCATGGCTCAACCGCTGCTCAGAACCGGGTCATCGTGGGAGACAGGCTGAAGCTTTCCAGCGTCAGGCTCAGCGTGTCAAAGTCCGCGCCGCTGCCGGCCGAGTAGCTCACACCATCGGGCAGGTAGCACTTGGCCCACACGTACTGGTCGCCAGTGGCCACGCCCAGCCCGTCGGGGATCCGCACCGTCAGGCTGAATGTAAACAGCTTGCCGGCCGAGTCGCGGTTGTTCACCAGGCCGCCGGTCAGCGCGCCCAGGATCTTGCTCAGGAACCCGCCCGGCGGCGTGCCCGTGCCGATCATGCCGGTGGTGCCCGCGGTGTACTTGATGTCCAGCGAGATGCTGCACGGCCGCTGGTTGCCCGCATACACGTCGATCAACACACCGCGGTCCATGTGCGGAATCGGCTCCAGGCCCCGAACCTGCCAGCTCAGCGTGCCCTCTCGCACGCTGAGAATGTCATCGGCGCCGATCAGAATCGTGCCGCCGTTTTCAAACTTCACCGGGTTGCCGGCATTGATGCTTGGCATGGTCTATGTCTCCGTTGTGTTCCGCTCACCGCCCCAGCACGCTGGGCGCTGCCGTGCGGTCCTGCACGCACCGCAGCAGGTACGCCTGCCCACCCACCTGCTCGCTCACCTCCACCACCCGGGCCACCACCGTGTCGATCCGGGCTTGGTTTTCCACACGCCACAGCCGCAGCTCATCCCCCGCCCGCGGCGCCCGCACCCCGCTGGGCAGCCCCGCCGCCCGCACCACATACTGCCGCTCGCCGCTCGGCACACCCCCGCCCCCGCCGCTCATCCCTTGCGTGGCCGGTAGCACGTTCACCTTCACGTCGTACCGGTCCACCGCCCGCCGCCGCTGCCCCGTCGCCACGTCCATCGTCGGTCGGGCCGCGGTGCCCTGCTCCTGGCGGTCGTAGATCAGGCTGGCGTCCACACCGAACGCATCCTCCACCGCCTCAAGCATCCCCGCAAAGTCCACGCTCATGGCTTGCCCGTGGCTCCGCCTCCGCTGGGTGTCACGCTCAGCCGCCCAAGCAGCCGCTGCAAATCGTCACGCATCGGCCGGATCTCGTTTTTGACCAGCTCTCGAAGTTCCGCGGTCATCTCGCTCATGGCCTGCTGCCGATTGGCGTCGCGCTCTTCCAGCAGCCCGATCCGGCGATCGGCGTGCCACACCCAGGTCAGCAGCAGGCCCACATTGGTCATGCCCGCTCCAGCCACCAGCAGCACAATGCGCTTCCAGTCGTGGTTGGAAATGTTCACCCGCACGCTCGCGTCGTCACCGGCCGCCTGGCTCATGCTCAGCTGCTCCGCGTGTTGTCAACGATCTTCGCCGCCGTGTCGGTCAGCACCGCCCGGGCCAGCGTCCGGCGCTTGGCCATCCCCTCGGCCACCGCCGGTTCGGCCAGCCGCACCACATCCACGCTCTTGACGATCGCCTCCGCGGCGTTGCGTGCCGCCTTGGCCTTGGCCTCCGCCCGGATCCACGCGCCGATGCTCAGCACGGTGGGGGCCAGCGCCGCCAGAATCACGCCCACGCCCGGCACCGCCGGTGCCACCGCGGTCATCCCTGCGGCGATCGCCCCCTCCGGGGTGATCTCGCCCGTCGGCCCCTTGGCCGCCTCAATCGCCCGCACCGCCTGGGCCAGTTGGGCCTGCACCTTGGCCGCCCCCTCGCTCAGCTTGCCGGCCGCCTCCGCGTCGGCCTTGGCCGCAGCCGCGGCCTTGGCCGCCGTCGCCGCCTGGGCCGCCGCCGTCGCCGCCGCGGCCGCATCGCCGGCCGCCTTGGCCGCCGCCTCCGCATCACGCGCCCGGGCCAGCAGCGCCTCGTTGTCCGCCTGCATCAGCCGGGCCTGCTCCTCCATCGCCGCCGCCCGCTCCTGGGCCGCGGCCACCTCGGCCTGGCTGGCGTTCAAACCGTCCAGCGTCCTCTGCGTGTCCGCCGCCGAGCACCCGCCCAGCGTCACCAGCACCAGCGCCACCACCAGCACCACGCCGATCAGCAGCCCGATCTTGGCGCCCTGGGCACGCTTGCTCCACACCAGGCTCTGCCAGTCGCTCAGCCCCAGTTTTCGCAGCAGGTTTCGCATGGTCATCGCCTTCGTCAAATCGGGCCGGTGGGAGTCACCACCACCGTCCCGTGTAGTACTCGCCGGTGCCGTGTCACCAGCGGTTGGAGTCGAATCAGCGGACGCGGATCAGCACCCAGCAGTCGGTGCTGAAGAACTTGGCCGCCCGGGTCATCGTCGCCCGCGTGTAGTTGGTCTTGTTGTCCGCGGTGCTGTACTCGTCAATCACGATCTGCGCGTCCTCGACCGTCACCGTGCTGCTGGCCTCCACACCAGTCACCTGGTACTCGGAGCTCAGCATCATGCTGCGGCCCAGCTGCGGCAGCTCAAGGTCCTGGCTGGTGTTCCGCACGCCGACGCCGACGTAGTTGGCGCTCCACAGCGGGGCGGTGCTCAGCGCCAGGTTCTGGTTGGCGGTGTTGTTGAACGCGTTGGGGACAATGATGCCATCGACGGGAATGCCGAACAGCTCCGACCACAGCGCCGGGTTCAGCGTGCCGCTCCGCGTGCCGGGGTCGTAGCCGCTCACCCGAGACAGCACGTTGGCCGAGTTGGCAGCCGCCTCCACGTTGACGGTCGGAATGACCACCATGTTGGCCTCCATGCCGGTCTTCTCGCGGATGAACTGCTTGGCCCGCTGAATGTCGGCCACCGGCGTGCTGGTGCCGAAGCTGGTCCACAACGCCGACGCCGTGAAGCCGGTGGTGCCGCTCAGGGGGAAGGTGGTTTCGTTGAACAGCCGCGCCGCCAGCTTGCGCTCGTAGTCCCGCAGGATCGTGCCGGACGCCCGAACCGCCCGGATCTCGTCGGCCTGCTGCTTGGAGTCGTAGCCGCGGGAGTCAGTGGTATCCCACGCCTCCTTGTGGGCGTACTCCACCAGCTTCCACGTCTCGGGCACCTTGGTGTAGGTGCTGCCGGACGTGCTGCCGTAGGCGGCACGCTCAGTGTCCACCGTGGTCAGCCACGCCTCGGCGGGGATGCGGTAGATCACGCCATCCTGCTCGTTGACCAGCTTGGCCGGCAGCACCTTGTGGGCCACAAAGCCGCTCAGCTCGGGGTTGAATCCGGCAATGTAGCCGGTCAGATCCTCGCGGATCACCTGATTCGTCGGAACATTCACACCAGCCATTTATTGCGCTCCTTGCTCGTTTGTGTTTGAATCGGTCGTCAGCCGGCCGATGTGATCGCTCAGAAGGTCATCAGCAGAATGACCTCGTTGACCGCCAGGCCCGTGTCCACCACGCGCACCACGCCGGCCGAACCGGGGAAGCTCACGGCGCCGGTGGGCACGCGAATCACGCCCGCCGTAGACCGGATCAGCGCGAAGGCCGTCGTGGGGTTCACGCCCAGCCCGGTGTCAATGTCCGCCTGGTTGGCCGTGTCGTCGCCGGCACTGGCGGTATAGATGGTGTGGGTTGCCGCCGGCAACTCCACCACCTCGATCACCGCGTTGTCACCGCTGGCGGCTTGCATGGCCCGGCCGATCGGTGCGCCCACGCCGTTGATCGGCGCCGGGCCGATCTTGCCGGAACCCCGCTCAAAGACGTGGCCGTTGTTGGGAATCGCTGCCGCCGCGATCATCGGCACCGTGCCGCCGTTGAGTCGGGGCTGCACGGCCACCGGCTCGCCGGCCGCCACCGAAGACTGCGCCACGCCGATCCAGTGGCCGCTGCCCGGAGCCAGGGTGGCCTGGCCGCTGGCGTTGCGAGAGACTCGGGCAAACTGAGGAATGTCAACCGCCGCGATCAGGGTGATGTTGCCATCGTGATACTTCATGGTCTGCTGTCCTTGTTCTGTGTGTCTGTGTGTCGATTGGGTGGGCGGCGTGCGTGAGCGCGTCGGCCGCTTAGCGCTGCTGCCGCTTCCAGTCGAAGTACTCGCGGTTCAGCGTCGGATTGGCGGACGCCAGCTTGCCGAAGGCGGCCATGCGTGAGCACTTGTGCTCAGCCATCAGCCGCTCGACCTCGGCGTTGTACTGCTCCTGCACCGTGCCCTCCACCTTGCCCTTGCTCCCAGGGTTCCCCGCCGTCCGCACCGGGGCCGTGCCGCCGGCACCACCGGCCGCGGCCAGCTTGCCCTGCAGCTCGGCCACCTGCTTGGCCATGGCCTCCAGCTTCAGCGCGGCCATGTCGCCCATGCGGGCCTTGGCGGCCAGCAGGCTCTCGCCGCTTTCCAGGGCCGCCAGCACAAACTCCGGCTGGTTGGGGAAGGCCGCCCGCAGCTCGGCCACCGTGGCCGCCTTGGGCTTGTCGCCCTCGGCCTTCTCCGCCGCAGCCTTGGCCGCAGCCTCCGCCGCCACCGAGTCCTTGATCTGCTGGATCAGCTCCGGCCCGCCCGGCATGCCCTCCAGCTCCTCCATCGTGATCGCCTGCTTGTTCTTGTCGTCCATCTTGTAACCTCGCCGTGCGGCTGTGCGTCCGGCAGCGCGGCCCGCACGGCTTGCGGCCTGCCCTGCTCTGTCGTTGCTCAACTCCGCCACCGCCTCCGCCAACCCGCCCGCCGTCACCTTGTCCACCAGCCCCATCGCCACCGCCTCGCGGGCCGTCCACACCGCCCCCGTCGCCAGCGGCGTGATCGCCTCCACCGGCTTGCCCCGCCCCGCCGCCACATCGGCCACAAACTGCGCCGTCGCCGCGTTGCAGCTCCGCCGCACCTGCGCCACCAGGTCCTCGCTGATCGGCAGCCCCGGCAGCCCGGCGCCCTTCAGCCCGGCGCCGTCATTCGCCACCAGCACCGGCTGCACGCCGCTGGCCGCAAACGCCTGGCTCTCGTCGTACAGCACGGCGTACACGCCCAGGCACCCCACCTCCGCCAGCCGCGTGGCCCACACCTCGGTGGCCTGGCTGGCCAGCCAGTACCCCGCGCTGCACGCCTCGTCGTTGATCAGGGCCACCAGCCGCCCGCCCTTGCTTTCCACGGCAGCCCGCGCCGTCCGCATCGCCGCCACCAGGTCAGCCATCCCGGCCACATCCCCGCCGGGCGAGTTGATCGCCACCACCACATCCCGCCGCGTCCGCTCCGCCGCGGTGCGAATCGCCCCGGCCAGGTCAGCCGCGAAGTACTGCCACAGCGCCCCAGCCACCCGCACCACCTCCACCTCTTGGCTCACCGTGCGATCGCTGGGCGATGCCGGCCACCTCTCGCCGCCATGGTGCAGCTCGCTGGCCTTGCCGCCGGCCTCGCTCATCTTCCGCACCAGCTCCGCCCGCAGGGCCATCGGCCGATTGGTCCGCACCTCACTGCTCATGCCGCACCTCCAGCAACCGCCGCGGTCTGCGGCGTGAAGTTGGCCAGCGGGCCGAACACCTTGTCCAGCACGGCCGGGTCCACGGTCGGGAATGCCGCCTCCGCGATGCCGCGTGCAGTGGCCAGCGGCAACTGCCCGGTGGCCACCTGCATGGCCAGGTCGGCTAGGGCCGCCACCTGGGCACCGTTCAGCGCCGTGTCCGCCACCGTGTCCGCACCCGCCACCACCGCCGCAGCCGGTTCGGCCGCCCCATCCGCTGGCGTGCTCTCCGCCGCCGCCGCCGCAGGCACCGGCGCAGCCGCACCCCCCGCTGCCCCGCCCAGCACGCCAGCCCCCGGCGTCGTCGGCGGCTGGATCCCCAGTTGCTCTTCCAGCTTCCGCTCCGCCGCCCTCCGCTCGGCCACGGTGGCAAAGTCCGCCCCGCTCATCTCCGCCACCACATCTTCCTTGGTCCGCATGTTGGCGTCCACCGCTTGGATCGCTGCCGCCACCTCGGCCTGCGGGTCCAGCACCGGCCGCCCCGGGGCCATCCACCGGTGCCGCAGCATGTCCACGTTGCCCGGCAGCGTGCCCGCCGCCACCGCCCGCCGCATCACCCAGCGGTACAGCGGCGCCAGCACCTCACGCTGCAGCCGCTTCTGCTCGCGTTCGATGAACCGGTACATCACGCCCATGGCGCTGCGGCTGGAGTGGAAGTTGGCCTGGCTGAAGTCCAGCAGGCACACCTCCAGCGGCAGCCCGCTGTCGGTTCCGGCGATCCGGATCAGCGTGCGCACAAAGTCGCTGAACTCCCCCGTCGGCTGCTCCGGCCGCACCTGCTCCAGGCTCTCGCCCGGCTTCAGGTGCCACACCATCCCCGGCTCCCAGCTCAGCGCCCGCTGCTGCTGGCCGCGGCTGTTCGGCTCGCCCGTCGCCCCCAGCATGCTGGCCTGCGTGAGCGCCGGATACTCGGTCTTGATCGCCGCGCCGGTGCACGCCGCCATCCGCGCCGCCACCACGGTGGCCTCGGTGAACCGCTCCAAGTGCTCGAAGGTGTCCACCGTCGCCGCCAGCAGCGGCTCACCGCGCACCTGGCTGGCCCGCGTCCGCCGCCGCAGCAGCAGCGCCGGGCCGTCCGGGCCACACACGATCCGCCGCGTGGTTTCGCTCAGCTTGCTGCCGTCGCCCTCCCACTCGGCAACATGGATCGCCACCACCGTCCCCGTGGGCGTCATCTCCACGCCCGCGTTGATCACGTTGCCCGGTTCCCCGCCGGTCTTGTCCCCCGCCTTCACCACCACCACCTTGGTGATCACCGTGCCGCCACCGCTCTTCGGCGTGGTGATCTGATCCGCCTCCACCACCTGCACCCCGCCGTCATCCAGCATCAGCAAAGCACAATCGCCGTCCACCAGCGCCCCGCGGTACGCCAGCTCCAAGGCCTCATCCAGCCCCGCCGTCTCCGCCCACTCCGCCCACACCCGCTCGGCCTGGTCATTCCAGCCCTTGCTCGCCGTGGTCGCCTGCGGGCTGTGGCCGCGGCCCAGCACAAAGTCCACCAGCCGTCCGATCAACGCCCGCCCCAGCGGGTTGTTGCGGGCCAGCCGCTGGGCATCCCGCCGCAGCAGCCGGGCTGTCTGGGCATCCAGGTGCCACGCGCCGCTGGCCGTGCGGCCCTCGCCGCCGGCGGCCCCGCCGCCCTGCCGCAGCCGGCTCTGCTTGGCCGATCGGTAATCCCCCAACGCCAGCCGCAGGTACCGCCGCTCCAACGTGGCACGCTCCAGGCGCACCAACGCCTCAGCCTGCTCAGCCTTCGCCTTGATCTCGCCGGCGTTCGCCGGTCGCCGCTTGGGTTTGCTCACGCTTTAGAACTCGGGCATCCGCTCAAACGATGCCACACTCACCGGGCTGGTCCGCCCACCGGCATCCGGCCGGGCCTCCAGTTCCTTCAGCTCCGCCCGCAGCTCAGACACCTCACGCTGCAGGGTGGCATAGCTGGCACTCTTGCCGTCGGCTGATACGTCGGGCGTGGCCAGCCGCTGGCTCAACGCCGCGATGTGCTGCCGAAGCAGCGCGATCCGCTCCGGCGTGGTCGCCGCCGTGATCCAGTTTTCAAACCCGGTGGCCGCCATGGTTCAGCCCGTCAGTGGTCAAGAAACGCTTGACAACTCAGCCAACTGCCGCACCAGCCGCTCCCGCCGCTTGGTCGCCAGCCGGATCTGCTCCAGCCCCGCCTGCTGCTTTTCAAATGCCGCCGGCTGGTGCTGGTGGTACTGCACCATGGCGGCCCGGAACGCCGCCTCCGCCACCCGCAGCTTCTCACACGCCGAGGCCCGCTCGGCCTCCAGCTTCTGCAGGTCCTCACGCGGGTCGCCCAGCCCCTCCAGCTCGGCGTCGATCTTGTCGATCTCGGCTTGCACCGCCGCCACGCGGTCGGCCAGCCCCGGCTCGGCCGCGTCCGCCGCCTCCTGGGCCGCCGTCGCCGCCGCGGCCACGGCCTCAATCGCCACCGC
>JAJTDF010000009.1 GCA_021294835.1 Planctomycetaceae bacterium
CTGCAACTGGCGCTGAACACCAGCACGCCGCCGTTCTGGTTGACGGTGCCGTTGAGGATGCTGCCGCCGTTGAGGATCCAGTCGCCGGTGGCGGCGTTGAGATTCAGCGTGCCGCCGGCCAGGTCAATCGACGTCTCGATGCTCACTGTGCCGCCGGTCCGCGACACCGCAGCGAACGACGCCAGCGTCTGGGCCCCGGAGAAGGTCGCGGCGGTGCCGTTGATCGCCAGGCTGCCGGCGCCGGAGTTGGTCACCAGTCCGCCGAAGGCGACGGTGGCGTTGTTGAAGGCGATGGTCGAGGTGTTGGTGATCGCCCCCAGCGTGTGGGTGCCGCCGGTCAGGCTCACCGGGGTGGTGTTGGTCCAGGGGGTGGACGAGTTGATGTTGAACCCACCGGCGTTCGCGTTGCTGAGCGTGCCGTTGTTGGTGAAGGCAACGACTTGGTTGCCAAGGGTCACCGTGCGGCCGGCCACGTTGCTGCGCAGCGTGCCGTTGTTGATCAGCGTGATGGCGTTGCCGAAGCACACGCTCCCGAAGGAGACGTTGCCGCCGGTCACGCTCACGCCCGAGGGGATGGTCAGCGTGCCCGCCGTCTGCATCTCCAGCACCAGCGTGCCGGTGCTGGCCGAGGTGTCCCACGTGCCCGAGAGGGTCTGGCTGCCCTCAAAGGCCACGTTGACTGAGGCGTTCCCGGTCGGGGCCACCGATCCGTTGAGGGTCACGTTGTTCCAGCGGAAGCGGTTGGTGCCCGTGCTGGGGGCGATGTTCCCGTTGATCGTCACACCCACCAGGCGGTTGCTGCAACTGGTGTCAAACCGCAGCGTGGCCCCGCTCAGGGTCACGGTGCCGTTGGTGATCGCGCCGCCCGAGAGCGTCCAGTCGCCCGTCGAGGCGTTGAGCGTCAGCGTGCCCGTGCCCAGGTTCGCCGTGCCGGTCACGTTGACCGTGCCGGCGGTGCGGTTGAAGGTGCCCAGGCTGGTCGGGTTGAAGGTGCCGCCGAGGTTCACCGTCCCGTTGGTGGACGTCAGCGTGCCGGCGTTGCTCCACGCGCCGTCAAGAGTCAGCGTGCCGCCGTTGACGGTGATGCTCCCGGTCGCCGCGTTGGTGAACGTGCCCGCGCTCGTGGTGAAGGTGTTGCCCGACGCCACCGTGACGGTGCCGTTGTTGGTGAAGTTGGTCACCTGGCTGCCCAGGGTCAGTGTGCGGCTGGTCCCGCTCACCCCCAGCGTGCCGCTGTTGATCAGCGTCATGGCGTTGCCGAAGCACACGCTCCCGAAGGAGACATTGCCGCCGGTCACGCTCACGCCCGAGGGGATCGTCAGCGTGCCGGCCGTCTGCATCTCCAGCGTCATCGTGCCCGTCGTGCCGGTGTTGTCCCACGTGCCCGAGAGCGTCTGGTTGCCCTCAAAGGCCACGTTCACCGAGGCACTCCCGGTCGGGGCCACCCAGCCGTTGAGCGTCACGTTGTTCCAGCGGAAGCGGATCGTGCCCGAACTCGGTGTCACACTGCCGTTGAGCGTCAGGTTCACCAGGCGGTTGGCGCAGTTGGTGTCGGCCAGCAACCGGGCCGTGCCCGTCAGCGTCCAGGTTCCACCCTGCAGCACGCCGTTGCTCTCCAGTGAGATCGACCGCGCCGAGTTCACCGTCGCCGCCGTCGCCGTGATCCCCGACACCCGCACCGTTCCCGCCCCGGCCGGGATCACCACGTCGTTCACCGCCGTTGGCACCGTCGCCGGCGACCAGTTGGCCGCCTGACCCCACGACTGGCCATCGCCGCCGCCTGTCCAGGTCACTGTTTGCCCGGCCGCGGCCCCGCACAGCAGGCTCATCGCCACCGCCACCAGACCGGCCCAGCCACCACGCAGCAGATTCACAGCCATCGCTCTCTCCTTGCTGTCCGAAAAACCCTGGAACCGCTCGCGACTTTCGTCGGCGAGTGCCCGGCCTTGTTGCACAACGCCCATCCCCGACCACCCCTGACCCGTATGGCAGGCTGTCGCCCGCCCTCACCGCACCTGCTGGGCAGTGTAGAGACGGAAGCGGGAGGCGTCCGCCAGCGACGACAAGTCTGTCGGGCAAATCATCATCTCACAGGCCGCACCGCTCGCTTCTCGGACGATTTTTTTCGGATCGTGCCCCTCTTTGGGTGTCCGCATGGCGACCGGGGCTGAGCCTCCGGCGTCCCGGGTTGCTCTCCGCCCTCTCCGCCCTCCCTGCGGCGGTGGCCATCTGTCATCCTGCGGGTTCCGCCTGATGGAAGCTCGCGTCGCCCGCTACTGCGCCGGTCCTTCAACCCCGGCGCCCCAGCCCCGCCCCGGACGTTTCCCGTCTACCCTCGCCATCTTCCGACCCTTGCCCAGCCTTGATTGCTTCCTTCCTAATCTTCCTGAGATCCGGTTTGTTGACCTGGCCTTCTTTCAGCAGGAATCCCCCGGTGAAGCCCACCCCCCTGTTTCGCGTCGTCCCGGTCACCCTCGCCCTGGCCCTGCTCGCCGGCTGCACCCAGCCGAAGGCCGAACTGGCGGACCCGACCATCCCGCCGTCGCCCCAGCACATCGCCGGGCGGTATGTGGCCGTGATCTGCGACGCCGACATGGGCGCGACGGCCTTCGCCGACGGCGTGCTGGCCCGCCCCCGAGCGGATGCGACCGACACCCTCACGGTCGTCGGCCTGCCCATCAACCCCGACCCCGGCCCCGGCGAGCAGACCTGGAAGACCCCGTTCGCGCAGGTGCCCGTCAGCAACTCGGTCATCGGCCCGCCCACGGCCCTGGCCGTCAGCCCCAGCGGCAACGCCGCCTTCGTGGTTGAAAGCCGCAAGCCCGCCGCCCCCGGCGCCACCACCATGAATGATCTGGCCCCCGGCCAGCTCATCACCCCGATCGACCTCTCGGACCCCTTCCAGCCCAAGGTGCTCCCGGGGATCGACATCGGCGTGAAGCCCACCGCCGTGGATGTGCACCCTGATGGCGATCTGGTCGCCGTCGTCACCGCGACGCCGGGCCGCAAGCTGGTGATCGCCCGCTGCGACGGCCCCCGGATCGATCCCGAAGGCATTCTCGCGTGGGATCTGCTTGGCAGCCCTGATCTGGCCAAGGCCGACCCGGTCAGCGTCGCCTGGCACCCGTCGGGCCGGTACGTCGCGGTCACCATCGCCTCGCGTGAAAGGTGGGCAAGCACCCGTTCATGGGCCGCTTCACGCCCGACGGCCGCCACTTCATCTCCAACAACCTGCACTGGGGCGATGATGTTGAGAACTACCTGGCGGGCGCCCCGCCCGGCACCCTCAGCGTCGTGCGGCTCTCCGATGTGCCCACGGCCGTCCCGCCGGATGGCGGCAAGGCCCCCGTGGTCAGCGCCCGAAGGCCTGGCCATCAGCCCCGACGGCCGCTTTGTCGCCACCGCCAACCTCCGCCGCTCCATGCTGCCGGCCAGCGATCCCCGCATGCAGGCCGGGTCGGTCACGCTGCTGGGCTTCAACGCCGAGTCCGGCGAGCTCACGGTGCACGACGAGGCCGCCATCAACGCCATGCCCGAGGGCCTGGCCTTTGACGCCGCCGGCCGGCACATCATCGTGACCCAGTTCCGCTCGTTCGACCCCCGCGCCGTTGACGGCGAACTGGCCTTCTTCCGCGTGAACCCGGCCGCCGCCGGTCGTCAGCCCAGCCTCACCGCCGGCGAGTTTTTCGTCGGCGTGGGCGTCGGCCCGCATGGCGTGGTCATCGTTCGCTGAGCCGCCCCCGGCTTCGCCTCATCGCACCCGGCCCGGCCCGGCTCGGCCTTTCGCCGAGTCGGCCGTGTTCACCCTCCACCGGACATCTCCCCCGCATGGTCACCGACCTGCTCCTGGTCTCCGTCGGCAACTCCCGCACCCGCATCGCCCACGGCCGCGTCAAGCCCGACGGCACCCGGGGCGATCTCGAGCCGGCGGTGGTCGTTGAGAACACCGACCCCGACGCCGCCCTGGCCGCTGCCGTCCGCGTGATCGACCGCCTCGAGACCGAGTCCGCCCGCATCCTGCTCGCCAGCGTCACCGACCCCGTCGCCGACCCGCTGGCCGAGCGGCTGGCCGCCGTGCCCGCTGCCCCGCGTCTGGTTCGCCTCGTGTCGGCCGCCGGCCAAGGGCTCAAGGTGCCCATCGTCGCCGAGGTGGAGAACCCCGCCGCCGTGGGGGTGGACCGGCTGCTGACCGCACTGGCCGCTTCCGACCGCACCCAGGGCGACTGCGTGGTGGTCGACGCCGGCACCGCCGTCACCGTGGACTTTGTCGATCGCCACGGCATCTTTCAGGGCGGGGTCATCGCGCCCGGGCTGGGGGCCATGCTCCGCGCCATGCACCAGACCACCGCCAAACTGCCCCTGCTGGCCCCGCCCGGCCGACTGGTCGACGGCCACGCCGCCGCCGCCCCCCGCGGGCCGCTGGGCAAGAACACCTCCGAGGCCATGCTGCTGGGGGCCAGCCGGGCCATCGTCGGCCTCGTGCACGACCGCCTGAACGCCTATGCCGAACTTGCCGGCGGCTACCCCCGCATCATCGCCACCGGGGGCGACGCCGGGCTGCTCTTCGAGCACGACGACCTCGTCGAGCACATCATCCCCGATCTGCTGCTCATGGGCATGCAGGCCGCGTGGATTCGGGCCGCCGCCGAAGCCTGAGCCGTCCGTTGCAGCCGATCCCCCCGCACGCCGGTAGCCTTGGGCATGCCCGGCGATCTCACGCCCCTGCCCGCTGCACCACCGCCCGTTGGCGGCGTGCGTCGCCTCGGCTGGGCGTTGGCGGGCGTGCTGTCGGCGCTGGCCGCCCCCGGTTGCGTCGTGGAGTCCATCACCCCCGTCCGACCTGCCGGCCGCTTCGGTGCGCCGCCCATCGGCGCCTCGCCCCCGATTGACCCGCGGCTGATCGCCTCGCCAACCGGCGCTTCAGCCGACACCGGATCGATGCGATCGCTCGGCAGCGTCCCGTTCGACGGCTTGACGCTGCCGGCTGTGGCGATCGGTCCGCAAGGCCCCGTGCTCGCCGTGCAGCAGGGGGGCCACCGTCTTCCGGCCTGGTTCGACCCGCCATGGCCCGGCCAATCGCCGCCCGCCCGAGTCGTGAGCCTCTACCTGATCCGCCGCGGCGAGCTGGAATTCCTCGCCCAAACCGATGCGGGGCTCGACGCATCGCTCTCTCCGGCGTTGACCGCCGATGAACTGGGCTTCTGGGTGGAGATCGGGCCGCAGTCCGCCCGCCGGACCGCCCGCCTGCGCTTTGCCGACGCGACCGTTGAGCCTCTGCCCGAACCGCTGGCCTGGCTGCAGCACGCGGTTGCCATGCCCGACGGCGCGGTGGTGGGCGTGCGCCCTGCGGTTGCGATGGTTCCGATCGATGCCGCGACGGCCGATGCGGCGGACCTGACCGAGCGGAGGGTTGGTTCTCCTTTCGGCAGCACGCCCGTGTGGATGGAACCGGGAGGGCTGCCCCAGCCATTGCCCCTTCCGGCGATCAGGCCCGATGGCGGCGGCATCGCCTGGCCGGCATCTGCCCTTGCCGCCGACGCCCCCGATGCACCGCAGGCCCTGCCGCCGGTGTTCTTCCGTCCGCTGCTCAGTCGCGCCGGCGGTGCCGTGGGCATGTTCTGCTGGCGCAACGGGCAACTCTCACTGGTGGTGTGGGCCCGCCCGGGGCCGAGGCAACCGTGGACTTTGCAGTCGGTCACGATGCTCTCGCGCCGCTGCACGCCTTTGGATGCCTGGGCAGTCGCTGAAGCGTCCGCCCGACACGGTGAACCGCGGAGCAGCCGGATCGGCGGTTCGTCATCAATGATCAACGATGCCATCGCGGCGTACGCACCGGATCAGCAGCGGACATTGCTGATCCTGCTCGAGCCCATGCGCACGCTCGCGCTGCCCTCGCAGAGCACCAGCCTGCTGTGGCTGCCGTTCTCCGTCGCCGGCTCACCGCTGGGCGACTTTGTGCTCAGCGAGCCCGCCGGGCTGCGGGTGCATCTGTTGCCCGGGCCGTCGGGTGCCACCGCGGCCGGGCCTGTGCTGCTGCCCGGCGCAGCGGTTCCTCTGGCGATCCTGCGACCAGCTGCGACTGCCGCCGGCGGGGTCGGGCTGGTCGATGACGCGGCAGCGGCCCGAGGGGCCGGAGGCGATTGGAGCGGCATTTGGCTGCTGGCAGTGGGCCGGGGCAGTCGGATCCAAGCCGTTGCCGGCATGCCGCCGCATCCATCGGATTCGGGGTGGTTGGGGGTGGGAGTGCTCAACGTTTTGGGATCGCGCACGGTCGAGAACCGATCAAGGGCGGAAGAAATCCAGAAAAGACCTTGATTATAGGACTCACATCGTGACCCCAAGGGGTTGCCGAGCGTTCAGAAATGCCCCGAAGGACGCGAAAATCGACGGGAATGCTTGACAGCCCCTTCAGCGTCGGTTATCTTGTTCGCGTCGGCGCTTTGGCGTCCTGTACATCTATCACTTGGAAGGAAGAAGGAGAAGCACGTGAACAAGTCCGTTCTTGCAGGCATGATCGCAGTGGCCGGCCTCGCCGCCGCTGCCAACGCTCAGACCACCATCGAGGTTCGCCTCGTTGTTGACGGTCAGGCTGGTGCACCCACCGGCATTCCCAGCTACCTGCCCGGCGCCACGGCCACCGCCGTCGGCCTGACGCTGCAGGCTCGCGTCCGCACCGCCACTGCCACCAACTTCGGCATCACCGGTGTGTCCTCGACCAACAGCAGCACGCTGAACCGGTTCTCTCACAACGACACCCGCAGCAACGGCTGGACCGGCGGCCTGCAGCGTGGCTCCGTCAGCGCGACCGACGCTGTCGGCACCGCTCTGTTCGGCGGCTTCAACCCCTACCGCCAGTTCATCGGCTCCACCATCACCTCCACCAACAACAACAACTGGAACGCCCCGAACGGCAACGCCGTCGCTGGCCAGAACCGGTTCCCCGGCGCCACCTCCTCGTCCTCCGGCACCGGCGTGAACGCCTCGTTGCCCGGCACCCGCACGGCCAACGGCTTCCAGAGCCAGGATGCGAGCAACCGCACCCAGATCCAGGCCGTCTTCCTCTCCGTGAACACCTCTGTTCCGGATGGCAACCCCGGCGAGCCCGGCACCGTCCCCGGTGCTGGCGCCCCCACCGCGGTCGCCGCTGGCGAGTTCTCCGCCTGGGCCAACCTCTACCGCCTGGTCTTCGTCCCGGCCCCGAACGCCGGCACCGAGCTGCCCGGCCGTTCGGTCACCGTGTCCTTCTCCGGCGTGATCAACTTCGGTTCCGCCTTCGCCTTCAACGAGACCGCCGGCTCCTGGCTGCTGACCTCCACGGCTGGCCTCACCGTCTCGGCGAACAGCCCGGTCTCCGCCACCTTCACCGTTCCCACCCCGGGCGCCGCCGCCCTGCTGGGCCTCGGTGGTCTGGCCGCCTTCCGCCGTCGTCGCTCCGCCTGAGTGGATGCACCGACAGGAAGCCGACAGTCCTCTGGATGGTGACGACATCGTGCCCTCAGCACGTGCTTCGTAAAATCGCAGGAGCCCCGGTGACCCCGGGGTTCCTGTCTTTTTGGCCCCGATCCGCCCCTGACTGTGACTCTGATCAGCCGGCGGTGGCTGCGATCGCCACTCCGGTGACACCCAACCCCATCCGGTCCACCCGGCCGCCTCTCCCTGGTGCCTTCACTGCGAGCCTCCGCGTTCCATCGGCTCGGGATCAGGCTCGCCAAGCGGCCTCACCACCAGACCAGCCCCACTTTCCGGGCCTGGTGGCTCGCCCCGCGGCGGGCCGACCGGTCCTAGCGGGCCGACTTTGACCACCTGGCAGAGGATGATCCCGATCGTCCAGATGCCCGGGCGACTGTCGGTCTGCCGCTGTTTCGGTCCGCCCTTGGCTTTCCCCAGAGGTTTCCACCCTTCCTCTCGCGCTTGTCGCCCCCAAGCCTCTACTATCACCCCCCTTGGGACTGGCCGTTCGCGGCCACCCATTTCCGGCCGCTCCGTACCGTCGGCGCTTCGGCCCGCCCCGTTTCCTCCAGCCCGCAGGATCCCCACGCATGCGCGTTGACGTCATCGGCAAGCACATGGAAGTGACCGAGCCCATCCGCACCTTCGCCGAGAGCAAGTCCGAACGGCTCACCCGTCATTATGACGGCGTTCAGCGGATCGTCTTCCGCCTCGAGCAGGAGCCCCACAACAAGGGCTTCCATGTCGAAGTGGTGGTAGATGTCGAGAAGCACGACGACTTTGTGGCCAACGCCACCGGCCCCGATCTCTACACCTGCATCGATCAGGCCGTCGACAAGAGCGTCCGTCAGCTCACCACCTTCAAGGAGAAGCTCAAGCAGAGCAAGTGACCGCCGCTCCGTTCTGCGGGCCCCGCTGCCGGGGCCCGGCGTTCCATCGTCCTCGCCGTGCGTTGGTCCACCCCTTCGGCCCATTCCCCGCCATGAAACTGACCGACATCGTTGCCCCGACCGCCATCGTCACCACGTTGCGCTCCAACCAGCGCGACGAGGTCATCTCTGAGCTGATCGACGCGGTGATCGCCGCTGGCGTGGCCCCGGCGGACCTCCGCAACGACCTGATCGCCAAGGTGCTCGAGCGTGAGCGTCGCGCGTCCACCGGCTTCGGCCGGGGCGTCGCTGTGCCGCACGTCAAGCACACCCGCATCTCCAAGGTCGGGGCCGCCATCGGCCTTTCGCAGAGCGGCGTCGAGTTCAACGCCCTGGACAAGCAGCCGGTCTACTCGATCTTCCTGCTGGTCAGTCCGGACGACAAGCCCGAGCAGCACCTGCAGGCGATGGAGGTGATCTTCAAGAGCCTCAGCCAGGACACCTTCCGCCGGTTCCTCCGCCAGGCCTCGTGCGTTGATGATGTCACCACGCTGCTGGAAGAGGCTGACGGCCACCAACTCGGCCGTTGATCCTCGTCCGGACCGTCCGCCCTCACCATCGGCCCACCTGTCCGCAGCCCAGCCGTCCGGCGAGCCACCCGCTCCCGGCCGCTTCCACCCCGCCCGCACCGATCCGACCTTCGCTCCGTCCCTCCGCCATCTGCCATGCCCCGTGTCAGCGTCAAAGTGACTATCAAGAACCGGCTGGGCCTGCACGCCCGCCCGGCGATGGAGTTCGTTGACGCCGCCATGGCCTTCACGTCCACGGTTTCCGTCCGCCGGGGCGATCAGGAGGTCGACGGCAAGTCCATCATGCAGATGATGCTGCTGGCCGCCACCCAGGGCACCGAACTTGAGGTTGTTGCCGACGGCGATGATGCCAAGGCCGCCTGCGACGCCCTCGCCAGGCTGGTCGACAGCGGCTTCAACGAAGACTGAACCGTCACGCCCGCCGACGCGGCCTTGGTCCCAGCTACGCTCCAAGCGATGATGAACGCACGCTCCGTCGTTCTGCCCATGCTGGCCCTGGCCTCGGCCCTGCTGCTGGGCGGCTGTGCCTCACCCGACCGCGCCACCCTCACCCAGGTCGCCGCCTTCACTGGCGACCAGATCACCGGCGTCGCCGCCGCCCCCGACGGCCGCATCTTCGTCAACCTGCCCCGCTGGCACGCCGACCACCGGGGCGTCTCGGTCGCCCAGGTTGTTGACGGCGCCCTCCGCCCCTACCCCGACGCCGCCTGGAACGCCTGGACCCCCGGCGCCCCGCCCCAGCGGCAGTTTGTCTGCGTGCAGTCGGTGCATGTCGACGCCGCCGGTCGCCTCTGGGTGCTCGATCCGGCCTCTCCCGCTCTCGCCGGCGTGGTGCCGGGCGGCGCCAAACTGGTGCAGATCGACCTGGCCTCCAACGCCGTCGTCCGGGTCATCCCCTTCTCCGACGCCGTCGCCCCCGCCAAGAGCTATCTCAATGACGTCCGCGTCGATCTCGCCTCCAACCACGCGTACGTCACCGACTCGGGCCTGGGCGGTCTGGTGGTGGTGAATCTGGCCGATGGCTCAGCCCGGCGGCTGCTCTCTGAACATTCAAGCACCGTCGCCCCCGAGGGTTTCGTGCCCACCATCGAGGGCAAGCCCCTTCGCTTCCCCGACGGCTCCGCCCCCCGCATCCACTCCGACGGCCTGGCCCTGGACGCCGTCCGCGGGCACCTGTACTGGCAGGCTCTGACCGACAACCGCCTGTTCCGCATCCGCATCAGCGTGCTGAACAACCCGGCCCTGCCCGCCGAGGCCGTCGCCGCCGCCGTGGAGCCCCTCGGCACGACCGTGGTCACCGACGGCATGGAGATCGACCCCGCCGGGCGGCTGTACTTCTCCGCTCTGGAGCGTGACGCGGTGATGGTCCGCACCACCACCGGGCGGGTGCTCCCGCTGGTCGCCGACCCGGCGCTCGCCTGGCCCGACAGTTTCGCCTGGACCCCGGACGGTTCGCTGCTGGTCACCACGGCGCAGATCCACCGCACCGCCTGGTTCAACGCCGACCAAGCCCAGCCCGCCGAGCCGTACCGCATCTTCCGCATCCGCCTGCCCGGCAGTTTCCGCCGCGACCGCTGAATCTCCTTGGTTTTCCCCATCCGCCCGGCCCCGTCCACCCGCCTGCGCCGCCCCGGCCCAGCCGCGATTGGAACGCCGCCGTATCCTGCTCCCCTTGCTTCGGACATTCGCCATGACCCAGAAATCGCCCCTGCACCGTCATCCCCTCCTGCAGCACCCGGTCTTCAGCAGCGAGTCGGAGTCGACCGGCCCGGGCGGAGCAAGTGGGGGCAACGGCGGAACCGGGGGCAACAAGGGAGCCGGTGGTGCCGGCGGCAGCAGTGGCGGAGGTAGCGGCGGCGGTGGGGGCAGCGGCAGCAGTGGCGGCGGCGGCACGGCAGTGGAGACCTCGCGGGGCTACGACAACGCGCCGGTGATCACCCAGTTCTCGGTGTTCCTGCCCAACCGCGTCGGTAAACTGCTGGAACTGGTCAAAGGCTTCGATGACAACATGGTGCGGATTTGTTCAGTCGCCGTGCTGGACTCCACCGACCATGCAGTCATCCGGCTGATCACCTCCTCGGCCGAGGCGACCAAGAAGATCCTCGCCCAGCAGGAACTCGCCTTCATGGAGAGCAGCATCCTGGTGGTGGCGCTCGACGAGCAGCACACGCTCAGCAAGATGTGCCAGTATCTGCTCGGGGCCGAGTTGAACATCCGCTTCGCCTACCCGCTGATGGGCACCATGTCCTCCGGCCCGACCGGCGGCCCGACCATCGCCCTGGCCGTTGACGACCCGACGCTGGCCGGCCAGATCCTCCGCCGCAAGGAGTTCCGCCTGCTGGGCGAGGCCGATCTGCCCAAGTACAGCGATCACTGAGTGTCGCCACTCACCCGGCGGGCCCCGCTGGGCCGCCGAGCCGCTGAACGACCGCCGGCGTGCCCGCACGCCATCATGCCACGCACCGAAGGCGTGCTGAGTCCGCAGACCGGCCAACGGTCAGTGGGGCTGTGGGTGGTCTGTCGCGTCGGCTCAGGCCGTCGGCGCGTCCCCGCCGTTGGGGCCGGGGGCCGGCTGCTCGCCCTTGAGCGTCGCGTTGATCGACGCCTTGAGCGCCTCGGTGCTCTTGACCTTGCCGAACATCCGCTTGGGCGGCAGCTTGCTGGGCACCACGCCGCCGGGGAACTTGGCCGGGTCGGCCACCGTCGGCACCGGCACCGCCACCGACGCGGCATAGCGGTTGAACGCCGTCGCCGCCGGGGCGTTGACGTTGGCGGTGGGGTGGTTGGGCGGGGTGTACACCGGGCGGCCCGCCGGGGGCGGCGAGGGCACAAAGTCCGGGTAGTCCAGCTTCGGCACCTCCATGTTGATCAGCAACTCCACCGCCGTCAGCAGCGGGCCCTGCTCGGGCGTCACGAACGACCACGCCACGCCCTCGCGGCCGATGCGGGCCGTGCGCCCGATGCGGTGCACGTACACCTCGGGGTCCTCGGGCATGTCGTAGTTGATCACATGGGTGATGCCCTCGACGTCGATCCCGCGGCTGGCCAGGTCGCTGGCCACCAGCACCGAGAGTTGCCCGGAGTGCAGGTGCTGCATCACCTTGTTGCGCTTGTTCTGGTACATGTCGCCGTGCATGGCGTGCACATCGATGCCGTGGCCCTGCAGGTACGTCGCCACGTCGTCGACGGTCTTTTTCATGCGGCAGAACACCACCGTGAGCGCCGGCTCCTCGTGCTTGAGCAGGTGCAGCAGCAGCTTGCGCTTGTCCCACGGCTGCACGGCCAGATACATCTGCTTGACCAGCGCCGTGGTCAGCGCGCCCTGCGTCACCGCCACCAGCTTCTCGGCGTTCTGGCTGTGGGTGCGGGCCAGCCGCTCCACCTCCGCCGGCAGCGTCGCGGAGACAAAGACCGTCTGCCGCTGCCCCGGGGGCGGGCACTGCGAGAAGATCCGCCGGATGTCATCGCGGAAGCCGATGTCCAGCATCCGGTCCACCTCATCCAGCACCGCAAAGCGCACGTTCGCCAGCGAGACGTACCGCCGCTCGACCATGTCCATCAGCCGGCCCGGCGTGGAGACGATGATCTGCGGGCCCCGCTTGAGCTTTTCGACCTGCTCGTTGATCCGCTGGCCGCCGTAGATCGCCGCCGCCCGGATCGCCGTGAAGCGGCCCAGTTCATTGATCTCCCGGGCCACCTGGATGCACAGCTCGCGCGTCGGCACCAGCACCAGCGCCGTCACCGGCTGGTCCTTGACGCACATCGCCAGCAGCGGCAGGCCGAACGCCGCCGTCTTGCCGGTGCCGGTCTTGGCCTGGCCCAGAACGTCCTTGCCGGCCAGCATCGCCGGGATCAGCATCGCCTGGATGCGGGTCGGGTGCTTGAAGCCCGAGGCCTCCAGCCCCTTGATCACCGACTCGCCCAGCCCCAGATCCGCGAAGGTCTGGTCGGTCTTGAACACGTCCTCCACCACCGCCGCCGACAGCGGCATGTGCTGCCAGTGCACTTCGCCTGAGGGCAGGTTGCCGGGGGTGCTGCCGCCGGTGCCGGCGGGTGGAGTGGATTCCGGGAGGGCGTCAGGCATGGAAGGGGAGGGGCTGTTGGGCTGGTCGGTCATGGGGTTCTCTAGCCAGACCCGTCGCGGAGGCGGCGGGCATTGAAATCGATCAGATCGCACGCGGGCCGATCGCCCACCGGATTTCTCCGGCGGGTGCGATGCTGCGCCGCGACACACTGCATCGGCGAAGCCGGTCGCCGGTCGCCAGCATCTGCCGGTGGCCGGAAACAGGCCGGGTCGACGTGTCCGCTGCGGGCTGCAGCGGCATGTCCTCCGCAACAGGCAGCCGCGATGGGGTGGCCCGCCGTCCGTGCTGGTCATTCACTTTCCGATCAAAGACCGGACAGAATCGCACAGATGATGGTAGAATCAAGGAGCGGTCGATACAACTGCAGATTGGAACGTCAAGCGGCATGCCTGTGTCGCCTGCCGCCGTCAATCCGGCAGTCCGGCCGCCGATCGCACCCGCAAGTCCGGGTGACCGGCGGTGGGGCGGTGGGGAGGTGGGGGGGCACGGGGAGGAACGGGCCAGACGGCAGCGGGCCATGGATGGTCAGGCTGGTCGTGGCTTGTTCGGTTCAGGGCGGATGGGTCGTCCTTCGCTGCGGGCGATGGAGCCCGTCGGCGGCAGTGGGTGGGTGGGAGCGCACGGTGAGCACATCACGGCTTGAGATTGATCTGTCCGCCGTTGAAGCCAACGTGGCCCACATTCGCCGCGTGCTGGCGGCCGGCGCAGAGGCGGCCGGGGGCGGTCGGGTGGGCCTGTGCGCGGTGATCAAGCAGGACGCCTATGGGCTGGGGGCCCCGCGGGTGGCCAAGAAGCTGGCCGCCATGGGGGTGGATCTGCTGGCGGTGTATTCGCTGGAGGAAGCCCGGGCTCTGGCCGAGGCCCCGATCAAGACGCCGGTGCTGGTGCTCATGCCCATTTACGGACTGGAACGCAACGACCCGCTGTACCGTCTGGCGGTGGGGGGGCGGCTGCATCTGGTGCTGCACAGCCGCAAGCAGGCCATGGAACTGACCTCGCTGGCCGCCCGCATCGGCCTGCAACTGCCGGTGCACGTCCAGCTTGATACGGGCATGACCCGGGGCGGAAGCCTCCCCGATGAAGCGACTGAACTGGTCAAGCTCGCCTGCCAGAGCCCCCGTCTGGTGCTGGCCGGGGTGATGACGCACTTTTCCAACCCGGGTGGCGACGAGGTCTTCACCCGCGAGCAGGCCCGGCTGTTCAAGGGCTGGATCGAGGGCATCAAGCCGCTGCTCACCCAGGCCCGCACCGCCGGCAAGCAGCCCACGCTGGTGCACGCCGCCAACACCGTCGCGGCGCTCTGCTCAACCAACCTGCACGCCACCTGCGTCCGCATCGGCCAGGGGCTGTTCGGCTACGGGGGTGAAGAGGCCGACGGCGCCGCCGCCGGCGGGCTGGTTCCGGCGGTCCGGTGGGTCAGTCGCATCGTGCATGTGCACGACGTGCCCGCCGGCTGGCCGGTCGGCTACTGCCGCACCTGGCACGCCCGGCGGGCCTCGCGCATCGCCGTTGTGCCGGTGGGCTACGCCAACGGCTATCCGCTGGGGCTCTCCAACCGGGGCGTGGTGCGGCTGACCGGCCGTCCCTACGACCACACCCGCACCGCTGGCCCGCACGAGCCAATCACCTCCCATCAGGAGCGGACCGCCCAGGGGCAGGGCAGCTTCGCCCCGGTGGTGGGGCGGGTGAGCATGGACCAGATCACCGTCGACGTGACCGACGCCGCCCCCGGGCAGGCGGAGGTGGGAGCCGAGGTCGAATTGATCGGCGTGCAGCGCGAGGCCCCCAACAGCCTGCCCAGCCTGGCCGATCAGGCCGGCACCATCGTGCACGAGTTGCTCTGCCGCATCGCCCCCGCCCCCAGCGTGGAACGCACCTACGTCATGAGCGGCTCGGCGATGGTCGGTGAGCCGGCGCTCAAGGCGGCGATTTCCGCCGCCGGGTCGGTGGCCGCGGTGGTGTCCGGTCCGGCAGGCCGTGCGGTAGGCTGAAAACCGCCCTGGACAACCAGCGGCCGGCGGGGGGCTGAAAAGGCAAAAAAGCCCGGTCTTTTCCTGCGGATTTCGTCGGTTTTGCCTATGCTTCCCGGCGCAAAAAGGCCCGGTGGAACCGGGCCTGCTTCCGGAAGGATCTCGCCCCTTGGCTGACACCTTGCCGACCGATTCCAAGCCCCCTGTCACCGCTGTTCCCGTGCCCGGCCAGACGGCCGCGTCGGCCAACTACGGGGCCGACCAGATCCAGGTTCTCGAAGGGCTGGAGGCCGTCCGCAAGCGCCCCGGCATGTACATCGGCGGCACCGGCATCGGCCCGCTGCACCACCTGGTCTACGAAGTCGTCGACAACTCCATCGACGAGGCCATGGCCGGCTTCGCCAGCCACGTCTGGGTCACCGTCGGGGCCGACGGCTCCTGCAGCGTGGTCGACAACGGCCGCGGCATCCCCGTTGAGCCCAAGAAGCACGAGAACCCGCAGTACGACGGCAAGCCCGCCGTCGAGATCGCCATGACGGTGCTGCACGCCGGCGGCAAGTTCGGCCAGGAGGGCAGCGCGTACAAGGTCTCCGGCGGTCTGCACGGCGTGGGCGTCTCGTGCGTGAACGCCCTGAGCGAGTGGCTTGAGGCGGAGATCTACCGGGGCGGCAAGGTGCATGTGATCGGCTTTGAGCGGGGCCGCACCGCCAAGCCCCTGCGCGTGGTGGGCGACATCCCCGCCGGCAGCCCCTTTAAGACCGGCACCAAGGTCAGCTTCCTGCCCGACAGCGAGGTCTTCCCCGACACCCGCTTTGACTACGTCACGCTGCAGAACCGCATGCGCGAACTGGCGTTCCTCAACCCCGGCGTGCACATCACCCTCACCGACGAACGCGTCGGCGCCGACGGCAAGCCCCGCAGCGAGTCCTTCACCGCCAAGGACGGCCTGCTGGAGTACGTCCAGTTCCTCATGACCGGCAAGGCCGCGGTGACGGCGCCGGTCCACATCCGCAAGACCGAGGGCGACCTGCAGTGCGAGATCGCCCTGCAGTACCACGACGGCTACAACGAGACGCTGCTCACCTTCGCCAACAACATCAACAACAAAGACGGCGGCACCCACGGCCAGGGCTTCAAGCTCGCCCTCACCCGCACCATCAACGGCTACGCCAAGAAGGCCGGCATCCTCAAGGACAACGACCCGGTGCCCACCGGCGAGGACCTCCGCGAGGGCCTGGTGGCCATCGTCTCAGTCAAGCTCCCCAACCCCACCTTCAACAACCAGCCCAAGGAAAAGCTCCTCAACCCGGAGATCGAGGGCTTTGTCTCCGCAGCGGTGGGCGAAAAACTCGAGGCCTGGCTGCTGGAGAATCCCGGCGAGGCCAAGCGCCTGTGCCTCAAGGCCATCAACGCCGCCCAGGCTCGCGAGGCCGCCCGCAAGGCCCGCGAACTGACGCGCCGCAAGAACGCCCTCGACGGCGGCTCCATGCCCCACAAGCTGCGCGACTGCAAGTCCCGCGACGTCGAGAAGTGCGAGATGTTCATCGTCGAGGGTGACTCCGCAGGCGGATCGGCCACCAACGGCCGAGATGTGGAGTACCAGGCCATCCTCCCGCTCAAGGGCAAGATCCTCAACGTCGAGAAGGCCCGGCTTGACAAGGTCCTGGGCTTTGAGGAAATCCGCACGCTGATTTCCGCCCTGCGCTGCGGCATCGGCGAGGACTTTGACGTCTCGCGCATCCGCTACGGCCGCATCGTCATCATGACCGACGCCGACGTCGACGGCAGCCACATCCGTACGCTGCTGCTGACGTTCTTCTTCCGCCAGATGCCCGAACTCATCCGCCGCGGCATGATCTACTGCGCCCAGCCCCCGCTGTACCAGCTCAGTTGGGGCAGCGGCAAGGCCGAGAAGGTCCAGTACGTGCTGGACCAGGGCCAGATGGACCAGGTGCTGGTGGATCGCGGGCTCTCCCGCGCCGCCCTGCTGGTGCGAGATCTGGACAAGTACGACCCCCGCACCGGCGAGACTCCCGTGGTGGCCCGCTTTGAGGGTGAGGAACTCCGCAAGCTGGTGCGTGTGCTCACCCGGTTGAGTGAACTGGTGACCATCGCCGAACGCCGGGGCGTGCGCTTCACCGACCTGCTCGAGGCCCGCCGCAACGACCCCTCCGGCCGCAACCACCTGCCGACCATCCGCATGACCTGGACCGGCGGGGAGGCTTTCGCCTGGAGCGAGGAGCAGGCCCGCTCCATCGCCGCCGCCAACAAGCTGCACTTGGCCGACATGACCACCCCCGCTGCCCCCGGCAGCGCTGTGCAGCCCGGCACGCCCGCCCCCGCTGGCGTTCCCACCACCGGACCCGCCGCTTCCCCCCCGGCCTCAGGGCCAATCGCCACCGTGCGCGAGCTGCACGAGAACCGCGAACTCGAGCGGCTGTTTGAGCAGCTCAGCAAGCTGGGCCTGAACATCTCCGAGTGGGCCCTGACCCAGGTGGAGGCCGCCTCCGGCGACCGCCTGCCCAGCCGCTTCGCCTGGGAGGTTCGCGCCGGCGAGCAGGCCGATGCCAAGCCCGCCGCCGACACAACCCCCGAGCGTGACGACGGCGAGCCCGGCGAGGCCGGCGATCAGGACTCCGCCCAGCCGGTGCAGCAGTCGGCCAAGTCCCGCCGCAGCGGCGGGGGCGATGTGGTCAACATCTCCGGCATCCTCCCCGGCCTCTACGAGGTCGGCAAGCGGGGCATGGAGGTCAAGCGGTTCAAGGGTCTGGGCGAGATGAGCGCCGAGCAGTTGCGCGACACCACGATGGACCCGGCCATCCGCACCATGATGCGTGTGACCTGGGACGTCGCCAGCGAGGCCGACCGGCTGTTCACCATCCTCATGGGCGAGAACGTCGAGGAACGCCGCAAGTTCATCGAAGAGCATGCCCTGGAAGTGAAGAACCTGGACGTGTGACCGGCCCCCGGGCCGCAGCATGGTGCCGTCGGTGGCCGCTGCGCTGCCGTCGGCCTTCGCCTGTGCCTGCGCCTGCGCCCGAATCGGCACACGTCGTCAGATCAGACGGATCAGCCGCCGCCCGATCCACTCGATCGCCAGCAGCCCCAGCGCCAGCATCAGCGCCAAGGGCGTGTCCCACAGCGTGTGCTGCTCGGCCACGCCCACCTGGCGGATCTCCCGCCGGGGCAGAATCTCGCCCAGCGTGCCCAGTTCGGCTGCGGTCAGCACGCGTCCGCCAGTGGCCGAGGCCACCTCGGCCAGCAGGGCGTGGTTGGTCTCCGGGCGGCGCAGTTCATCGTCCGGTTGGGTCACCTGCACGCGGGCGGTGGGCGCTGCTGTCGGCCCCAGCGAAGCCAGAATCGCGTCCAGCGTGCTCAGTTGGAACACCCCGGCGCGGTCGGGCACCCACGTGGTGGAGTAGGTCCGCCGTCCTGAAGCGGTCGCCGTTGCGCCGTCGCGTCGGGGCGTTTCGCCGCCGGAGGCCGGGGCCTCGCCGGGCTTGAGGGCCAGCGTGGACGAGCCCGCATCGGCCGTGCCGCCGGCCTCGGGGGCCACCCGCAGCGTCAACCCCGGGGGCGACGCGTCGATCAGGCTCTGGTCCAGCAGCGTCACCGTCACGCGGGCCGGCTGGCCCGCCTGCGGCCGCACCGGCGACACATCGATGATCGCCGGCTTGCCCGCCCGCCCCACCGCCTCACGCCCCAGCAGGCGGATGAGTTGCATCCAGAACCGCTCGGGCAGGTCCTCGCCCCGGCCGAAGCGGTACCGCCAGATCTCGTCGGTCGCCACGTAGATCACCCGCCCGGCCCCGAACCGCATCGAGATCACCGCCGGCGTCGGCGCATCACTCCCGCCCGCCGCTTCCACCGGGCTGGCCATCGCCAGCGCTTCAGCCGCCGGCTTGAGCATCGAGGCCTCGATCCGCTGCACCCACCGCAGACGCGACCACCCGCTGGCCGGGTCGCTGGCCGCCGTCGGCCACGGCTGCGGGTCGCGTGCCGAGTCGGCCAGCCGCAGCACGTTCAGCCGCTGGGCCACCGGCGTGGCGCTCAGCGTCACATCGCGGTTCCAGATCGGCTGGTCGCTCTCGCCCGGCCCCGCGGCAACGCCCGCCCCGCCCGATGACGAGAACGGCAGCAGGTCCGCCAGCGGCGAACGCCGCCAGGTACCCGGCACCGCCGAAGGCCCGGCGATCCACAGCAGCCCGGCCCCGCCCACCGTCACCCGCCGGCGGATCTGCGCCAACTGCTCCGCCGAGAGCACCGTCGGCGGCAGATCACCCAGCACGATCACGTCGTAGCGGTCCCACTCCGCCGCGGTCATGGGCACGGTTTCAATCGGCTCGTTGCCCTCCTGCACATAGCGGCGGCCCGGCGAGAGCAAGAGCGCCCCAAACGCCAGCGACCGCTCACGCGAGAGCAGGTTCTTCAGGTAGCGGTACTCCCAGCGCGGGTAGCCGTCCAGATACAGCACCCGCAGCGGGCGGTCGGTCAGATCAATCTGCACCTCGGCGGTGTCGTTGCCGGGCACCAGGTCCGGGCGGCCGTCGCCGGGGGTCAGCCGCACCGCCCAGCGGGCGCGGCCCGGAGTCTCGGGCGTGGCAACAAGGCCGACGCGGGTGGAGCCGCCCTCAGCACCCGCGGCTTGCCCACCGCCTTGGGCCGCTTCCGCCGCCCAGTCGATCACGCGGCTGTCCAGCACGCGGTTGGTCGCCGTGTCCACCAGTTCCACCTTGGTGGTGCCCGCCGCCTGCCCCTGGCCGCTTCCCCCGCCCAGCCGGTCCACCGTCACCTCCACCGGCACAATGTCGCCGGTGAACGCGGCGCCCGGCCCGGTCGCGGTGCGCACGCTCACATCCGCCAGCGGCTGGGCGCTGCCAAGCGGCACCACATACACGCCCACGCGCTTGGCGGCCAGTTGCCGCAGCAGCGGGCGCGGCAGTTGGTCGGTGGACTGGCCGTCGGAGAAGACCACAATGCCCGAAAGCGGACGGGCCGCCGCCAGCGTCAAGGCCTGCTCAATCGCCGCGCCCACGTTGGACCGACGGCCTTCGGGCGCTGCCAGGTCCGGCACGCCGTTGCTGACCGGCAGCGGGAAGCCCCCGGCATCAAACCCCAGCCAGCGCACGGCCCGTTCCTGCGACAGGGCGTTCAGCCCGCTGCGGGCCCCCTCCACCGCCGCCCGCAACTGCGCGTCGCGGCTCACCAGCCCCGGTGGAGCGCCGCGCTCGGGCGGAGCGTCGGCCAGCGTCATCGAGGCCGAGCGATCGGCCAGCAGCACCACCCAGTCCTTCTCCACCGTTTCACTGGTGCGCACCAGCTTGGGCCCGCACAGCAGCAGCGCCACCAGCAGCAGCAGCACCGCCCGCACCCCGGCCAGCGCCAGCTTGGCCGCCGGCGGGCCCTCCAGTTTCCAGTAGCTCCACACCGCCAGCAAGGCGCACACCAGCGCCGCGATGGCCCACTGCCACGGCTGCACGTCCAGCGTGAGCGCGAACTTCAGCCCCTCCAGGTCGCCCTGGTCGGCTCGCTGATCCAGCCGCAGCAAATACGCCAGCCACTCAGGCATCGCCGGTGCCTCCCTTCAGCGTGCCGGTCAGCATCGGGCCCATACCCCCGGCCGAAGGCCCGGCCCGCCGGGCCAGCAGCAACTCAGCCAGAGCCAGCACGCCGGCCAGGGCAAACAGCATCGCCGTGGTCGGCGTGCCGCCATCGGCCCTGCCGCCGGAGAAAATCCGCCCCAGCGTCGCCCGGCCCGCTTCGCCGGCCGCGTCCGCATCCCCGCTCGACGGCGTGCCGCCGTCGCCAGGGCCATCCAGCCACACCAGCGCATCGGCCGTTGCGGTTGCGCCCCCCGAACCCGCCGGGCCGGTTGAGGGCGTCGCCGCCCGCAGCCAGGACTCCACCGCCGCCGCGTCCGACACATCCGTCCGCGCCGCCGCCGCATCGGGGTTGATCGCCGCCAGACCGCGCACGCCGCCGGTGGCATCGGCCACCGTCCACAGTGAGGCGTTCCGCACGTTCACGCTCGGCGAGGCGCCCGCCGCGGTGCGAACCGCCAGCGTGCCCGGCACGCCGTCGCGTGATTCACCATCACCGCCCGCCGCATCCAGCCGTCGCAGTTCGCTGGCGGTGGTCGGCAGGGCCAGCGGGGCGCCCGCGGTGGTCCACAACGCCGGACGGGCGCTGCTCAGGCCCTGACGCAGAACCTCCTGCAGCAGCGGCACCATCAGCGGCTTGGCGGGCAGGTCGGTCCAGGTCAGGTGCAGGCTGGTGGTGAACACCGCCACCCGGCCCCGCGACAGTCCGCCGCCGCTCCCCGTGCTCGTCCCGCCGCCGGTCACCAGCAGCAGCGGCCGGCCGTCGGTCGTGGTCAGCAGCGGCAGCATGGGCACCGTCGCCGGGCCGGTCACCGGCAGCAGCCGCTGCACCGCCACCGGGCGCGCCAGTTCGGCCATGTCGGGCCGCAGTTGCGCCAGCAGATCCGCCCCCGCCAGTTCTCCCTCGCCCCCCGGCGTGCTCACCGTGCCGCTCAGCCCCGCCGGCGAGGCGGTCAGGTCCAGCGCCTGCAGGCCCAGCCCCAGCGTGCCCGTCCCGCCGGCCTGTTCCTCGCTGCCGCGGGCCTGGTCTCCGGCGTTGCGGGCCAGCGCCCGGCCTAGACCTTCGGTCCACGTGTGGCTCTGCGCATCGGGCGTGGGCAAGGCCACCAGCAGACCGCCGGTGCGGGCGAAGGCCACCAGCCGCGTCCAGCCCTCGTCGCTCAGCCGGTGCGGTCCGGCGACAAACACCGCGTCGATCCCTGACAGTGCCGAGGCGTCAAGCCCGGCGGGGTCCAGTTCGGTCAGTTCAATCGCCGGCGTCTCGGTGGGCCGCAGAGCCAGCGTGATCCACCGCGCCTGGCTGGCCCCTTCAATGCCCCGGTCCCCCAGCCCCGTTCGCGCCAGCAGTACGGCCCCGGGCACATCGGCCACAATGCCCACCCGCAGGGCCGATCGCACCTCCACCGGCAGCCGCCACAGGTCATCAGCCCCGATCGCATCGCCCCCGGCGGTGCGAGCCTCGAGCACCAGGCTCGCAGCCGTGCGCGGGGCCGCAAACGGCGGCAACGCCACCGTCGCCGAGGCCGTCCGCTCACCGGCGGCAAAGCGGGCGGTTGCGGTTGCCTCGCTCAGCGATGCTCCGCCCGGCTCGCCCAGTTTCAGCGTCAGCGAGGCCGAGGCTGGTCCGGACACCTCGCCGCTGCGCTGCAGCCCGACGGTGACCACCTGCCCGATACCGGCCTGATCAGAAGCGATCACCCCCCGCGCCGGGGTGATCCGCAGCACCCCGGTGTTGCCCAGCGTACCGGTCGCGGGCCGGTCGGCCGCCAGCCGCACGCCGGGCGGCAACTTGGGCAGCGGCTGATCCGGCGAGGCCGATCCGGCGCGCAGCTCAGACAGCACCACAATGACCTCGTCGCCTTCGGCGCGGCGTTCGGCCACCCGCTGCTCAGCGATCGATGCGCCCACCGCAGCCAGCGCTGCCGGCAGGTCGGCCCTCGCCGCCGAGGGGCGAAGTTCCGCCAGCGTGCGTCGCAGCCCGGCCAGATCGGACGTGGGCGGCAGCACCACCGCGGGCGACGGTGAGCCCAGCAGCACCAGCCCGGCGCGGTCGCCGTCGCGCAGGGCCGCCAGCAGCGACTGCGCCCGCTCGATATGCCGTCCGAACGCCGGGCCCCGCGCCCCGTCGCGGGCCGACGCCGCGATCGAATCGTCGATCGCCAGATACACCGTCCGCCGCACCGCCGAGCCGTCGGCGGCGCTGCCTCCGCCCAGCAGCGGCCTGCCGATCGCCACCGCCAGCGCCGCCACCAGCAGGCAGCGGCACGCCAGCAGCAGCCAGCGCTCCACGATCAGCCGCCGACGCGTCCGCTTGTACGCCTCGAGCAGAAACCGCATGGCGCCCCACGGCTGTGGTTGCCGCCGCCGCCGCATCAGCAGGTGGATGATGATCGGCAACGCCACCGCCGCGGCGCCCAGAGCGAACAGGCCGGGGTGCAGGAAGTTCACGCCGCCCCCCTTGCGCGATCAGGGGCGCAGCAGCCGCACGGGCCGGAGTGCATCTCCACGCGGCCGCTCATGCCTTGCTCCGCTTCAGTCGGGCATTCCGCCGCGCCAGGAAGGCCGACAGCGGCGGGCCCAGCCAGTCGTGCGTGGAAACCACCATGTAATCGAATCCAAACCCCCGGGCCGAGCGTTCCACGGCCTCCAGATGGCGGTTCATCGCTTCCAGGTAGGCCTCCCGGATCGCCCGCGGGTCCACCCGCAGCATCGGCTCGCCCTCCAGGCCCACAAACGGCGCCTCGCCCCGCAGATCAAACTCGCGTTCGGCCTTGTCCAAGACCTCGACCATGATCATGTCATGCCCCCGGAACTTGATCCGAGAGAGCGCGGCGCGGATCTGCTCGGGGTCGGCGAACAGATCCGAGATCAGCACGAACAAACAGCGGTTGGTCAGCTTGGCCAGCACCCGCTCGATCACCCGGGGCAGGTCCGTCGGCCGCTGCACCGCCTGCGCCGAGAGCGCCCCGACGATCTGCTTCCATGTGCCCTGCGCGCTGGACTGCCGCACCAGCCGCAGCACCTCATCAGCGAACACCACCAGCCCCACGCGGTCGCCCTGCCGCAGGCAGATGTAACTCATCGCCGCCGCCACCGCCGTCGCATGGTCGTACTTGCTCCAGTACGGCCGCCCGTCGGGGCTGGTCTTCCGCCCGGCGCCGCTGGCGTCCTCGAACGAGCGGCTGCCATAGTTCATCGAGCCGGAGGCGTCCACCAGGATCACCAGATCCAGGTTGGTCTCCTGCTGATACTGCTTGAGGTGCAGCTTGTCGGTGCGCCCATAGACCTTCCAGTCCAGGTGCCGCAGGTCATCCCCGGCCACATACGGGCGGTGCTGCGCAAACTCCACCGAGAAGCCCTGATACGGCGAGCGGTGCGCCCCGCTCATCACCCCTTCAACGATCATCTTGGCCCGCAGTTCCAGCGTGCCCAGCCGCGCCAGCGTCTGCGGGTGCAGATAGAGCTGCGCATCGCCGATCGGCAGTTTCGCCCCCGCCGCCCCCGTCGCCACCTCTGGCGTGGGTGCGGGCGCAGGCACGGATGTCGACCCGCTGGCTGGGGCTTGTTCGGCCATTGATCAACAGTAGATACGGCCCGGGCTCAACGCGCCGGCGAACCGCTGGTTCCGGCCGGGGCATCCGCCCCAGCGGCACCGCCCTTGCCGGCCCCGGCCCCGGTCTCCTCCAGCACCCGCCGCACGATCTCCTCCCCGTTCTTGCGCAGGTACTCCGTCAGCGCCGGGTTGCCCTCCGGGTCGTGCTTGTGGGCGCGGGACTCGGCCATCGAGGTCTCAAACGGCACCCCCTCAAAGGCCCGCCGATACAGCATGATGCACCCGCTGGTGCGTTCAGACCCGGCCGCGCAGTGCACCAGCACCGGGCGGTTGGCCAGATCGGCCACCAGCTTGAGCGCATCGATGTAGTGCTGTGGGTTGCCCGTCCCGTCCCCCTCCAGGCTGAACCGCACCCGCCGCACCCCCAGCGCCTGGGCCGTCCGCTGGGCCAGAATCTCCTCCGGGCTGCCCGGGGCGAACGCGCCCAGATCGATCACCAGCTTGATCTGGTTCTCCCGCACCACCTTGGCCATCATCGCCGATGACAGCCGGCCCGAGCGGTAGATCTGCCCCTGCTCAACCACCCCGAAGTTTCGCGGGATCACGTTGTCGCGGATGTTGTAGCGAAAGAACAGACCGCCGAGGGTCACCGCCGCGATGGCGATGAGCACGTGGCTGAGCAGGATGCCGCGTCGGGGTTGGTTCATGGATCACACCAAGCCTAGTGGCAGCCGCCGCTGCACACCCGGGGTACCGAACATTCACCCGCCCACACCCTGTCCCGCGGCCCAAAGCGGCAACAGTGGGGGGGCAGGGGGAAGGGGGGCCGGGGGGAGCCGCCCGGATACGCTCGACCCCGATGGCCCGTTCACTCCCCGCCGCTCTCTGCCTGCTTGGTGTGCTCGCGCTGCTGCCGCTGGCCGGCTGCGCCGCCGGGCGATCCACCGCCTCCAACCCATCACCCATGACCGCTCCCCCCTCCAGCACCGCCTCCACCACCCCGTCCACCGCCCCCGCCGCCCCGCAAACTGGCCTGCTCTTCCGCCAGGCCGTCGCCGGAGGCCTGGCCACCAAGTACGCCGTCTACGTCCCGCGCCAGTACGCCGCCGACCCCGCCAAGCGCTGGCCCCTGCTGGTCTTCCTCCACGGCCGGGGCGAGTGCGGCACCGAAGGCGTGCGGCAAACCGCCGTCGGCCTCGGCCCCGCCGTGCTCATCCAGCCCGACAAGTGGCCCTTTGTCATCCTCATGCCCCAGAAGCCCGACCCCGCCCGCCAGTGGGCCGAGTACGAACCCATGGTGCTCGATCTGCTCCGCGCCACCGCGACGGAGTTCAACACCGACCCGCAGCGGACCTACCTCACCGGCCTCTCCCAGGGCGGCGCCGGCACCTGGGCCATCGGCAGCAAGCACCCGCAGCTGTTCGCCGCCCTCGCCCCTGTCTGCGGCTATGGCGACGCGCCCGCGCTCGCCCCCGGCCTGGTCGGCAAGCCGATCTGGACCCTCCACGGCGAGAAGGACGACGTTGTGCCCCCCGAGCGCACCCGCGTGATCGTCTCCGCCGTGCAGGCCGCCGCCGGCCCCGATCGCGCCGGGCTGCTCAAGGCGACGTACCTCCCCGACGCCAACCACAACTCCTGGGACGCCGCGTACCGGCAGTTCGATCTGGGCGCCTGGCTGCTCAGCCACCGGCTGGACCGCTGAAGCCCGCTTGACTCGCCCGCCTTACTCGCCCCTTTACTCGCCACGCTCAATCAGCAGACTCACCCGCAGCGTCTCGGCGATGCTCCACGCCTGCGCCGGGCACCCCGCCGCCCGCTGCGGCCGCTCGGTGGTGTCATCCCCGTCGTACACCTCGGCCAACTGCCCCAGGCAGCCGCCTTCCATCGCCCGCAGCAGCGGGGCCAGCAGTTCGCGTGCCTGCGCCCGCGCCTCAGATGAGAACCCGCCCGCCCGCAGCGTCGCCTCCGCCAGCGGGCCGGCCAGCCACGGCCACGCCGTGCCGTTGTGATACGCCGCGTCGCGGTCGAACATCCGCCCCTCAAACCGCCCCTTGTACCCCGCGTCGCCCTGCTCCAGCGTCCGCAAGCCGTGCCGCGTCCACAGCCGCTCGCGCACGCACTTGACCACCGCCTGCTGCTGGCTGGGGTTCAGCGGGCTGTGCGGCAGCGACACCGCGAAGATCTGATTCGGCCGCACCTGCGTTGAGGGCCGCCAGCCGCCCGGGGCCGCGTGGTCGGGCGTCAGGCAGTCAAACAGGCACTGCCGCTGCGGGTTCCAGAACCGCGTCGCGATGGTCGGGCCGATCTTGTCCGCCAGCGCCGTCATCTCGTTGCGAAGCCCGGTGCGGTGCGGGCCCGCCGCCACCGCCAGCGACCGCAGCGCGTTGTAGTACAGCGCGTTGATCTCGATCGCCTTGCCGTGCCGGGGCGTGAACACCACCCCGTCGCGCTTGGCGTCCATCCACGTCAACTGCGTGGTGTGGTCGCCGGAGGCGATCAGCCCGTCCTCCGGATCGGCGCCGATGCCAAACGCCGTGCCGGTGCGATACGCGTGCATCACATCCAGGCACGCCGGCAGCAGTTCCTTGTTGAAGGTGCTCTGGTCCTTGCTGGCCGCCAGATACCGGCAGCACGCATGCACGAACCACAGCGAGGCGTCCACCGTGTTGTAGTGCGGCCGCCCGGTGTAATCGTCGAACACGTTGGGCACCAGCCCGCCGGATTGCTCGCTCCCCGCCGGCCCGCCGCCCCGCGCTGCGCTGAACAGCAGCAGCAGGCTGCGTGCCTCTTCGTGCCGCCCGGTGCACAGCAGCAGGCCCGGCAGCGAGATCATCGTGTCCCGCCCCCAATCAGCAAACCACGGATACCCCGCGATGATGCTCGCCGGGAAGTTCGCCGCCGGACTGGTCGCCCCCGTCCCCCCGGTCCCCCCCGTCGCCCCCGTCCCCCCCGTCGCCCCCGCGGCTCCGTGCATGCCGCCGCCCGAGGCCGCGACGCCTGCGGGGTGCGCCGCAGCCCCAGCTGCGCCCGCCATGCCCGTGCTCGGCGGCAGCCGCCGGATCACAAAGTCGTCCGCCGCCGCCACCAGGCGGTCCAGCGATCCGCCCACCATGTTCGTCTCCGTGGCCGTGCTGGCGGCGACCTTGGCCCCCTCGCCCCCGCGCGTCCGCGTGACCAGTTCGCCCAGCCGGGCCCGGTTGGCGGCCACCACCGCATCGAAATCGCGCGGGTCGGCCGGCCGCAGCCCCGCCGCAATCGTCAGCCGCGCCGGCGAGATCCCGTCAGACGCGGTGCAGCCGGAGAAATCCGCCGTGAACGTGCCGGGGTGAAACAGATCCTCCAGGAAGTCGTATCCGCGCTCACGCTCGGTGTCATACTGGAAGTTGTACCACCATTGTTCCAGCGGGGTCACGCTGCCGCTGTCTGCCGCCAGATGCAGATCGGCCTCGGGCGAGTGGATCGTCAGCAGCCGTGCCGAAGCCTCAACGTGAAAGCGGTTGCGGGCCGTGTCCCGCAGGATCAACCCGTGGAAGTCGCGCAGCGCCACCAACGGACGAATCACCAGCCGCAGCAGCCGGGGCGGCCGGTGACCCGGCAGCACCGTCGCCGTGTACCGCACCATCGCCGCCGACGGCGTCATCGTTCCCGCGTGCCCTCCCGGCCCCCCCGGCCCCCCCTGTCCGCCTTCGCCGCCCTTGGCCCCTCCACCGCCCTGCTCGCCCGCTTTGCCTCCGCCACCCGCCACTCCCGCCCGCGCCAGCACCAGTTCCTTGCACAGTTCCACCGGCCCGAAGCGGTAGTACCACCGGCACGACACATCCTTCTCAAACCGCTTGAGCAACTGGTCCCCGCGCGGGTGCAGTTCACCCGGCCGGAAGCGGAAGCACGACAGATCAAACCGCTGCTCGTTGGGCGAGTCCGGATCAATGATCGCCGACTCCGCCAGCGCCGACAGCATCATCAGCCGCTGCACCGGCGGACGCAGCGGCGCCACCAGCACGCCGTGATACCGCCGCGACATCGGCCCCAGCACCGTCCCCATGGCAAACCCGCCGTCCCCGCTGGTCAGCAGCCACTCGGTGGCGGCCAGCGCTTCAGGGTCCCCCGTGTTCTCCACCACATAGCTCGGCAGCGAAGTCATAGTGTCAGGGTATTGATCGACCACTCCCGCCGCACACCCCTACGGGCATTCACCCGTCCCACTGTCTTCATGATCCCAGCGAGCGCGAAGCGACGATCAGCGACTCCAGCGACCGCTCGGCCTGCTCCGCCCCGCCCACCGGCAGCCAGTTCCGCCGCTGCGCCTCCTTCCACCACCGCCGCAGGGCAGTGGTCCACTCCGCTTCGCCAAAGTCCGCCGGCGGTTGGCCCAGGGCCAGCATCACGCCATGAAACGCCGCCCGTGCCGCCTGCTCGGGGGTGATCTGCTTCCACCCCGGCGATGCTTCCACCAGCGCCGCCCCGGCCGAGGCCGCATCCCCCGCCGGTGCCCCGTGGTCGGCCAGCACCAGCACCCGCCGCGTCGCGTAGCTGAACGCCGCCCGCCCGATCACCTCACTCAGCCGCTTCTCCCCGCAATCCACCGCGTTCAGCCCGCCCGCCGCCGCTGCCTGCGCCCGCGCATACGCCGAGGCGTACACCCGTGCCGTGCATGAGAGCATCCCCGGCAGATCCGCGCTGCGTGAACTCCGCCGGATCCGGTACCCCGCCACCACCTCCCCGCAGTGCGTCCACCGCACACCCGCCTCGGCCATCCGCAGCCACATGTCGGTGTCCTCCACCACCGGCAGTGACGAATCAAACCGCAGCGCCGGCAGTCCGCTCCCCGCCGGCGGGCGATACACCGTCCGGGGCACCAGATGCCCGTGCACCACGAAGAACACCGACCCCAGCAACTCCTGCAGACCCACCGTGCGATACCGCGCCGTCTGCCGCCCCAGCACCCGCCCCCGCTCGTCGCACAGGTCAAAGTCCCCGAACGCCGCACCCTCCGCCCGCTGCGCTGCGTCGTGCAGAGCCTCCAGCCCGCCGGGCAGCATCCAGTCGTCCGCGTCCAGCAGCAGGATCGATCGCCCGTCGGCCGCGTCAATCCCCGCGTTCCGCGCCGCCGACACGCCCCGCTGCGGCTGGTGCAGCAGCGTCAGCCGTGTGTCGCGCTCGGCCATGCGGGCCACAATCGCGGCACTGTTGTCGCTGCTGCCGTCATCCACGATCACCGCCTTCCAGTTGGTGAACGTCTGGCTCTGCAGGCTGGCCAAGGTCTCGGCGATCGTCCCCTCGGCGTTGTGCAGCGGAATCACCACGCTCACCGCCGGGGCGCTGCCCCCGCCCACCCCCGCCCCACCCCGCGTCGGCCGCACCTTGGCATCCGGCGGAATCTCCCCGCCGGGCCGGGGGGTGCCGGGCTGATGGGTGTCGTCAGACCGCGGGTTGGACCGTTCGTCGCTCATGCTTCCGGTGTATCGGTTCGCCGGGCCCGGGCCGTCCGCTCCTTGTCGCCTGCCCCGCCGGCCCCGCGACGGTCGCTGCCACCGGTCGCATTGGGGGCAAACGCCGCCCGCCGCCGGTCGTTGCGCCGAGGTCGCCGTGCCGATGACTCTCTCTCCGACCCCCCCCCGTTTTCATCGGAGCCCCAAACATGCCCCTGATTTCCCACCAGACCACCCCCGCTCCGACCGCCCCTGCAGCTCCCGTGCAGGCCTCGCCCGCCGCCACCACCCCCGCCGATCGCCGCCACCACCCCCGCCTGTCTGTGCAGCGGGCCGCCAAGGTGCTGTGCAACCAGAGCCAGCGCTTCCTCGCCGCCGTCACCGAGGACCTCTCCGTGGGCGGCGCCCGCGTCCGCGTGGAGAGTCAGCGGCCCTTCGCCATCGGGGACAGCGTCAAGGTCGGCATCGCCTGGAGCCAGTCGGGCATTATCCGGACCGACCAGCTCATCGAGGCCAAGGTCGTCCGTGTGGACCCCGTCCTCGCCCTGGCCGACGCCGCCGGCGCCACCTCCTCGCCCATCTCCGGTCCGGCCATCCGCCTGGGCCTGGCCTTCGCCCACGCCGCATCCTCGGCCACCCCGGCCAAGGCCGCCGCCTGACCCCTTGCGCGATCGGCTCACCCGCCGGACCATCGGCCGTCCGCTCGGCTCGCCCTCGCGTCCGTACCCTGCTGGGCACATGCTCTGGCAGCCGGCCCTTCCCGAGTCCTACACCCGAGCCACCCCGGCGGATCTGGCCCGCGCCATCGCTGCGCGACGCGCCGAACTGGGCAGCAAACTCCTGATCCTCGGCCACCACTACCAGACCGACCAGGTCATCGCCCATGCCGACATCACCGGCGACTCCCTGAAGCTCTCCCAGGCCGCCGCCGAACGCATCGCCGCCTCCGGGGCCAAATTCGTCATCTTCTTGGGCGTGCACTTCATGGCCGAGACGGCCGACATGCTCACGCCCGACAGCGTCGCGGTCATCCTGCCCGACCTCTCCGCCGGCTGCTCCATGGCCGACATGGCCGACTACGACGAGGCCGTCGCCGCCTGGGAGGCCCTCACCGGCGAACTGAAGAAGCAGAAGTTCAAGGGCCGCATCATCCCCGTCACGTACATCAACTCCTCCGCCGCCATCAAGGCCTTCGTGGGCGAGCGGGGCGGCGCGGTGTGCACCAGTTCCAACGCCGCCTCGGTGCTGCAGTGGGCATTGGCCGGTGGCGAGCAGCCCCTCAAGGCCGGCGAGTCCGTCAAGGTCCTCTTCCTGCCCGACCAGCACCTCGGCCGCAACACCGCGGCACAACTGGGCATGGACGTGACCACCGCCACCGCGCTCTACGACCCGCGCCGCACCGCCAAGGGCGAGGCCCTGGGCGGCATGACCGCCACCCAACTCAAGGCGGCGCAGGTCCTGCTCTGGGCGGGCCACTGCTCGGTGCACAAACTCTTCCGGCCCGAGCACTGCCGCCAGATCCGCGAGGACGAAGCCGCCCGCAAGGTCCCCGTCGCCGAACGCACGACCATCCTCGTGCACCCCGAGTGCGCCAAGGAAGTGGTGGACCTGGCCGACCTGGCCGGCAGCACCGAGTTCATCATCCGCACCATCGCCCAGGCCAAGCCCGGCTCCTCCTGGGCCGTGGGCACCGAGACGCACCTGGTCAACCGCCTGACCGCCTCGGCCGCGGCGCGGGGGGTAAAGGTTCGCATCCTGTCTGACTGCCAGTGCCTGTGCACCACGATGTACCGGATCGACCAGCCCCACCTGCTCTGGGTGCTGGACAACCTGGCTCAGGGCAAGGTGGTCAACCGCATCACCGTCCACCCCGAGGCCCGCCGCCTGGCCCTGCTGGCCCTGGAGCGAATGCTCAAACTCTCCGCAGGCAAGCAGGCCCCGGCCGTGAAAGACAGCACCCGCTTCCCCGAGCCGGTGAGCGTGGATTAGGCGGCCCGCCTCCGGCGTGGACAACGCTCAACACCTCACGCATCTCCGCCACGCCGCCAGATCAGCCTCAGCCTGAAACACCCGCCCGCACTCCGGGCACGGCCGGCCGTCCGCCACCTGCGACAAGTCATACGCACACTGCACGCACAACCGCCCACTGCTGGCCTGCAGGGCTCGCCGAAGTGCCCGATGCTTCGATATCAACCACGGGATCACCAGCAGCCACGCCGACGACAAGAGCGCGTGAGGCACCTGCTTGAACCACGGCCACACTTACCCAAGCACGCTCGACAAGGCTGAACCCACCACCACACCAACCGACACGGCGCACGGAATCACCACGCCGACCCGCACATACGCCCGAGGCACGGATGTCCACAGACGCTTCACGCACCACTCCACCGAGAAGGCCCACACGACCATTCGATCATTGGGAACCGCCCCTCCTCCGACCCCGTCTGCCACCACATGCGAGGCGCCCGCCTGACCGCACGCGGCACGATCAGCAAACTGGCGCCGGCTCATGTGCGTGCGCTCTCATCGACCGCTCCGCGTCGCCTCGCCACCATCTTTGCCTGAAGCGCCGCATCCCAACCCGTCGCCCAATCCCAGGGCCCGTGCCCGGTCACTCAGCCGGTGGGGCCGGCGACCCAAGCCGGTGCTTTTGCCAGAAATCGTCAAGCAGCCTGAATGCCGCATCGACGTCAAGCGTCGATGCTCCCGCCTCCGCTGCCATGGCTGGGAACTCGTGGCGCCATGATGCTGGAGGCGGCTGAAGCACCGTCGGAAGCGGATGTCGATTTCGACGCTCGAACGTCTCAACCAAAGCATGTCCAACGGCCACAGGGTCCAGGCTTCCCCGCTCGATCAGCACCACGAGATCCACCAGGTCCTTGGAACGGGTGTTCTCGCGGCCCGTCCATGGGAACGTGTAGGCGTGGATCTTCTCGGCAAACTGCTGGGCTTTGGGGATGGCCGCCGCACGGGCCGGCGCAATGCCCGCGAAGTCGAGCAGGTTGTCCCCTTCCAGCGACTCGGCGCCGCCCAGAACAGGATCCCCGAAGCCAACATCCAGGTGAAAACGCGCAAAGTCTCGCCCGTCCAGTCTCGCCACCACGCCGAACACGCCGCCCCCGCCCGGTGCCGCTTGAATCTCGTCCCTCGCCGGTTGGATCAGAAACTCGAAGAAATCGCCAAGCGGTACCTCGGCGGCCGTCTGAAGAGATTGGTGCACTTCGTCCAGCCTCTGCCTCAGTCCCCCAGTCGGGACGGGCTCGCCCACCGCAAGATCCACGTCTCGCGTAGTTCGTGCCTTCGGGCGGAATCGCAACTCCATTGAATAGCCGCCCTTGAGTAGCCAGGGTGGATCTGCCGCACGGAACAAGCGGGCCAGAAGACGCTCGATTGCGACCTTGAGCCTCAGCCCCTGAATCTGAACGCCACGCTCAGTCGCCACGGCCTTCAAGCGTGTCTCCAGCGATTGCCGAAACGCCGCCGCGTTGCTGTACGACTTGGCCATCACTTTGCCTCCGTCGGCAGTTTCCTGCCCGCCCCGGCCTCGCGTGCACGCAGCAACCCCGCTCCCTGCTCACGCCGTATCAGCCCTCGCTCCGTCGCTGCTGAGACCGCCACCATCAACTGCTCGCGAGAGAGCGACCCATCGGCGGCCAGATCTTGCAGTGTTCTCAGCGGTGTTGTCACGCGGAAGCCGAACATCTCTTTGGAGTCTCCGGCCTCCACCTTCCCCTTGTGCAGACGGCAGCCTTTGGGCGCTCGCTTGCGAAACACGCGCGGAACCGTGAGGTGGATCTCCCCCGGAATCAACTCGCCCAAGTCGTGAAGGCTCAGGGCCGTCTGGTGCGATACCGTGCCCTGTGGCCGGTCATTCCGGTCCCTCGTCCAGAGCCAGAGCCTGACAAGGTCGTCATGCTCGGAAGTCGGCAGAGTCGCGATGCGATACAGCCCGCGTCCGCTGCGCTCGAAGTTCCCCGCGCTCACGTGATAGGCCAGATGCGCTGTGCCGTAACCGGCCACACCTGCCTGCTTCGCCGTGAAATAGCCCCCCTGGGTCACCGCCAGAGCGGTCAGGGATCGGAGAGCGTCTTTTTGGTCTCTGTACGTCATGCGTAAATACTCAAATTATTTGAGTTTTTATGCGCCTTCAGATCGATGGTCAAGAGCGCTGGCACGTGCGGACTCACCTCCGTTCATGCCGCCTCCCCGCCTTCTTTGGCTGCCCCCCGAACCCAATCCACCAATCTCATCCGTACAGAATCCTGTCATCCGTCGCCCTCCGCTCCAACCAAAAGACCGATAACATCTGACCGGCCATCCACATCACCTCCGCGTTCCGCGCCATCCCCCTCGCTCGCACATCACAGTTTCTCCCGTAATAAGGGGGAATCCGGTCGACTTTTCCACATGCACCCCCCTCAAAACCTCTGGGACATGGTGAACACCCGCACAATTGCCAGTCTTCGCTGCCCATCTCCCGATCCCCACCTTCCCCGCCCGCCAACCCATGCCGCTTATCCACATACACCCCCCTCCCCCGAGCCATGCCAAAGCGCAAACCGGCATGCCCCCCTCCCCCAACCCACCGCAGTCCCCGCGATCTTGACCCGCCAGCCCCGCCCCCCGCCACCCAACAACACATTTCGCAAACGCTCCCACCCCACGCCCACTCACGCACCTTCGTTTGTGGTAGTCTCTTGCAAGCAGGCTGACGGCGTCATCCGCTCTGTCCCCAGCCCGTCGGCACCCGCCCTGCGTTGACAGGTGCCGGTCCCCACCTCAAGGCCAAGCCATGCGATTCGGCATCCTCATCATCGCTTCGGCCCTGCTCTCCACCGCCGCCGGCTTGGCCATCGGCGCCTCCACCGCCAGCGACCACCTCACCCGCAATGTGGTCAAGAATGCCATGTGGTTCGGGTCGTTCACACCCGTCCCGGGCAGGAGCACGAAGAGGTACGACACGTGGACTCAACGCGAGGTTGATGACCCCGACAACTTCCGGATCAGCCACCGACTCTCCTGGTCTACAACGTTCGTCGCCATCGCGGACAGCTTCTATGCGACCGCGCTCATCAGCTACATGGGGCCCTTCCTGAATCGCCCAATCGTGGCTGCTGGCGAGTTGCAGTTCGGGTATCCATTCCGTTCCCACAGCATGAACGTGTTCGTGTTCGAAACCCACATGTTCGACGAAGTGGCCAGCGACGGTGTGCAGGTCGGCCGCCGTCTGGTCCCCACGCGAATCATGCTCGCCGGCTGGCTCGCCAACACCGCTCTCTGCGCCGTCGGCCTGGGCATCCCAATCTTCGCTTTCCAAGCCGTCCGGTCCAAACTCCGCCGCCGCAAGGACGTCTGCACCACCTGCGGCTACAACGTCACGGGGATTCGCGACCGATGCCCGGAATGTGGTCAAGCCCTCTCCTCCCCGAAAACCTGACCGTCGCCCGCACCCACCTAACAGCCCATCGCAACCGCCGAGCAACCGCACTCGCCGATCCGAGAATCCACCATGCGATACGGAGTCCTCATCGCCGCGGCCGCTGCACTCTCAACCGCCGCCGGTCTGGCCATGGGGGGCCTCACCTCGCGCGACCGCCTCGCCGCCGACCTCAAGCGCAGCTCGAGCATGCTTGACCCGACGATTCCCGTCCAGGGCAGCCGAGCGCACATCCTCGATCCGACCATCAACTCTCAAGCGGACCTGCCCAACTCCCTTCTGTTCAGCCACCGCCTGTCCTGGTGTGCCACCTTCCTCGGTGCTGCCGACGGTCGCTACGCGAAGGTTGAAGTGTCTGGATCCTCTGGTAATCTTCTCCGCGCGATCCTCAGCGGCGGCGAACTGCAAGTCGGGTTCCCCTTTCGATCACACGCCATGAATCTGGTCGTGTTCGCCGAGGACCACAGCCACGAAGTGGTCAGCGGCACCGCTGAGGTCGGCCGTCGGCTGGTCCCCATGAGGATCATGCCCCTCGGTTGGCTGGCCAACACCGCCGTCTTTGCCGTCGCCCTGCTCACGATCAACCTCGCCTACCGAGGCGTCCGGTCCCGGCTACATCCTCGCCAAGTACGCAATGAGAATGGACGCAGCACCACCGCAGTCAGCGACGGCCGCCCGGCTGGTGAGCAGGCCAGCGGCCAGTCGGGGGCCTAATCGATGACCACTGGCACGCAATCCCCGGTCGCTGAGCCGAACGCCGCGCCCGTGCCGGCGAGCCCCGCTCTCGGTCCATGCATCCCCAGCCCGGGCCCCCCTCACCCCGTCGTCGCCCGCAGCGCCGGCAGCAAATCCCGTCCCACCACCGCATCCCACGACAGCCGCTGCGCCAGCGCCTGCCCGCTGGCCAGCAGCTTCGCCCGGTCCGCATCATCCCGGGGCAGCCGCGCGAACAGCTCGTCCGCCGCCGCCGTGCACACGCGGTCCTCAATCGCGTTCCGCTGCGCCGGCGACATGGCCACCAGTTGGTGGATGCGGTGCCCATCGGTCACGCCCGCATCCGGGAAGCCCTCGCCCAGCACCGTGAAGTCGGTCGCAATCACGTTGCGGCAATCGCCCAGACTCTGCCCCAGGTCCTTCAGCCCCGCGTGCACCGCGCCCAAACAGCCCGAGACCGACGAGATCACGCAGATCGCCCCGGCGTGCAGCGGCTCCAGCGGAGAGATGCCATACGGCTCGTACACCGACATGCCCAGTTCCACATCAGTGGCCCGGCGCAGGTCGTCAAAGGTCATCTCCTCCGGGCACGCCCCGCCCAGCCGCGAACGGCCCCAGCCGAACTGGTTCACCAGAATCGGCGTGATCGCCGTCGCCCGGGCCTTCTCACCTTTGACAGGCTCGTGCGCATGCTGCGCAAAGTTCATCATGGTGCGGTAGATGCCCGTCTCCGGGCCGTCCAGGTCGGGCCAGCCCTCGGCGTGCCGTGCCGGCCAGCCGTGGGCCTTGGCCATCGCGTCCACCTGCTCCTGCGAGCGCACCGGGGCCCCGCACGTCAGCAGGATGTACGCCGCGGTCTTGCCCGCTTTGGCCAGGTGCTGCTCAAGCCGGGCGCCCAGCTTCGCGTCGCGCCACAACCCCTTGCTGGGCACCGGCCGCGTCACGTGGGTGATCACATAGTCCGGCACAAAGCCGATCACCTTCTCCAGCCACTGGTTCATCATCCGCCGCGACCGCTGCTTGTCCGCCGGGGTCAGTTTCGCGGCGGGCACGCCGTTGTACACGACGCGCAGCCCGGCCCGGGGCCCGGCGGTCATCTCGCTGGAGAGGAACCGCAACTCCTCGGCGGTCTCCGGGCCCACGGCCATCACCGCGTCCAGCCGGTGGGTTCGCCGCACCAGTTCATGCCGCGCAAAGTCCGACTGGTCGCCGAACACATCGGTGACGAACTTGCCCTCCTTGGCCGCCAGCCGCATCGCCGGGTAGAACGCGGCATCGTGCCCGGCCAACTGCTCGCAGATCCGCCGCCCGGTGGAGCACTCGTGGGCATGGAACAGCGTGCGGAAGCGGGCCGGGTCCGCGGCACAGCGCAGCGCGGTGGGCACGCCCATGAACTCATGGCCGATCAGCACCGCCGGCCGCCGCCAGCCGATGTGCCCCATGAGCGCCGCCAGCGCGTGATACGTCGGCCCGGCCATCCGCACCCACTCTTCAAAGTCCCAGGAGTGCTCATAACGCCGGCTGTCCAGGCCGTAACGCTCCGAGAGCACGAACTTGGTGTCGCCCAGCCGTGCCCGGTCCGGGTGGCCCACGTCCACCAGCAGCACATCCGCCGGCACGTGCAGCGAGGCATCATGCTCGGCCCCGGGCATGGCGAAGTACCGCCGGCCATACACCAGCGGCGTGCCGAAGGCCCACTCCACCGGCCGCAAGATCGCCCCCAGCCCGCGCGGGTCGTGCCCGTCCTTGCCGCTGTACAGGCACTCGGTGGCGAACGGCCCCAGCCGCTCCAGCGGGTTGTTCACACTGCGGTCGGCATGCGGCAGCGGCCCGATGAGGATGTCGCGTTCCACCGCGGCGCGATACGTCGGCGAGGTGATCAGCCCTTGCAGCACCGTGCCGATGCCGCCCATCTGCTCGATGCCCTCATGGGTCACGTGGCAGACCAGCAGCCGGTCGGCAGTGGGGGAGGTCGCAGCGGCGGCCGATGAGGACGGGTTGGGCATAAGAGCGGGTGGGCGAGAGGGTGACAGGGGGGACGGAGGCAAGGGCAACGCGGGACGGGTCAGGCCCGGCCCACTCAGTCGCTCGGCTGCTCCGTCCACGGCACGATGATGGATCGGTCCCCGGCGAGCAGCGCTGTACCCGGCGGGCAGCCAGCCAGCAGGCCGGGCAGGTCCGTTTGCCGGGTGTGGAGGGTCTGTGGGGTCTGCCCGGGCTGGGTCAGCGTCAGCACCCGCACCGAGGCCTCGGCCAGTTCCCCCGCCAGCGCCACCGCCCACCGCATCCGCTCCGCCCGCGACAGACTGCCCGGCGGAGCAGCGCTCATGCCGGGCCCGCGCCCGAGGCGGCGCCGGCATTGGTGGAGCCGGGGGCGGTGGAGCCGGGGGCAGCGGGGGCCGCAACCGGCACCGCCCCGGCGGGCATCGCCACCGGCGTGCCCACCCGCGGCGAGCTGGTGCCGCCCACCGTCGCCTCGGTCCACACTTCCGATTCATGCTGGCCGTCCACCAGCCGCCGCATCAGCAGATACACCACCGTGTGCCCGCATGACAGCAGGCTGAACACCACCGCCGCCGCCAGCAGCGTGCCCACCGCGCCCCACACCGTCAGCACGCCCTTGGCCGCCCCCGTCAGTTCCGCCGCCGGCGCCGCTCCGCCCGCCGCGTCAACCAGCCCGGTCGCGCGGCCCGTCAGCGCCGCCGCCAGCCCGAAGGCCAGCAACACCAGCGCCGCCGCTGCCGCGATATGCCCCGCAAGGATCACCCAATACCCCAGCAGCCGCCCCGGCCGGGCCAACGCATACGCCACAAACCGCTGCGTTGCGTCGAACACGTCCGACCCTTCGCACGCAATCGCCGAGGCCAGCAGCCCGTGCCCGATCACATACAGCACCAGCGCCACCGCCGCCGCAAAGCCCAGCACCGCCATCGGCCCATACAGCACCGCCCCCAGCACATCCAGCCCCGGCACCCGCAGCAGCAGCCCGCCCACCCACAGCAGCCCGGCGATGCCCAGCGCAAAGCCCAGCGGCGCCACCGTCGCCGTCACCAGATGCACGCCCCGCTGCACCGCAAACCGCAGCCCCGTCGTCCACGGCAGCCGCACCCCGTGCGCAAAGCCCGCCGCCGCCACGCGGCACACCGCCCCGCACCCCAGCGCCAGCACCACCGCCGCCAGCAGCCACGCCACCGCCGCCAGCGGCGCCTTGGCCAGCACGCCCAGCGGCGCAAACACAAACCCCTCCGCCAGCGCCGCCCCCGCCTGCCCCATCCGCCCGCCGGCCAGTGCCGCCCCCAGTTCCCGCACCGGCTGGGCCACCGCCGTCAGCAGCGCCTCAATCGGTCCCGCATCCGCCCGGGCCACCACCTGCCCCACGCGGTCAATGAACACCACCGCCGCAACCGTCGCGAAGCTCAGCCCCAGGCTGGTGCCCCGCAGCCCCAGCGTCGCCGTTCGCAGCAACTTGGGCCACAGCAAACTGTCGATGATGTCCGCCGCCGTCGGCGGCGTTCGCACCGGCAGCGACGCACCGCCCGCTGCCGGCAGCACGCCGGCCACCGCAGCGTTCCACACCGGCCCCGAAGCCGCCGGGCTGGCGGTGCCGGTTGAGCCGACGCCCGACGAGGCTCCGTTGCCCGCGGCCAAGCCAGTCGATGAGCCGGATGCCGCGCCGCCAACGGTCGCTGCCGGGGTGCTCGGTGTGCTGGGCAGGGTGGAGGTGCCAGTGGTCACAGGTGACCATGGTACGGTGCCCGGATGGGCTGGCCCCCCGTGCTGCGTCAGGGGCATTCCCCGGCCCCCGTTCCGGGTCCGGCCCGGCTCGACCTACGCTCGCCCTGCATGAAAACCGCGGCCATCAAATGGAGCCTCGCCGGGGTGGCGTTGTTCGCCATCGGCCCCGCCTGCGCCTGGCTGACCGCCCGCGTCGGCCCCGACGGCATTCAGCCCGGCACCCCGCTGGTTTCAGCCTCCCCGCTGCTGGGCGGGCTGGGGCTGCTGGGCGCGTTGGGTCTGGCGGCGGGCATCGGCATACTGGCCTCCCGCATCGCCACTGCCCGCTGGGGCTACTTCTGTGCGGGACTGGCCCTGTGCTGGGCCGCCGCCCACACCGCCACCCTCGCCGGCCCGGCCGGGCTCATCCGCCCTGCGGCAGTGGCTGGGCAGGCCGGCAGCGTGTACATGCGGCTGCTGGTCGAGGGGTTGGTGTGCCTGACCACCCTGGCGCCCATTGCCGTGTATATCTGGATGCGCGGCGCCCACCCTCAGGGCGAGGCCGGCGCCAGCGAGCGCGGCGATCCGTCCAACACAAACGCCATGGTGCTGGGCGTGGGCATCGGCTTGGTTGGGGCTCTGGCGGGCATGTGGCTGGTGGCCAACTCGGGCATGAAGGGGCAGGCCGTGGCTGCCGCCACCGTTGGCGGGCTGGTGGCGGGGTTCGCCGGCCACTTGTTGGCCCACCGGGCGCCCGGCTTTGCCTTGGCGCTTGGCGCGTTGCTGATGTGCGCTCTCGCCCCGGCGGCCGGCCTGTTTCTTGGGCCCCGCAGCGTGGGCGGGGCGCTGGTCGCCGGGGGTGACACGCTCTTGCCGGTGTTGCGGCTCACGCCGCTGGATATCGCAGCCGGCGTGATGCTCGGCGTGCCGATCGGGCACGGCTGGGCGGGCAGCATGGTCGACAAGCACCCGCACCACACGCAATCCGAGCCAACCTCCCAGCCGACCGCTGCGGCCGTCGCATCAGTTGAACCCAGACCGGCAGAACTCAAAGTGGGGGGGGCCACCCCGGGTGGAGCCTGACGGGCGATGCAACGACAGGGCCATTGGTCAGCCATCCTCGGGCCCCCGGCCCGGCATCCCCTCCGCCGCCTGCAGCACCAGCATCTGCCGCCGTCCTCCTGTTCCGTTCCCCCCGCCCGCTTCGCGGGCGTCTGACGAGGTCCAGTCCATGGCCAACGCTCATTCCAACCCTGGCGTTCACGCCGCCATTCCTGATGTCCAGGGTGCGTCCGACACCCGCCGCGTCGCCATCGACAAAGTCGGCGTCAAGGACGTCGTCTACCCCATTCGCCTCAAGAGCCGCCCCGAAGCCGGCGCCGCCGGCCCGGCCGCCGAGCAGACCACGGTGGCTCGCATAAATATGTACGTCTCGCTCCCGCACTACCAGAAGGGCACGCACATGAGCCGCTTCCTGGAGGTGCTCAACGCCCACGACCGCGCCTTCACTCCCGACGAAATCCCCGAGATCACCCGCGCCATCCGCGAGCGGCTGCACGCCGCCGACGCCCACTTTGAAGCCGAGTTCACCTACTTCATCAACAAGAAGGCCCCGGTCAGCGGGCAGCCCGGCCTGATGGACTATCAGGTCCGGCTGGTCTGCACCAGCGGCCCGGGCGGCGACGACTTTGTCATGTCCGTCAAGGCGCCGGCCACCAGCCTGTGCCCGTGCAGCAAAGAGATCAGCAAGTACGGCGCCCACAACCAGCGCTGCCTGATCGAGGCCCGCGTCCGCTTCACCGGCATGCTCTGGATCGAGGACCTGGCCCAGATCCTCGAGAAGGCCGCCAGCATGGAGGTCTTCGCGGTCCTCAAGCGGCCTGACGAAAAGCTCGTCACCGAGGTGGCCTACGACAACCCCAAGTTCGTCGAGGACATCGTCCGCGACCTGGCCCTGGCGCTGGAGCGCGACCCGCGGATCACCTGGTACTCGATCAACAGCGAGAACTTCGAGTCCATCCACAGCCACAACGCTTACGCCGAGATCACCCGCAGCAAGGGCGCCCAGCACGCCGGTCCGCCGGTCACGTAAGGTCCAACGATGCAGTCTCCGTCCCGGTAGCTCAGTTGGATAGAGCAGCCGCCTTCTAAGCGGCAGGTCGTGCGTTCGAATCGCACCCGGGACGCTTCCCCTTCTCCGCCGGACCGCAACCGCACCGCCGTTCGCAGGCGCCAACAATCCGGCCGTCGGCTCTGGTAGCTCAATGGATAGAGCATTGGTCTTCGGAACCAAGGGTTGCAGGTTCGACTCCTGCCCAGAGCGTTAGGGATTCGGAAGGGTCGGGCATGGCGGGGCATGGTGCGGAATCCTCGGCCGACTCCGGGCCAACTTGGCGCACCGTGCCGGTCGGTTCCGTCGATGCCGCTCCGGGGTGCGTCGGATTCTGCGTCGTCCGCGATGGGCCGCCGAAGTCGGCCATGGTGCACGCCCGCGTGAGGTCGGTCGGGAGCGTGCTCAAGTAGTGGGCGACGGCGACTTCCTCGGAATGCCCGCACCACGCCCGGGCAACGTGCGAGGGGAACCGGGCGGATATGTCGGTCGCGAAGGATGCCCGAAGCGAGTGCATCGCCCGGGGCCACAACGCGACCCCTGCCCGCTTCGCCGCCCACTCGAGCCCGCGTCGCCAGTTCCCGCAGCCGCTCCGCCGCCGATCACTGAGCACAAACTCCGCACCGTCGGGAGCACGCTCCCATGCCGCGAGCAGTTCCGTCGCCAGCCGGGGCAGCACGGGCACGGTTCGCGTCGTCCCGGTTTTGGTCGCGTTGATGGTGAGCGTCTGCGGAGTCGCCCCCCAATCCGACAGGTCCGACCATCGCAGGTTCATCGCTTCACTCGGGAGCCGCAGCCCGGCGAACCGACCCATGCACAGCACCAGCCGGGTTTCGGGGTCGGCGACGTGCTCGAGCACCCGCTCGAAGGTCGGCACGTCCACATACGCGAGCCGGTCGCGGTTCACCTGTCCGCCCGCCTTCACATCGGCGAAGGGATTCTCGCGGAGCCACTTCCACCGAACGGCCAGCGTGAACGCCTGCCGGATGATGGCGACGCGCTTGCTCGCGGTCGTCCGGGCGAGCCCCTGCCCGGCCATGAACGCGGCGAAACCCTCCGCTTGGGCAGGGGTCACAGACTCAAGGGGGGCATCGGCCCCGACGTACTGCTCGATGCTCCGGCGGGCCGACGCGAAACCGTTGATGGTGTTCTGTGCCCAGTGTGGGCGAGCCGTCCGCACCTGCTCGAGCAGGTTCCCCACCGTGCGGCGATGGCGGGCCGCTTGATCGGGCAGCAGCCCCACCCGCACCAGCCGGGCGTGCATTGTGTCGTCGAGCCCGCTCACCCAAGCGGCCGTCGCCGGGGGCAGCACGTTGGTGCGCGGGTATTCGACGAGTGCTTCAACGTGCGACTTCACCACCACCGCAGCCTTCGGCTTGATCCGCCCACAGTAGAGCGTGCGGCGGGAGCCTCCCGCGCTGAACAGGATGCGGACCAGCCCGTCCGGGCTTGTTGCGATGCTTGCCATGGATCACCTCATTCTCGGCCCGATGGGCCGGTCACCTGTCAGAGCCTACGCGCGTCCGGCCGTTGGTGTTACGGGGTTTCGGGGGTTTCGGGTTTCGCCGATGGGGTGTTCAGCACAAACTCAACCGTCGGCCGACCACCTCGGGGGCCGGGGCCGACGCTCTCCCATCGCCCCACCCCTTGAGCGACGAGCCGGTCGAGGGCCGCTTGAGCACCCTCCGGGTTCCGCTTGAACGCGGAGAGCCCCTTGCACAGCGTCCGCAGCGTGCACCGCCCGCCCGCACCCTGCACCCATCGGACCAGGTTCCGCTCGGCGGCATCCTCGTCGCCCTCGACGAGCAGGTCGAGCACCTTCGCCGCTTCGCCCTTGAACCAACTCACCAGCCGCCAAGCGGCGGCCATGCTGGCATCGTCGATCCGCTCGGAGTCGAGGCCCGGCTCGAGGGTCACCAGCCGGACAAGATGCACCAGCCCGGCCAGCCGCAGGGCGGTCGCCCGCAGTTTCGTGAACGCGGCGGACAGGTCGGCCGATGCTTGGGTCGCCTCTTCGGTCAGGGCGTTGTGAGCGGCGACGTGCCGGTCGCGTGCGTCGGGCGAGAGCGTGAGCAGCCGGGGTTGCGGTTCTCCCTGCTCGTCGAGCACCAGGGGCAGGTCCGCCAGTGCATCGACGATGCCCGCATAGACGGCCACCGTGCCGGGGTCGGGCTCGGCATCCGACCAGAGGATGGGGCGGCGGGGTGGGAATGCGAACGTGAACCGCGCCAGCAGCCCGCCCTCGCGGTTGCGATGGGTGCTCATCCGGCGGAGCACGCCCGGTTGCACGCCCCCGACGATGCTCACCAGTGCGGCCGGGATGGCGAGCACGCCCGAGCCCTTGCGGTCGATGACAAGTGGCCGTCCACTGTGCATCTCCAGCCACTTCGCCTCGTCGCCGCCCTTCCCGGCGCGGTATGCGTCGAATGAACCGAACCACCCCGACAGTTCATCGCGAGCGATCAGCAGCCCGCGCGGTTGCTTGGCGAGCAGGGCTCCGGCCGCTTCGATGGTCAGGTCGTCGGCGAGCATCCGGTCGGCGACCGGCTCGAGGGGCCGCTCGGGCGGTTGCCCACTCCCCCCGCCCCGCTTGAACGCGACGCTCTCCGCTTCCCACCGGGCCACCTCGGCGGCGTGCTCGGTCATCGCTCGAGCATGGTCGGACAGGGCGCGTTGCTGGCGAGCCCGCAGGGGGGCCAGGGCCGCAGCCATGGCGGGCGACTTGCCCGAGCCCGACTCGGACACCACCACGCCCCAGAGGGCGATGGGCTCCCGATACCCGCGCTTGGGTTGCACGGCGACGGCGTTGCCCACCGCTCCCGCGAGCGTCGCGAGCACGGGCAGGGCGATGAATGCGTCGTCGCAGCCGATGGCGGCCCCCTGCTCGGCGATGAACCGAGCCACCGGCCCGGGCAGGGCATCGGTCGGGAAGGGCACGTCAGCCGTCGGGCCATGCTCGGAGGGCATCGGCGAAACCCCGAAACCCGAAACCCCGCTCACGGGCACGGCTCGGGTCATGACGGCATCAATGTCGGCATCGGTCACCGGCGGGAGGGCGTTGATCAGTGGGGGGCGGTTCACTCGGTCACCTCCCCTCTGGCCCGGGCGGTCAGGCCGTATCCGCCCTCGTCGGCGCGGCGGCGGATTTCCCACCGCAGCCGGATAGCGATATCTCGGTCGCGGGTCGCGTCGAGCCACTCCCGCAGTTCCCAAGTGAACATCCTCCGCATCTCATTCGCGAGCCAGTCGTCGCCGGGGGTTGAGTGCATCAAGCGACACCCCCTTCCCGCAGCGACTCAACGAATGCGGACAGGTCGGCGGGGCGGTACTTCACCACGCGAACACCGGGCACGGTCACAGACTTGAGCACGCCCCGCCGCCGGAGGTTCCGCAGGGTGCGAGGGGACAGGCCGAGCAGCGAAGCGGCGGCCGACTCGTCGATCAGCAGGGGCGAGCCCGCGTCGGGAGTCGGTTGAGGGGCAGCCGTCGCCGGAGCGACCGGGAAGGGGTGGGGGGCGGGGCCAGGGTGGGCCGTCCACTCGGCCCGAGCAGGGGCGAGGGTGAAGGGGTGCGGTTGGATCACCGGTCACCTCCCCGCGTCGCGAGAGCCTTGAGCACCTCGGCGAGCACGAACCGGGGCGGCCCCTTGGGGGCCAGCCGGACGGCCGGGATGCGACCACGGCGAACGGCTCGGCGAATGCTCGAGGGCGATACCTTGAGCGTGCGGGCGAGTTCCAACAAACCGACAAACTTAGGTTCTGGTTCCATGCCCGACAGCATTCCCGACGGCGGGCGAAGCGTCGAGCACGGGTGGGAATGCTTGTGCGTTTGGGGCCACTTGCGGCCACTTGCGGCCCGGATGCCCGTAAGTGCGGATCAGAGCCGGAGCCACAACTTGATGCCCGCCCGGAATGTGGACAACTTGCGTTCGCTTACCTTGCCTTGAATGCGGTCCACGCAGAGCATGGCGTGCACCTCATCCAGCCTGTAGACCGCGCCCTTGCCCTGCCGGATGGGCAGTATCGCTTTGTCGGCGATGGTCCGCAGGGTCGTTTCGCTCACTTGCCCATGCTTGCACAAGTCGGCCGCGCTCACCCGCTCGGGCGGTTCTGTCTGCGGGGGGTTCGCCGCTTCCGCCCCTTCCAGCGTGAGCCGGAGCACGAACGGACAGTCGCCGATGCGGTCGATGCGATCCCATATGGCATTCCAGTCGCCCATCCATGCTTTCGCTTCGGGGGTGGCCGGGTTCATCCATCGCAACTTGTGGGCCGGAATCGGCCCGGGGTGCACCCATGTGGTCGTCGTCGCCACTTCGACCATGCCCTCGCGGGCCAATCGCTGCACCGCTCCCCGGATGCCCTCCCGCAGCCCATCAAGGGGCACGGCCCCCTCCGGCCAGAGGCAGCCGGGCGGGCGGCATTGGGCAGCAGCGTGAAGTGCGGCCAGGGCGCGGGCGAGAGCGTCGTCGAGCATGGGTCACCTCGGGGACGGGCCGGGGGCGGCGGGTCGGGGAGGTGATACCCGCCCGCCGCGCCCGTGAGCCCTCCAGCCGTCGCCGGAAGGGCACCCGCTTGCCGGGTTGTAGCCCGTTTCCCGAGCCGTTTGGGGTTCCGCACCGCCAGCGACAGGGCATCCGCAAGTTATGCGCAGCCCCCGCCCTGCCCGAGTTCCCGCAGGGCGGCGACAAACGCCCGCGCCCGCTCCGCTTCCCCGGCCGCCGCCATGGCATCGAGCACATTGCCCGCAACGCCCACCACCGCCACCACATCCCCGCCCCGGCCGGGCTCGTCGCGGAGTTCCCGCAGCAGCCGGAGCAGCCGCCCCGACAGGGCATCCAGAACGGGGCCGTCGCGGAGCCAATTGTCGCGGGCGGCCCGGCGAACCATCGCGAGGTCGGCTCGAAGGCGGCGACGGTCGGAGCCGAGCCGAGCCCAATCAATGCGGGCGACGGCGGCGGCGACGATATCGTTTGTGGACAAGTGGGGCATGGGCTAGACCTTCGCACGACTGGGGGTCAGGGGGCGGTCTGTCGGCTCCCAGAGTCGGGAGCGGTTGAGGGGTGGGGCGGACAGGGGCGAGCCCACGCGGAGCGGCCGGAGGGGCATCCAGCCGCCCGGGCAGGGCGGGGCAGGTCAGGGCTCGGGTTGCAACGCGGCGAGCAGGGCCGCCCGCTGCTCTGGGGTCAGGGCGGCGAGGGCGGCGGCGAGGGCCGGGGGAAGGGCCGAAGCGGCTCCGCCGGACGGGGAATGCGTCGGAAGTTGCGTTGCCACTTTGGCGACTGCGGGTTTCGGGGCCGGATTCGCGACAGGTTCGACTCCTGCCCAGAGCGTTCGCTTCCGCCCGCTTCTCCCGGCCCACAGCCCCGATAAAAAACGGGACCCCGAGCTTTCGCCCGGGGCCGCCGTAGGAGAACAGACGACGAATAAGGAAGAGACTGAAATTCGTGACGTTCTACGACGACGCCCGCGCTTCGGTTCGCGCTGATGTGCGCCGTCGGGCGGGGCCGCCGGGGGGTGGGGGGCCGGGGGGTGTGGGTGGGGCGGCTCACCGCAGCCGAATCGTCCCGATGATGTTCATGTTCCCGCGCCGGTACACCACCCGCGCCAGGCCCGAGCGATCCACCTCTTCCATGGCCCGGCGGAAGCCCTCCACATCATTCACGCGGATGCGGTTGATCTGCAGCAGAATGTCATCCGGCTGCAGGCCCAGTTCGGCGCCGGCGCTGTTCGGGTTCACGTCAGTCACAATCACCCCTGTCGCCCGCCGGTCGCCCAGCCGCTCCTGGGCCTGATCGGGCGTCAGCAACTGCACGCCCACGCCCAGCGGGTTGGTCGCCGGGGCCACCTGCCCCGCCGCCGCCAGCGCCTGGTCGCGATTGCCCAGCGTCACCGACTTGCTCTTGGTTTCGCCGGCGCGGTTGAGCTTCACCTCCACCGTCCGGCCCGGCGGCGTCACGCCGATGATCGACCGCAGCGTCTCCATGTTCGGCGTCGGCCGCCCGTTCACTTCGGTGATCACGTCCTCCACCGCCAGCCCTGCGCTCTCCGCCGGGCTGCCCGTGGTCACGTCGGTTACCAGCACGCCCTGCGTGCCGTTCAGCCCCAGCGACTTGGCCGTGTTCTCATCCAGGTTCTGCATCGACACGCCCAGCCACCCGCGCTCCACCTTGCCGTTGCTGACCAGTTGCTCCTTGATCCCCGCCGCCAGGTTGCTCGGGATCGCAAACCCGATGCCCATGTACCCGCCGGACCGCGAGAAGATCGCCGTGTTGATGCCGATCACCTCGCCCCGCAGGTTCACCAGCGGCCCGCCCGAGTTGCCGGGGTTGATCGCCGCGTCGGTCTGCAGGAAGTCCTCAAACCGCACCGCCTGCCCGTTGCCGGCGGAATCAATCTGCCGGCCCTTGGCCGAGATGATCCCCGAGGTCACCGACTGGCTGAGCTGGAACGGGTTGCCGATCGCCAGCACCCACTCGCCCACGTTCACCTTGTCGCTGTCGCCCAGCTTGGCGAACGCCATCGTGCCCGAGGGCTCGACCTTCAGCACGCCCACGTCGGTCGCCGGGTCGGTGCCCACCACCTTCGCTTCCATCGTCCGCCCGTCGGCAAAGCTCACCCGCACCTCGCGGGCGTCTTCAATCACGTGGTTGTTGGTCAGGATGTACCCGTCGGCCGAGATCACCACGCCCGAGCCGAAGCTCTGGCTCTCAGGCATCCGCATCGGCCCCTGCGGCTCGCCGAACGGGTCGCCGAAGAAGCGCCGGAAGAACTCATCCTGCGGAGACATGTTCGGCTGCTGCTGCCGCTGGCCCCCGCGCCGGACTTCCCCGCCCTTGGTCGCGGTGATGTTCACCACCGCCGGCGTGACCTCCTTGGCCACTTTCTGGAACGCCGCCGAGAAGCCCATGGCGTGCTGCACGTCCGGATCGCCGGCCAGACCGCTGGCCGCCGGCTGGGAACTGGAGGCCAGCTCAGTGCTCGAGGCCCAGGCCGCCGTCGGCGCTTCACGCAACGCCAGTCCGGCCACCGTCACGCCCCCGGCCACCGCCAGCAGCGTGACCACCGGAGAGAACCACGACTTCATTCCGATACCGCTCCACGAAGTGTTCATAGTCATCAGTCTCCGACACGATGCGCCGCCGACGCCGATCCGGCCGTCGACCGTTCACACCTGCACCCCGCCGCACTGCACCGCCCGCCGCCGCCCGGCCACACGCTTCGCCGGCCGCCCTGCGGGCTCATTGCGGGTACGACCGTCCCCGGCCGCCCGTTCGCGCCCTCCCCCCGCCAGACAGTCCATGACCCTGACTGGGCCCTCTTGGCCGCCCTTTTTATTCCGGACTTGCCCTGCCCGTCGCCCCGCAGGCCCGGCCCCGCCCCCCGCTCGCCCGCCCGCGCCCCCCTCGCGCCGGCCCGTCCGCCCGCTGTGGCACCCCCGCGTCTGCGCCCGGCCCAAAAACAGGACACAGCGGCGAAGGCCACCGCTGCATCCCAGGGAGAGAGAGAGAGACAACATTCATCGATGCGACTGGTCCGGTCCGACGGTTCCGCCCCGTTCGGCGAAGTTCATGGCCGAACGCGGAGGCTCAGCCCCCCGCGATCGACACCTTGCGGGCCGCCGTCGCCGCCGTCCGGGGCAGGCGAAGCGTCAGCACGCCGTGCTCCAGCCGCGCCGTCACGCCCGCCTGATCGATGTCCTCCGCGAAGCGGAAGCTCCGCGTGAACTCGCCGCGGCGGCGTTCCTGCCGCAGCACCGCGGGCGAAGGCGTGTCGGCCTGGGCCGGTTCGGCGGGCTTGCCGCTCACCGTCAGCGTCTTCTCGTGCACCGTCACATCCAGTTCCGACAGCCGGTAGCCCGGCAGATCCATCACCACCGTGAAGCCCTGCTCATCACCGAGCACATCCACCGCCGGCTTGAAGGCCGCCGGCGCTTCGCCGTTGCCGCTCATCAGCGAGTCAAAGACGTTCTCAAACTCCTTGAGCAGCCCGGCCGGGCCTGCGCTCATCGGGAAGGCCGCCACACCAGGACGAACGCTGCAAGAACGGGGAAGCATCATCAATCTCCTTGAACTGTCCGTGTCAGTCACGTGTGCCGCGTTGGCTCACGCCCGCCCGCCCGCTGCGTGGTGCAGCCGGTCGCTCGGGCGTGTTGCCGGAGCCATAGACAAACCCCGTGCCACACCGCCTCAGCCGCCCTGGCAACGCAGAATCGCCATCCGGTCCGCACACACCCACCCCGATCCGGCCACCGCCGCCGCCTGCCTGCCGCGGTTTGGCAGTCCGCCGCCTGCACGCCCGACAGCCCGCCGGTGCCAACCTGGCAGCGAACGCCCGGTTGGCAAACGCCCGTTCGGTGTCCGGGCCGCCATGCCGCGGGCCCGCCGTGCCCGGCGACGGCCCTCGTCCTCGCCGGGGCCGCGTTTTCAGGGCCCCCGGCAGGCCGCACTACGCTGGCACGCCGTTTGGATGTACCCCAGGGGGTGCTGTGAGGGGGGGCTGTGAGGGGGGGGCTGTGAGGGGGTTGCTGCGCCCGGATGTTCCGGCCCGGCCGCCCGTCGGGACCAGGGAAGGATCGCGACCGTGGAGTTTCAGGACTACTACGCCACCTTGGGAGTCTCCCGCACGGCCACCGCCGAGGAGATCCAGCGCGCGTACCGCCAACTCGCCCGCGAGCACCACCCCGATGTCGCCAAGGCCCCGGGCTCGGCCGAACGCTTCAAGCGTGCCGCCGAGGCGTACGAGGTCCTCAAGGACCCCGAGAAGCGGGCGCTCTACGACAAGTACGGGGCCGACTACAAGGCCGGCCAGCAGTTCGATGCCGCCGCCGCTTCGGGGGCCGGGGGCTGGGGGCCGTTCTCCTCCGGCTCGGGCCGCCGCTCCGGGCGCCGCAGCGCCCGCTCCCAGCGGGCGGGCGGAGCCCAGCCGGGCCATGCCGGTCCCGGCGGCTTCGACGGCTTCGGCGACGGCTTCTCCGACTTCTTCCACAGCATGTTCGGCGGCATGCCCGCCGGCGGCTTCACGCCCGACCCGCACGGCCAGTCCCCGCGGGCCGACGCTGCCGAGCACCACGAACTCACCGTCCCGCTCCTCTCCGCCGTCCGGGGCGGCAGCCGCGTGATCACCATCACCGACCCCGACGGCTCGCAGCGAACCGTGACCATGAAGGTCCCCGCCGGCAGCCGCACCGGCGACATCGTCCGCCTCAAAGGCCAGGGCCACCGCGGCCGCGACCTCCACCTGAAACTGAACCTTGTCGCCGATGGGCCGTACCGGCTGGCAGAGAACGCCGCCGACGTGGTGATGGACCTGCCCATCACCGCGTGGGACGCCATGCTCGGCGCCAAGGTGGCCGTCGCCCTGCCCTCCGGGGGCGAGGGCTCGGTGACCATCCCCCCCGGGGCCGGCAGCGGCGCCCGCCTGCGGCTGCGAGGGCACGGCCTGCCCGCCCGTCACGGAGCCAAAGCCGCCGCCGCCGGCGATCTGCTGCTGGAAGTGCGCGTCACCGTCCCGCGTCAACTCACCGAGCAGCAGCAGGCGCTCGTCCGGCAACTGCGCGAGCAGTGCCCTTACGACCCGCGGGGCTGAAAACCGCCCGGCGACCGTCCTTCCCGCCTTGCGTCCCCCGCCGCGTTACCATCCCGGCGGGTGATGTGTTTCGGAGGTGTTCACCATGGTGTTTGATCCGCTCTATTTCCTGATCGTCGGTCCGGCCATGCTCCTGGCCCTGTGGGCGCAGTTCAAGGTCAAGGGCACCTTCGCCCGGGCCAGCCAGGTGCCCGTCCGCACCGGCATCAACGGGGCCGAGGCCACGCGCCGCCTGCTCCGCCTCAACGGCATCAACAACGTCGGCATCGAGATGGTCCCCGGCACCCTCTCCGACCACTACGACCCGCGCGCCAAGATGCTCCGCCTCAGCGAGGATGTGTACCACGGCCGCTCCCTGGCCGCCGTCGGCATCGCCGCCCACGAGGTCGGGCACGCCATCCAGGACCAGCAGCGATACGGCCCGCTGGTCATCCGCAACGGTCTGGTGCCGCTGGCCTCCGTCGGCGGCAACCTCTCCATGATCCTCATCATGGTCGGCATGGTCCTGGCCGGCGCCGGCACCGTGCTGGGTAAGGGGCTGCTGTTCGCGGGCATCGGTCTGTTCAGCCTCACCGTGCTGTTCCAGTTGATCAACCTCCCGGTGGAGTTCGACGCCTCCAACCGCGCCAAGGCCCAGCTCATCGAGGCCGGCATCGTCACCCCCGACGAAATGCAGCCCATCCGCAGCGTGCTCTCCGCCGCCGCCATGACCTACGTCGCCGCCACCATCACCGCCGTCCTTACCCTGATCTACTTCGTGCTGCGGGCCTCCCAAAGCCGACAGTGACCGCCAGGAGGGGCCAGCTCTGGCTCCGTCATGACCCAACGACTGGAACTGGCCATCTCCGGCATGCACTGCGGCGCCTGCGTGGCGCATGTCGAGAAGGCCCTCCGCAAACTCCCCGGCGTGCACGACGCCGCCGTCAACCTCGCCACCTCCAAGGGCGTGGTCAGCTTCGACCCCGCCTCGATCACCCCCGAGCAGATCTTCCACGCCGTCACCCACGCCGGCTACCAGCCGGCCCAGGTCGCCGTCCTCCCCGCCGCCGGGGCAGCCGTTGCCGTCTCCGCCGGTCCCGCCGTCGCCCAGTCTGCCCCCGGCACCCCGATTGCGCCCCGCAGCACGCTCCCGCCCGAGGCCGCCGCCTGGCGTCGCCGCTTCCTCGCCGGCCTCCTGCCCGGGCTGGTCGTCTCCGTCCTGGGCATGGGCTTCATGGTCCTCTGGAGCGGCTGGATCCAGGCCCCCATCGCCGTCGTCATGCTCCTGACCCTCGGCCGCCCCTTCATCGCCGGAGCGCTCGCCGGCCTCCGCCGGGGTCGCCTGGACATGGACGCGCTCATCGCCTGCGGCACCCTCGCCGCCACCGGCTGGAGCCTGGCCGAACTGCTCCGCGTCACCCTCGCCCCCGCCGACACCGCCGGGCCGCTCTGGGGCCGCCACGTCCATCTCTACTTCGACTCCGCCGCCGCCATCCTGGTGCTCATTGCCCTCGGCAAGCACCTCGAGGCCCGCGCCCGCTGGTCGGCCAGCCGCGCCATCACCGGTCTGGCCGAACTGGCCCCCGAAACCGCCGAACGCCGCACCCCGCAGGGCGACTGGCAGTCCGTGCCCGCCGCGGCACTGGCCGTCGGCGACGTGGTGCTGGTGCGTCCCGGCGGCCGCATCCCCGCCGACGGCTTGGTGGTCCCCGGCGACGGCGCCGGCCGCTCGGAAGTCGACGAGTCGCTGGTCACCGGCGAGAGCATGCCCGTCGCCAAGGCCCCGGGCGATTCGGTCGTCGCCGGCACGCTCAACCTCACCGGCGCCCTGCTGGTCGCCGTTGAACGCACCGGCTCCTCCAGCCTCCTCGGCCGCATCGCCGATCTGGTCGAACGCGCCCAACTCAGCAAGTCCCGCATCCAGCGCACCGCCGACGCGGTGGCCGGCGTCTTTGTGCCCATCGTGCTGCTGCTCGCTCTTGGCTCGCTCGTGGGCTGGGGCCTGCTCGGGCACGACTGGTCCCGCGCCATTCAGGCCGCCGTCTCGGTGCTCATCGTCGCCTGTCCCTGCGCCCTGGGCCTGGCCGTGCCCACCGCCGTCATGGTCGGCACTGGCCTGGGTGCCCGTCACGGCATCGTGATCAAAGACGCTGCCGCCATCGAGCGTGCCGGCCGCCTGACCACCGTGGTGCTCGACAAAACCGGCACCCTCACCCTCGGCCGCCCGGGCCTGGTCGAACTCCACTCCGTCAGCGCCGGCATGGACGAGGCCGAGGCCCTCCGCCTGGCCGTCGCCGTTGAATTGGTCAGCGAGCACCCCATCGCCGCCGCCATCACCGCCGCCGCCCGCCAGCGGGGCGTGCCGCTGGCCGCCGGCCGGCAGTTCACCAGCCACCCCGGACTTGGCGCATCGGCCACCGTCGAGGGCGTCCGCGTCTTCGTCGGCCGGCCCGAGCACGCCGCCGACTTCGCCCGCCACAGTGCCCGGATCGCTGAACTTCGCGCCCGGGGCCTCACCGTCGTCGGCCTGATCGAGGGCCAGGGCGATCTCTCCGCCCCCACCGGCGTGCTGCGCGCCCTGCTGGCCGTCCGCGACCGCCTCCGCCCCGGCGCCCGCGAGGCCGTCGCCCAGTTGCACGCCCTGGGCCTGCGCACCGTCATGCTCACCGGCGACCAGCCCGAGGCCGCCCAGGCTGTCGCCTCCGAAGCCGGTATCGACACCGTCATCGCCGGCGTTCGCCCCGAAGGCAAGCACGCCGCCATCGCGCAGCTCAAGTCCGCCGGCGGCGTCGTCGCCATGGTCGGCGACGGCGTCAACGACGCCGCCGCCCTCGCCGAGGCCGACGTGGGCTTCGCCGTGCTGAGCATCGACGGCACCTCCGGCACCGCCATCGCCGCCGACGCCGGCCACGTGGTCCTGCTGGCCGCACCCACGGCGAACTCGGCCTCCTCCGACGCGTCCGTCGCCGAAGACGCCGCCGCCTCCGCCGGCGGCCTGAACTCCCTGCCCAAGGCCGTCCGCCTCTCCCGCGCCATGATGCGTCGCATCCACACCGGCCTGTTCTGGGCCTTCGCCTATAACGCCGCTCTGCTCCCCGTCGCCGCCGCCGGCTGGCTGAACCCCATGCTCGCCGCCCTGGCCATGAGCCTCTCATCGGTCAGCGTGGTCGCCAACGCACTGTGGCTCCGCCGCGTCAACCTCGCCGGCTGAGCCGCCCCCCGATCACCCCTTGATCTTCCCCACCAGCATCTGCGTCTTCACCTGCACCCCCTTGATCGCCGAGTCCAGCGCATCGCGGTTGGGCGCGTACTCCATCGCCACCCGCTTGGCCACCTTCTCCTCCTTGACCAGTTCCGCAAGCGAGTACGTGAAGCTCCGCATCCCATCCGGGATCGACGAGTTGATGATCGCCGGGAAGTCCCCGTCCTGGCCCTCCTTGATGCGGTCACGCACGATCGGCGTGTTGATCAGCACCTCCGTCGCCGGCACGATGCCCACCTGCTTGCCCTCCTCGTCCACAAAGCCCTCCGCCGCCGGCAGCAGCCGCTGCGCACAGATCGCCTTCAGCGAGCTGCTCATCGCCGAGCGGATGAACCCGTGCTCCTCGATCGGGAAGAACTCCAGAATCCGGCTGAAGCTCTGGCTCGTGTCCGCCGTGTGCATCGAGGCGAACACCAGGTGCCCCGTCTCCGCCGCCTGAATCGCCGCCAGCACCGTGTCGTGGTCGCGCATCTCGCCGATGAAGATCACGTCCGGGTCCTGCCGCACGATGTACCGCAGCGCCGACTTGTAATCCGCCACGTCAATCCCGATCTCTCGCTGCGACACGATCGACTTCTTGTTGGTGAAGCGGAATTCCACCGGGTCCTCAACGCTGATGATGTTCTCCGCCCGCGTCGCGTTGATGTGGTCGATCATCGACGCCGCCGTCGACGACTTACCCGACCCGGTCACCCCCACGATCAGGATCAGCCCCTCGTTGGTCTCCTCCGCCAGTTTCCGGTAGATCGGCGGCAGGTGCAGCGCCTCAAAGTTCGGAATGTCCGCCTTCACCCGACGGATGGCCGCGTGCACGTGGTTGCCGGCGCGGTACATGTTCACCCGGTAACGGTCCCCCAGTTCGTCATAGGTGGCAAAGTCCAGATCGCCGGTGGTCTCAAACCGCGACTTGAGCCGCTCGGGAATGATCGGGTCCAGCAGGTGATCCGCCTCGTCCTCGCTCAAGGCGTCCGCGTTGATCGGCCGCAGCGTGCCGTTGATGCGGTACGTCGGCGGGATGCCCACCTTGATGTGCAGGTCCGAAGCGCTCAGCTTCCGCATCGCGCCCATCAGCCGTTGGATCGTCATCGAGCCGCTCAGCATCGCTTGTCCTCCGCGCCGTCACCCGAACCTCCACCCCCCTCCAACCCATCCACCCCCTCCGCCCCCTCCGCCCCCCGCCCCGCCGGATCAGTGTACAGCCAGCCCGGTCACTTGTTGACCCTCAGGTCCACAAATGCCCCAGGTGGGGGATCGCCTGCCCGATTTGGGTGGTTCTTCAGCCCGCCGGCCCGGTCGCCGATGCCGCGCCGGCCGTCGCTGGCGGCACCTTCGGCCGCGCTTCGGCCAGCCCCACGCCGGCCCGCTTGCCCGCCTGCGTGCCCAAGAGCGCCGTCAGCGGCACACGCCCCGCGTGTTCCAGTTGCCGCTCCCGCAGCTCCGCCAAAAACAACCGCGCCGCCTTCGGGCCGTCCGGCGGGTCCGCCAGCCGCAGCCCGCACGCCAGCGCATCGGCCGCCGTGATCTGCTCCGCCGGCCTCGCCAGCGACCACCGGTCCGCCGGCCCCTCCGCCCGCACCGCCACCCGGTTGACCAGCTTCGCCGTCTCCATCTCACCCAGCACCCGCTCCACCGCCTCCGGCGCCAGTTGCACCTTTCCCGCCAGCCCCATCACCTCCGCCGGCTTGCCCACAGCAAAGCTGTCGGCCACCGCCACCAGCACCGCCACCGCGCTGCTCGGGTCCGTGATCCCCGACCGCCCCGCGCTCAACTGCGCCACCGAGTGGTCCCCCTCACCCGCCCGCCACCCCAGCCGCCCCTTCCACGCATCGGTCAGCAACTGCAGCTTGTGGAACTGAATCAGGTACGCCAGCCGCAGCCCAAACAGCACCACCAGCCACGTGATGTACACCCACATCAAGAACAGCGGGAACAGCGCCAGCGAGCCATACAGCGACGAGTACCCCGCCTTTTTCACGTACAGCGCAAACCCCGCCTTGCCCGCCTCCAGCGCCACCGCCGCCACCGCCGCACCGATCATCGCCGGCCGCAGGTGCACCCGCGCGTTGGGCAACGTCAGATACAACGCCAGCACCAGCACAAAGCTGATCAGCACCGTCGTCAGATACCCCACCAGCCCCACCAGCAGCGGCCCCACTCCCAGCCCCACCACGCCCCCGGTGCTGCTGGCGAGGCTCGAGGCCACGCGGCTGAACTGCTCGCCCACCATGAAGCTGCCGAACACCGCCAGCGGCCCCAGCGTCAGCATCATCCAATACTGCAGAATCCGCCGCGCCCACGCCCGCCCCCGCGCCGCGCTGTACACCACATTGAACGACCCCTCCACCTCCACCAGCAGGCTGATCGCCCCGTAGATCAGCAGCCCCGCCGACACCAGCCCGATCCCCGTGAAGTTGATCCCCGAGAACTCCTGCACCCGCTGCGTGATCCACACCTGCAGGTTGAACTGCCCCGTCGCGTCCGACGCCAGGTTGGCCAGGCCGGTCTGCTCCATCAGCCGCCCCAGCAGGTTCTTCAGCAGCGAATCGGTGTCGCGGAACAGCCGCAGCGTCAGGAACGCCAGCAGCAGAATCGGCACCAGCGCGAAAATCGTCCGGTACGAGAGCGCCGCCGCCATCCGGGGCAACGCCTCATGCCCAAGCAACTGCCCCAGCGCCCGGCCCAGCCGCGAGACCGCACCCTTCTCCGCCCGCCCGCCGGCCCCAGGCCTCGCCACGCTCTGCATCGCGGTCGTCATCGTCGCGCCCGTCGCTGTGTCCGTCGCCAGGTTGGTGCTGTGCTGATCCATCGTGCAGATGCCCTTGGCCGGTCGGCCCGGCCCCGTCCCGCCGCCCAAACTCAGAACGACGGCCGCAGCGTCCGCGGCCTGCCCCGGTGCGTCGTCTGCGCCTCCTTCGGCGTCACCGGCGGCAGCACGCCGCCCACCGGCCTGTCCACGGGCACCTCAATTGGCACCTCAGCCGGTGCCGCTTCGACCGCCTCATCGCCCCCCTCCGCATCCACCACCTCCGCGTTCGTCAACCCCGCCGCCGCCCGCCCGCCAGCGCCCGCAGCAGTGGGGGGCCGCTTGCCGCCCACCCGCGTCCGCTCCGCCGGCCCGCCTGCCTCGCCCGCAGCCGCCGCCACCGCCGGCGCCGCCGGCTCCGGCAACGCCCGCCGCAACGCCTGCACCTCGCCCCGCTCCAGTTCCCGCCACGCCCCGATCGGCAGATTCGCCAGCCGCAACGGCCCCAGCCCCACCAAACTCACCGACTTGCACCGCACGTTCACCCGCGCCAGCGTGTCCTCAATCGCCACCCTCGGCACATCCGGCAGCACAAACTCAATCACCGTCCGCGCCCCGCCCAACTCGCGCTGCCGCTCCGCCGAGGCGTCCCGGCTCGCCCCGCTGGTCCGCTTGGTGATACGGATCCGCCACCCCATCTCCGCCGCATCCTCATGCTGCGCCCGCTCGCGCTCCCGCTTGCCCGCCCCCCCTTTGCCCGGCCGCCCACCACGCCCCGCACCGTCCCCATCCCGCATCCCCCGCAGGTGCAGCGGCACATCCAACTCCGCCACCTCTTCAGGCGAAAGCTCCCCCAACCCCGGCACCAGCAGCGGCGCAAACTCCGCCACCTGCGCGTTTGAAAGGTGCCCCCGCAGCACCGCCTGATACACCCGCGCCATCGGCTTACGCGACTTGGCCAGCCGCTCCGCCAGCGCCCCGTCGTTGGTCATCAGCACCAGCCCCGTCGCATGAAAGTCCAGCCCGCTGGCCGGATACAGCCGCACCCCCGACGGGTGCTGCACCAGGTCCGCCACCGTCTTGCGGCCCAGATCCACGTTGCCCTCCGCCCGCGCCGCCCGGTCCCCCATGCTGCACAGCACCCGCGAGGGCTTGTGGTGCAGCACGTACACCAGTTCCGCCTTGGTCGCCGCCGGCGCAATCGTCGCCAGCGGCCGCCCCTCCACCGCAATCCGGTCCCGCTTCTTGTCAACAAACACCGGCAGCGTCGTCACCACCCGCCCATTCACCGACACATGCCCCGCCTCAATCAGCCGCTCACACTCCCGCCGCGAGGCCACCCCCGCGTCCGCCAGCACCCGCTGCAGCCGCTCGGTCCCCGGCGGGGCCGCCGATGGCCGACCCTGGGCTTCCAGGGCTTTGCGTTTGTTGGCCTTGAGTTGGCGGAGTCGACGAGCGCGTGAGGGCATGGCACAAGCAGGGTAGCAACCGCCGCCCGACCCACCGCCCGCAATGCCTGGTCCTCGCCCCTCAGCCCACCCGCGCCGCCGCCAGCCCGCCGCCCGCGCTCCCCGCCCCGGCCGTCCCGCCACCCCCGCCGCCACCACCCCCGCGCATCGCCGCCTCGGGGTACACCACCCGCTGGTGGTGAATCGCCGCCAGCGTCCGCGAGATCGCCTCGGTGATCAGTGAAAGTTCCCGCAGCGTCAGGTCGCACTCGTCAAACTGCCCGTCCCCCAGCCGCTTGTTGGCAATCGCCCGCACCAGCGTGTCAATCCGCGTCGGGCTCGGGTCCGGCAGCGTCCGCGTGGCGCTCTCCGCCGCGTCGCACACCATCACAATCGCCACTTCCTTCGTGCGCGGCTTCGGCCCCGGATAGCGGTACTCAAACTCGCTGGGCAACTGCCCCGGAATGCTCTCCGGCACCCCGCCCGGCATGCCCACACCCGCACCCGCTCCACCACCACCCCCACCAGCACCACCACTTGCACCCCCCGCCGCCGCCATCGCCGCCTCCGCCTGCTTCCGCGCCCGGTGGTAGAAGTACTCCACCAGCGTCGTCCCGTGGTGCCCCTCGATGAAATGCATCAGCGGCTGCGGCAGGCGATACTCATCCGCCAACTCCAGCCCGTCGTGCACGTGCCCCACGATCACCAGCAGGCTCATCGCCGGCGTCAGCCGGTCATGCCGGTTGAACCCGCCGGTCTGGTTCTCCGCGAAGTACTCCGGCTTGTTCATCTTCCCCACGTCGTGATACAACGCCCCGACGTACGCCAGCAGCGGGTCCGCCCCGATCGCATCCGCCGCCGCCTCCGCCAGCGAGGCCACGTTCAGCGAGTGGTTGTACGTCCCCGGCGCCCGCTGCTGCAACGCCCGCAGCAGCGGATGCCGCGGGTCCCGCAGTTCAATCAGCGTCATGCCCGTCGTCACGCCCAGCAGCCGCTCAATCCCCGGCAGGCACCCCAGCACCAAAAAGCCCGACGCCGCCACCCCCAGCCCGCTGGTCGCCGCCTCCCACGCCGCCTGCTGCAGGCCCTCCATCGTCGGCTGCCGGTGCAGCAGCCCCAGCATCAGCGTGCCGCCCGCCACCGCCACCCCGGCAAACAGCCCCGCCGCGATCAGCGTGTTCCTTGCCCGCACCTCTTTGAGGATCCACGCCACCACCGCCACCCCGCACAACGCCACCGCGCAGCTCGCCACCGGCTGCCGCAGCGCAATCGCCGCACCGATCGCCAGCAGCGCCCCCAGCACCAGCGCCATCTTCCGCTCAAACACCACCGCAATCAGCATCGCCACCAGCGTCACCGGCCCCGCCACCGCCATCCCCGCCAGCCACGGCTCGGTGATCGCCACCCACACCGCCAGCGCCATCCCCCCGCCAAACGCCGCCGCCAAGGCCCCAAACCGCCGCACATCCGCCAGCAGGTTCGGCGCGTGCGTCCGCACAAACGCCAGCAACGCCAGCGCCAGCAGCAGGCCCGCCGAGGCCGAGCCCCCGTCCAGCGCCGCCCGCTGCCACCACGCCAGGCTCGCCCGATACGCCGCGTTCTCCGCGTACAGCAGATCCAACTGGTCCGACGTGATCTTCTCCCCCCGCAGATAAATCACCTGCCCGGGGAACGCCCGCTTGGTCTGCTCCGGAACGCTCCGCTCCGCCTCCGCCTGCCGCGCCAGCGTCTCGGTGTCCGCAAAGCGGTACGTTGGGCTGGTCAGCAGCCTCAGCCGAAACGCCACCGCATCCTGCACCGCCGGCGGCATCCCCGCCGCCTCCGCCAGCCTCGCCAGCGCGTCCGACGCCTGCGCCGACCCCGCCTTGAGCGCCTCCCGGGGGGAAACCAGCACCCCCGGCGGCGCCACGCCGGATCCGTCCCCCGGCCCCGCCTCCGGCCCCAGCAGTTCCAGCGCCGCCGCCGCGCTGGCCACCTCACGCTGATACGCCCCCGGCTCCAGCACCGGCGTCCGCATCACCAGCGCCATCAGCCGCTCCACCGCCGCCATCCACGCCCGCTCGCCATTGCCCGCCGCCGCCCCCTTCAGCGCCGTCAGCCCCGCCTCGCTCAGCGGAAACAGCGTCCGCGTCGCCTCGTCGATCGACGCCGCATTGGGCGCATCGGCCACCGCCCGGGGCAGGTTCTCCAGTTGCCGTCGCAGTTCCCCCAGCACCCGCTCATCGGCGCGATACACCCGCGGCGCCCGCTCCCGCGCTGCCTCCCGGTCCGCCGCTGTCGCCGCCCGGTTGGCAATCGCCACCGGCGCCCGCACCGCCCGCGTGTGGTCGGCAATCTGCCCCACCGCCAGAATCGGCCGCGTCCCCGCCAGCACCATCAGCGCCGCCAGCACGCACCCCAGCCCCGCCACAATCAGCATCGACCACACCACCGCCGGCCGCAGCACCACCCACCGCAGCACCGCCGGCGCCGGCCGAAGCCGACCGCGCCCGGAGCGTTCCCCGCCGCCCCCCCCGCCCCCGCCTGACGTACTGGTCGTCGATGAAGCCATGCCCTGGGCGGTCAGCCGCCGTGGTCCTCCGTGCCGTTCGCCCCAGCCCCGTTCTCACCAGCCGATTCCGCCCCACCTGCCCCTCCCGCCGCCCCACGCCCCCGCCGCCCGCCCCGTCCACCGGCGCTCCCGCCCCCCGCCGCCTCCATCCGGCCATACGCCTCCACGATCCGCGCCACCATCGGGTTCCGCACGATGTCCTCTTCGGTCAGCGAGATCATCGCCACCCCCGGCACCTTCTTCAGCACCCGCGCCGCATCCACCAACCCCGATGCGCTCGGGTCCGGCAGGTCAATCTGCGTCGCATCACCCGTCACAATCACCTTGCTCCCGTGCCCCATCCGGGTCAGGAACATTTTCATCTGCCCTCGAGTGGTATTCTGCGCCTCATCCAGAATGATGCACGCCCGGTTCAGCGTCCGCCCCCGCATGTACGCCAAGGGCACCACTTCCACCACATCGCTCACCATGAACCGCTTCATGGTGTTGAAGTCCATCATGTCATTGAGCGCATCAAACAGCGGCCGCAGATACGGGTTCACCTTCGCCTGCAGGTCCCCCGGCAAGAAGCCCAGTTTCTCCCCCGCCTCCACCGCTGGCCGTGCCAGAATCACCTTGCGGATCCGCCCGTGCTTGAGCAGGTGCACCGCCGCCGCCACCGCCAGATACGTCTTGCCCGTCCCCGCCGGTCCGATGCCGAACACCACATCATGGTCGCGGATCGCATCCAGATACACCTGCTGGTTCGCCGTCCGCGCCCGCACCGCCTCCCCGCCGGCATACACATCCAGGTGGTCCGCCCACGGCGGCCCCTCAATCGTGCTCGTCGCCCATGACCCGGCCCCGCCGGCACCCATGGCCCCGTGGAACAACTCCGCCGCCTGCTCCCGGTCCCCCGCCATCTCCACCGACCGCCCGATCAACTCCAGCACCTGGTGCCGCCCCAAGGGCGCGTTCCGCTCCGCCGCCTCCACCAGCCGGTCCATCACCAGCCGTGCCGCCAGCACCGCCTTCCGCTCGCCTGACACCCGCACCTGCCCATCCCGCGCCACCACCCGAACCCCCAGCCCCTCCCGGATCATCTTCAAGTTACGATCCGCAGCGCCGAGAACCGGCACCCGTTCTGCACCATGGGGCACGCTTATGACAACATCCACGAATCACAGCCTCCAGGGCACTTCTCATCGGCCCGCCCCCCCCGTCCCGCCCATCCCCGAATCCCCCATCCCAGAATCCCCCATCCCCCCCGTCTTTCCAGCCCCCGGCCCCACCCCACATGGCCCCCTCCCCAGGGTCCATCCCAGCCGCGAGTCTATGGGGCCGCGGCCCACCTCCGCCTTGCCCCCGTCCACCCCCAGCACGCCACCAGCACCCAGCGTCCTCCCCGCCCCCTCACCCCGCCGGCACCCCACCCCCCCCCCCCAACTGGCCAGCCTTCTGGTTATCGGTCTCTTAGCCGGTGCCTGTGCATCCCAGCCCGCCCCGGTCCTCCCCCTCCCCCTCCTGGCCGGGTCCGATGCCACCCTGACCATCGGCCCCCCCGGCACCCACGCCGTCTCCTCCGTCGAGGTCACTGGTGATTGGGACGACGTTCGCGCCGCCATTGACCCCGCCCTCATCGCCGCCGAGATCGCCCTCATCCCCGGCGTCACCGGCGACGCCACTCTGCTGGCCGAGACCGCCGTGGTCTACAAGGTCATCTCTATTGATGACGAACCCGGCACCATCGCCGTCGCCCGCCGCACCGCGCCCGAGGCCCCCGCAAGCGCCACCCCCGCCGCCAGCCCCTCCGCCGCGGCCGCCGGCCCCACCCCCATCGTCCTGGCCATCACCATCGGCGACCCCCCCAACCGCGACCGCGAACGCCGCTTCCTCGAAGCCTTCGTCGCCCGCCTCCGCCAACTCAAAGGCATCGACGCGGCACCCGTCCCCGACTGACTGGCCTCTACTCCATGCAGCTGGCGTCCGCTGTGGCACCGTCCCTTCCGGGCGGTGTCCGGGCCAGAGGCCCGGCCTCCTAAGCAGCCCGAGGGGTTGAACGCCAGGAGCCGGCGGGGGGTGGGTGGCTCCGCACCCCCGGAACACCAAGTCCCGTCCTTCGCCTCCCCAGCCTGAAAGGCTGCACGCCAGGAGCCGGCGGGGGGTGGGTGGCTCTGCACCCCCGGGAGACGAGCCCCCGCGAACCCCTCGCCCAGCGGGGGACGCGAAGCGCGCCCCCACCCCGCACGCAACCGCGTGCTCCACCTCGCAACCCCCACCCCACCCCAGTCGTACTATCCGCACACCCCCTTACGGAGGCCCCAGCCTTCCCGCCCGCCACCCACCATCCCACCGCCCGCCCGAGGCCCACCACCACCGCCACCACCGGCCACATCGGCCGATCGATCGCCACCCCATCCGCCCCCGTCACGACGTCCGCTGAAATCACCTTCCAACTCAAGGGCGCCCAGTTCAGCGTCATCGCCCTGGCCGCGCCCGGCTCCCCCAGCGTGGTGATCGACCGCATCGCCTACACCCCGTATGGCGAGCCTACCCGCCGCCTCCGCTCAGACGTGGACGGCAACGGCGTGGTGGACGGCGGCGACTACGGCGACGTCATCCAGCAACTCATCGGCACCCCGATCACCTCGCCGACGTACCGCGTCGAGGCTGACCTGGACCGCAACGGCGCCATCACCCTGGCCGACTACGACGTCTGCATCACCGACGACGGCCGCAAGATCCTGGGCGGTGGGGGCGTCGGCGAGACCGACCTGTTCAGCCCCGGCGTCCGCAACAGCGTCGGCTACTGCGGCTACATCC
>JAJTDF010000061.1 GCA_021294835.1 Planctomycetaceae bacterium
GTGTGAAGGGGCGTGCAGGGGAGGGGCGGAAGCAGAGGAGGCCCGGCATGTTTGTGATCCGACGCGCGAAACCTGATGATGTAAGCACGCTGCTGAAGTTGGCGCGGATGGTGCACTTCATCAACCTGCCTCCGGACAAGGAGATCATCGATTCGAAGATCAACTGGTCGCGGAACTGCTTCTTGATGGCAGCGGACGCGGACTTGCATGAGACGCGGGCGATGGCGCAGAAGCACCGGCAGCGGCCGCATCATGGGGAGCTTTCAACGGGGCTGAAGGATCTGGCGGGTCGGTCGCCGCTGTTCATGTTTGTGATGGAGGAGCTGGAGACGCAGGGCGTGGTGGGGACGTGCCAGGTGATCAGCAAGATGGGCGGGCCGGGGGCGCCGAATGTGTCGCTGCAGTTGTCGCGCAAGGAGATGTTCAGCCAGTCGCTGGCGATGGGCGTGACGCACACGGTGGCGAAGATTCACCTTGATGAGTCGTCGCCGACGGAGATCGGGGGCTTGATTCTGCAGCCGAGTTTCCGCGGGCACCGGCTGAAGCTGGGGCGGTTTCTGGCGCAGGTGCGATTCCACTTCATCGGGCTGCACCGGGAACTGTTCTCGGATCGGGTGCTGGCGGAGATGATGGGGCCGATTACGGTGGACGGGCACAATCCGTTCTGGGATTTCTGCACGCGGTGCTTCATCAACCTGACGTACGACGAGGCGGACCGGTTCTGTCAGCAGACCAAGGAGTTCCTGCTGTCGCTGTTCCCGCGTGAGGAGATCTATCTGACGCTGCTGGCGCCGGAAGCGCGGAGCGTGGTGGGGCAGGTGGGGCCGGAGACGGTGCCGGCCAAGCGGATGCTGGAGCAGCTCGGGTTCCGGTACTTCAACCGGATTGACCCGTTTGACGGCGGGCCGCACCTGGAGTGCGCGACCGACGAGATCAGCCTGGTGAAGGCGACGGACCGGAGCACGCTGGGTTCGCCGGTGAAGGCGGAGGAGACGGGCGTGCTGGACAAGCACGGCATCGTGAGCGTGCTGAAGGACGACGGGGACTTCCGGGCGGTGGAGACCGACTATGGCGTGGACGCCAAGGGGCGGATCGTGCTGGAGCGGTCGGTGATGGCGGCGCTGGAGGGGGAGGCGGGCAGCGAGTGCGGGTTTACGCCGTTGAGCCGGCCGGAGACCTGGCCGATGCGGACGACGACGGTGAGCCGCGGGAAGCCGGCGACGGCGGGCGCGGGGAGCAACGGGACGCACGCGGCGGGCGGTGGGAAGAAGAAGGTGAAGAAGGCGGGGCGGTGAGGGAGGGGGCAGATGGCCAAATGGTCAAATGGGGCGAAGGCTGCGGGGTGTGGCCGGCGGTTAACTTGTTGGCGGCGGTTGCTACGCTCGGGTTATGAGCACGCACGCATCGCTGCAGCGGGGTCCGAGCAACTGGATTGGCGGGGAGTGGAGGGCGATCCCCGGTGATGCGGTGGTGAGCCGCAACCCTTCCGAGCCGGGGAAGGTGGTCTACAGCAGCGCGGCGCCGGTGAGCGCTGTTGCGGAGGCGGTGGCGGCGGCGCGGAAGGCGCTGGGGGCGTGGTCGGCCTGGCCGAGGGAGAAGCGGTTTGAGGTGCTGCGGGGGTTTGCGGAGATCACCAAGAAGCGGGCGGGGGCGATGGCGGAACTGCTGTGCGATGAGGTGGGGAAGGTGATGTGGGAGTGCAAGGGTGAGGCGGGTTTGCTGGCGAGCAAGGTGGACATCACGCTGGACAGCGCGCCCGAGGGCGGGCTGCGGCGGGTGAGCGACTTTGAGTTCAAGCTGTCAGCGAGCCGGACGGGGCGGTGCGTGTTCAAGCCGCACGGCGTGGTGGCGGTGCTGGGGCCGTTCAACTTCCCGGCGCACCTGCCCAACGGGCACATTGTGCCGGCGCTGGCGGCGGGGAACACGGTGGTGTTCAAGCCGTCGGACAAGGCGCCGGGCGTGGGGCAGATGCTGGCGGAGATGCTCGACGAGGCGTTGCGGGCGGCGGGAGCGCCGGCGGGCGTGGTGAACCTGGTGCAGGGCGGGGCGGAGGTGGCCTCGGCGCTGGCGGGGGGCGAGGGTGTGGACGCGGTGGCGTTTACGGGGAGTTGGGGTGTGGGGCGGCGGATTCTGCAGGCGAACCTGGACCGGCCGGGGCGGATTGTGGCTTTGGAACTGGGCGGGAGCAACCCGGCGGTGGTGATGGGGGATGCGGACTTGAAGCTGGCGGCGACGGAGATCGTGCGGTGCGCATTCAACACGACGGGCCAGCGGTGCACGTGCACGCGGCGGGCGATCATCCACCGCTCGGTGGCGGACCGGCTGATTCCGGCGATCTGCAAGGCGACGAGCAACCTGATCATCGGGCATCCGCGGGCGGGGCACCCGGTGTTCATGGGGCCGCTGGTGAGCGAGGCGTCGCGGCGGGCGATGCTGCAGTTTCAATCACGGGCGGCGGCGGGCGGGGCGGAGGTGCTGGTCGCGGGTCGCGAGGTGGAGACGCCGACGGGCGGGTGGTTTGTGTCGCCTTCGGTGCTGAAGGTGGAACGCTTCAACGCGGCGCCGGCGCCGGAGGTGGGTGCGGGGGCGCTGCACGCGGTGGACCCCGGGTGCGATGAGGAGGTGTTCGGGCCGCTGCTGCGGATTGCGGTGGTGGAGAGCCTGGATGAGGCGATTGCGCAGGCGAACGCGACGCGGTATGGGCTGGCGGCGTCGATCTTCACGGCGGACGCAGCGGCGGGGGAGCGGTTTGTGCGTGAGGTGCGGGCGGGGTGCATCAACGTGAACGCGGGGACGGCGGGGGCGAGCAGCAAGCTGCCGTTTGGCGGGCTGGGGCTGAGCGGGAACCATCGGCCGGCGGGGAGCTTTGCGCTGGATTACTGCGCGTATCCGGTGGCGAGCATGGTGGAGACGGGGAACGCCATCACCGCTGCGGAGGGGATGAGGTTTGAGGATTCGTGGCTGGGGTGAGCCGGGGGGTGAGCGAGGAATCCGGGGAGCAGATATGACAACGCCCCTGCGGAGATGTGCCGCGGGGGCGTTGGTTTTTTGATGCAGGATGTGCCGGGTGGCTGCTTCCTTGGCCTTGGCTTATCTGGCCTTTACTTACTTTGCCTTGGCGATGGTGGCGAGCTTGTCGGCCTCGGACATCTTGTTGAAGCGGGCGAGGCAGCCGCCGCAGCAGAAGGCGACGGTCTTGCCGCCGGCGGAGGCGGTGAGGGAGGGGTTGGCGGGGCCACCGGTGAAGGGGCAGGCGGTGTTGACGGGCTTGGCGGCGGCGACCTGGGCCTTGGCGTCGGCGGCGGGGGCCTCGGCGGCCTTCTGGTTGTTGCAGCCGGCGAGCAGGGCGGCGGCGGCGAGGGCGAGGGCGACGGGCAGGATGTGCTTGGCGGTCATGGGACGCTCCAGAAAAGGGGGCTGTGGGGTGCGGACGAGTGTCCGCGTTGGATGCTGGAAGGATGATGCCGATCAGGCGGTCGGGGTGGGCGTTACTGTTCGGGCATGAGCCAGCAGACAGGGAACACGCAGCACGGGACCATGGTGGGGGCGGGCGGCAAGGCGGGCGGGGGCGGCGCGGCGGCCGGGGGGCCGGCGCGGGTGACGCTGGCGGGGCTGCGCAAGCGGAGCGAGCCGTTTGCGAGCCTGACGTGTTACGACGCGACGACGGCGAGGTGGCTGGCGCGGGCGGGGGTGCCGGTGCTGCTGGTGGGGGACACGGCGGCGGAGATGACGCTGGGGTTCGGGCGGACGCTGGAGATGCCCTTGGAGGTGCTGCTGGCGCTGACTGCGGGGGTGAAGCGGGGGGCGCAGTCGGTGGAGCGGGACTTTCTGCCCGGCGGGGCGGGGCCGGAGCGGTGGCCGGGTGCGGTGGTGCCCTTGGTGATGGGGGACATGCCGTTCATGTCGTATCACACCGGGGAGGGGGAGGCGGTGCGGAACGCGGGGCGGTTTTTGACGGAGGGGCTGGCGGACGTTGTGAAGCTGGAAGTGGACGCGGGGTTTGCGCCGCTGGTGGCGAAGATGGCCAGCGCGGGGATTCCGGTGTGCGGGCACATCGGCAGCCGGCCCCAGCGGGCGGCGATCACGGGGTACTCAGCGGCGGGGCGGACGGCGGCGGAGGCGGACGCGATTGTGCGCGACGCGGCGGCGATGCAGGCTGCGGGTGTGGTGATGATGTTGGTGGAGGCGGTGCCTGAAGCGGTGGCGGCGCGGATCAAGGCGGAGATCAGCGTGCCGCTGATCGGGATCGGGGCGGGGAACGGGTGCGAGGGGCAGGTGCTGGTGCTGCACGACCTGCTGGGGCTGACGGACCGGCAGCCGGCATTTGCGCCGCCGGCGGCGGACGCGGCCGGGGTGCTGGTGGGCGCAGCGCAGGGGTGGGTGAAGCGGGTGGCGGCGCGGGAGGTTCCGGCGTCGCCGTACTCGATGCGGTGAGTGCGGATTAAGGCGCAGAGAGGATGACGGTGACGGGGGTGCCCGAGCGGGGGACGGCGGGGGCGGCGATCCACTCGGGGGCCTGGATCTGGGAGTCGTGCGAGAGGACGGCCAGGGGGGCGACGGTCTCGGTGCCGAAGGTGGCCAGGCCGATGAGGGTGCCGCCGAGGTCGGCGGCGTAGAGGCCGGTGCGTTGGCCGGAGGCGGGGTCGCGACGCTGGACGATGCCGGAGCCGGCGAAGACGAACTGGATGGGGGCGAGGGGCTGGCCGGTGGAGGCGGAGATGATCCACTGCTCGGGTGTGAACTGGCCCTGGGCGGTGCGGAAGCGGACGGTGAGGGCGTCGCCGGTGGGGGCAACGGGGATGGCGGTGCGGCCGTCCCACTGAACCGAGCCGGGTGAGCCGTGCTGGAAGCCGGCCATGAGCAGGGCGGCGTGGACCTGTTCGGCGGAGGCGGTGGTGAGGACGAGGGACTCGTGCTCGCGGGAGTCGGGGGTGCAGGCGATGAGTTCGAGGTAGACGCGGGGGGTGTCGGGGTCGTGGACGTCGATGGGGATGGTGCCGTCGAACTCGACGGTGCGGCGGGCGATGTTGACGCGGACGGAGGGGAAGACGGTGCGGAACTCGTCGGCGGGTGCGGGGGCAGGGGCGGGTGGTGTGGCCGCGGGTGGCGTGGTTGTGGTTGATGCAGGCGGGGGCGGTGCGGGCGGTGCCTGGGTGGTGTTCTGCGCGGGGATGGCGGGCTTGGCGGCGGCGGGCGTGGGCGGTTTGGGGCGGGAGTGGGAGGGCTGTGTGCCGGAGCGTGGGGAGAGCGCGGGCTTGAAAGGGGCGGGGGGATCTGTACGGGGTTGTGAGCAGCCGGTGAATGCTGCCAGGAGGAGCAGTGCGCCGGCAAGCGCCGCGACTGCGGGGAGCGTGGGAGCGGGGTGGCGGGGTGTGGAGGTCATGATGCGGACTCGGGTGCGAGGTCGCGGACGCAGCGGACGAAGTCGTCGCCCCGGTGCTCGTAGTTGGGGTAGTGGTCCCAGGAGGCGCAGCCGGGCGAGAGGACGATGGCGTGCCCGGGCTGGGTGCGGGGCCAGATGGCGGCGACGGCCTCGGGCAGGGTGCGGACGTTGACGACGTGGGCGGCGGGGCTCTGGGCGCGGGCGGCGGCGGCGATGGCGGGGCCGGTGTCGCCGATGCAGTAGAGCCCGGCGAGGCGTGGGGCGAGGTGGGCGAGGGCGGAGAGATCGGCGTGCTTGTCGTAGCCGCCGACGATGAGGTGGAGGTGGTCGGTGCGGTTGCTGGCGGCTTCGGCCAGAGCGGTGATGGCCTGGAGGGTGGCCTCGGGCGTGGTGGCCTTGGAGTCGTTGTAGCAGAGGCGGCCGGCGGGGCGGGCGCAGAGGGCCAGGCGGTGGGGGAGGCCGGGGAAGGCGGCCAGGGCGGCGTGGATGGCGGTGGGCGGGAGATCGGGCCGCGCGGCGGAGACGACGGCGGCGGCGACGGCGGCGTTGATGCGGTTGTGGCGGCCGGGGACGGCGAGCGGGTGCGGGAAGGGGGGCTCGCCGGCGAGGATGGTGCGGGCGGGGGTGGCGGGGGCCCAGTGGGGCAGGGAGGAGCCGAGGACGGCGATGTCGCTTGAGGTTTGGAAGCGGAGGAGGTTCTGCTTGCTGGCGATGTAGTGGTCCATGTTGCCGTGCCAGTCGAGGTGGTTCTCGGCGATGTTGGTGGCGACGGCGATGTGCGGGGACCAGCGTTGGGTTTCGCCGAGCCAGTGGAGCATGAACGAGGAGAGTTCGAGCACGACGCGGTGCTGGGGGCGGATGTCGGGGAGGCGGTCGAGCAGGGAACCGCCGATGTTGCCGCCGAGGTGGACGGTTTCGCCCGCGGCGGAGAGCGCGTGGGCGATCATGGCGGTGGTGGTGGACTTGCCGACGGTGCCGGTGATGCCGATGGTGCGCTCGCGTGCGGGGAGGCGTTCGACGAGCAGGCCGATCTCGGTGGTGATGGGGACGCGGGCGGCGCGGGCGGCGGCGAGGAAGCGGTTGTCCCACGGGGCGGGGACGGCGGGGTTGGCGATGATCAGGTCGGTGGTGGTGAAGTCGTCTTCGCGGTGTTCGCCGAGGCGGAGGGCGAAGCGGCCGGTGGCGAGCAGGTCGCGGACCTCTTCGATGGGCTCGGCGAGTTTGTCAGCGGGCTTGAGGTCGGTGACGAGCACGGAGGCGCCCTGGCCGACGAGCCAGCGGGCGACGCCGGAACCGCCGCCGAAGCGGCCCAGGCCCATGACGGTGATGCGTTTGCCGGCGAGGGAGGCGGGGGCGGTCAAGCGTCGGCTCCGTGGGGTGCGGGGGCGGGTGTGGGGGTGGGGATGTCCTCGCGGTTCTCGCGCAGGGCGTCGCAGAGCAGCCGCATGAGGCGGTGGGCGTGAGGGCCGGGGCGGGCGTTGCCGACCGGGTGGCCGTCGAGGTGGGTGACGGCGGTGATCATGGTGGTGGTGCCGATGAGGAGGACCTCGTCGGCGGTGCGGAGTTCGTCTTCGGTGATCTCGTCCTCGCGGATGGCCGGGTCAAGCTCGAGCATGATCTCGCGGGTGACGCCGGGGAGGATGGAGGTGGCGGTGAGGGTGGGCGTGCGGACGGTGTTGCCGCGGACGACGGCGACGTTGGTGTAGGTGCCCTCGCCGAGGAGGCGGCGGCCGTCGGGCATGGCGCGGATGAGCAGGGCCTCGTCGGCGGCGACGGCCTGGTGGGCGGCGATGGCTGGGATGACGTTGCCGAGCAGGGAGATGCTTTTGATGTGGCCGAGGTGCCAGCGGAGATCGCGCTGGCAGCCGGCGCGTTTGGCGGCGGGGAGGGCGGAGGTGAGATCGAGCGGGGGGAGGGGTGAGAGGTAGGCGAAGACGGTGGGCGGGTGGGGGGAGGTCATGACGCGGGAGCGGACGGGGCCTGACGTGAGGTCGGGCGTGCCCCGGGTGACCTGCCAGTAGACGAAGGCATCGTGAAGGTGGTTGGCGGCGAGGAGGTGTTCGGTGATGGGGGCGAGGAGGGCGGCGTTGTAGTGGATGCCGCAGAGATCGAGCCCGCGCTGGAAGCGGCGGATGTGGCGGTTGAGGCCGATGATGCGGTGGGGGTGGTGGGGGGTGCCGGTGGAGAAGGCGCGGAGGCCTTCGTAGAGGCCGTCGCCGAAGAGGAAGCCCCGGTCGAACGGGGAGACGGCGGCACGGTCGTGCGGGAGGAGTTGGCCGTTTAGGTGGACGAGCACGGTCGAGGGTACGGTGAGGTTGGGGGCGTGTGGGGTGGCCCTGGCGGGGTCCACACAGAAGCGGCACGCCGGCCTGGGGGTGGGTGCGATAATGACGTCGACGGGGCCGCGGATGATGTTCAGGGGACGGGTGTGGTGGATCAGAGGGCCGCGAGGCGGCCGGTGGAATCGCCGAAGGCGTCAACTCGGCAGTTCATGCGGTCGAGCATGGAGAGGTAGAGGTTGCACAGGGGCGTTTCTTTGGGGGAGACGACCAGGCGGCCGGTGGGCAGGGTGGGGAGGGTGCCGCCAGCGGAGCCGGCGAGGAGGATGGGGAGGTCTTCGTGGTTGTGGCGGTTGCCGTCGGAGATGCCTCCGCCGTAGAGGATCATGGCGTTGTCCAGGAGGGATCCGGAGCCGTCGGGGGTCTCGGCGAGGCGCTGGACGAAGCGGGCGAAGCGTTCGACGTAAAAGCGATCGATGGCGCGGATGGCCTCGATCATGGCTTGATTGTTCTGGTGGTGGGAGAGGTGGTGGTGGCCCTCTTTGATGCCGATCTCGGGGAAGGCGCGGTTGGAGCCATCAGAGGCGAGCATGAGGGTGGCAACGCGGGTGGAATCGGTCTGGAAGGCGAGCAGCAGCAGGTCGAACATGAGGTCGGCGTGCTGGCGGATGCCGGAGGGGACGCCGTCGGGGGGCTTGACGCCTTCGGGCGGGCGGGCGGGGCCGGAGTCGGCGGCGGCCTGGATGCGGCGTTCGATCTCGCGGACGGAGGTGTGGAACTGGTCGAGTTTGTGACGGTCGGCCTGGCCGAGGCGCTGGTTCAGGCGGGCGGCGTCCTGACGGACGAAGTCCAGGATGCTCTGGCGGCGGCTGAGTCGCTGGGCCTGGGCGGCGGCGGAGGCGGGATCGCCGAAGAGGCGCTCGAAGGCGTCGGCGGGGTCGATGAGTTTGGGGACGGGGACGTCCTCAGCACGCCAGGAGATGTTGGAGGTGTAGGCGCAGGAGTAGCCGGAATCGCAATTGCCCGATGAGGGGCTTTGCTCGCAGCCGAGTTCCAGCGAGGGCAGGCGGGTGGAGGAGCCGATCTGGCGGGCGGCGAGCTGGTCGACTGAGATGCCGATGCGGATGTCGTTGCCGGCGGTTTTGCGGGCCTGGTGGCCGGTGAGGAAGGAGGCGGAGGAGCGGGCGTGGTCGCCGGGGCCGTCGCCGTTGGCGCGGGCTTTGTCGAGCGTGAGGCCGGTGAAGACGTTGAGGTGGCGGCGGACGCCCTCGAGCGGTTCGAGCGTGGGGGAGAGGGCGTGCAAGGGGGCGACGCCGGAGGCGGGGGCGGCGTGTCCGGCCTTGGTGGCGGCGGCCAGCGGGTTCCAGGCGTCGTAGTTGACGCCGTTGGGAACGAAGATGAAGGCGGTGCGGACGGGCGGGGTGGCCAGCGCCCCGGCGGCGGCCGAAGCGGAGGCAGCGGGTTCGGCGGCGAAGGCGGAGGCGAGGGCGCGGGAGCCCTGGCCGGGGAGCATGCACTCAAGCAGGGGGAGGGCCATGGTGGCGCCCAGGCCCCGGAGCACGGTGCGGCGGGAGAGGTGGAGGGAACTCATGGGCGGGTCTCCGGCGATGGTGCGGGGGTGGGTGCTGGTGCTGGTGCTGGTGCTGGTGCGGGGGTGGCGGTGGGCGCGGCTTTGGGGCGGGCGGTGCGGAAGGTGTCGGAGAGGACGATGGCGGTCACGAGATCAGCGAGGCCGCCGCCACTGGTGCCGGCGCGGGCGGAGATGCTGCGGATGGCGGGGCGGTCGAAGGGCTCGACGCCTCGGCCGACGGCGTAGGTGAGGAGTTTGGCGGCGAGGGTCTGGGTGAACTGGTCGCGGCGTTCAATGAGGACGGCCTTGAGGTCGTCGGCGTGGCGGATGGTCTGGCCGCCAGGGAGGGTGCCGGAGGCGTCGATGGGCTGGCCGTTCTCGGTGTCGCGCCAGCGGCCGATGGCGTCGAAGTGCTCGAAGGCGAGGCCGACGGGATCAAGGCGGTTGTGGCAGGCAGCGCAGGAGGGGTTCTCGACGTGGGAGGCGAGGATCTCGCGGAGGGTGAGGGCCTGCTTGGCTTTGGGGGCCTGCTCGAGCGGGGGAATGTCGGCCGGGGGCGGCGGGGGCGGTGTGCCCAAGACCTGTTCCAGGACAAACAGGCCGCGCTTGACGGGGCTGGTGCGGGTGGTGTTGGAGGTGACGGTGAGGACGCCGGCCATGGTGAGCACGCCGCCTCGGTGGGAGTTTTCGGGCAGGTCGGTGCGGACGAAGGCGGTGGGGGATTCGGCGGGGGCCGGGAGGCCGTAGTGGGCGGCGAGGCGCTGGTTGAGGAAGGTGTAGTCGGCGTCGAGGAGGGTGTGGATGGGTTTGTTTGAGCGGAGGATGTCGGCGAAGAACAGGCGGGCCTCGGTGGCCATGTCGGCCTGGAGTTCGGGGGTGTAGTCGGGGAAGCGGGCGCGGTCGATCTCAAGGCGGTCGAGCGTGCGGAGGTGGAGCCACTGGCCGGTGAAGTTGGTGATGAAGGCCTCGGCGCGGGGGTCGGCGAGCATGCGGCGGACGTGGGCGGCGAGGGCCTGGTCGCTGGTGAGGTCGCCGGAGGCGGCGTCGAGCAGGAGGGCCTCGTCGGGCATGCTGCTCCAGAGGAAGTAGGAGAGGCGGCTGGCGAGTTCGAAGGGGCGGAGGCGGTGGATGGCAGCGCGAGGTGCGCTGCCGGACTGCGAGAGATCGGGCTGGATGGCGCGGTAGAGGAAGTGTGGGGAGACCAGGACGGCGCAGAGGGTGTCGCGGACGGCCTGCACGGGGGTGCGGCCGGCGGCCAGGCGTGCGGCGTGGAGCGAGGCAAGGGCGGCGGTGTCGTCGGGCGTGAGCGGGCGGCGGTAGGCGCGGGCGGCGAAGCGCTCGATGGCGGCCAGGGCGGCGGTGCGGTCGGCGGCGAGTTCGGGGGAGAGGCCGAGGGTGCGTTGCCAGGCGGCGGGGTCCTCCGGGGCGGCTGGGTTCAGCGGGCCGGAGACGGTGATGGCGGTGATGGCCAGGTTGCGGTCGGCGACGTTGGGCTCGTAGAAGTCGTTGATGAACTCCGCGGTCAGGGTGTGGCGGCCGGTGGGCAGGTCGGTGGTGAGGGTGAGGATGGAGGGCTGGTTGCGGCTGCCGGGGACGGGCAGGGTGGCGATGGGGGCCTTGTTGACGCGGAAGGTGAAGCGGGCGTCCTCGTCGCCGGCGCGGTCTTGCCAGGCGCGGACGGTGATGGCGTAGGTTCCGGGGGTGGTGATGGTGAGGGCGCCGTGGGCGGAGCCGGCGGAGAAGAGGTGGACGCCGCCGGCGGCCAGCGACGTGCCGTTGCCCTGACGGCGGAGGGCGAGGCGTTCGTTGAGCGGGTCGGGCGGGTCAATGGGGCCCAGGACGCGGCCGACGGCGGCCTCGGCGGCTTCGAGGTAGCGGTCGACCGTGAGGGGGGAGACGGTGAGGACGTCGGCGATGTTGTCAAAGCCGTAGCCGGTGTCGTCGGCGGGGAGGCGGGCGGCGACGTCGAAGTCGGCGGGCTGGATGCCGAGCAGGTCGCGAAGGGTGTTGCGGTACTCGCTGCGGTTGAGGCGGTGGATGGTGAACCAGCCGGGGTCGATGGGGGCGTCGGCGGGGACGAAGTGGGCGGCGTCGTGGAACCACTGCTGGAGGATGAGGCGGTCCAAGTCGCTGGGCTGATCGGCGGAGCGGATGGGCATCTGCCCGGTTGAGACCATCTCGTGGGCGAGGGCCATGATGTCGCCCATGGCGGCGGCGTCGGCGATGGTGCGGAGGGTGTCGAAGCGGACGTCGGCGCGGGCGTTGCCCTCGGTGTGGCAGCGGAGGCAGTAGGTGTTCAGGAGGGGGAGGACATCGGTGGTGAGGCGGCGCTGGAGGTCGGCGGCGAGGGGGTCATCGGTGGTGGTGGTTGAAGGCGAGTGGAGAGACTGGGCGGGCTGGGCGGCCAGGAGCGTGGTGGCGGTGTTGGCCATGGCGGCGGCGATGGCCAGGGCGAGGGACGCGGAGGTGAGCAGGCCGGCGGTGACGGCGGCGGCCCAGATGTGGGTGCATCGGCGGGGCCGAATGGGGTGGGTGAGGGCAGGGCGAGAGGGCACGCGGGGAGGCTCCGGGAATCGGCGTGCGCGCAGCACAAGCGCACGGGAATCAAGGGGTGTAGTTTCGGGGTGGGGTTGCGTTGCACGCCATGATCGGGGTAGATTCCGCAGGGACGGGTCTGGCGGGCGAGCCGGGCGGGGTGGGCTGTATCCTGCATGTGGGGTGCGGCGGGTGCGGTGCGTGAAGGCGGCGTGAAGAACAGGAGCGTGCGATGGGGCTGTTTGATGGAACGCCGCTGGAGCGGCCGGTGACGTGCGAGCGGTGCGGCAAGTCGCACGGGCAGTGCGGCTGCCCGCGTGACCGGCTGAGCGGTCAGGTGCTGCGGGAGGCGGATCAGCAACTGCGGATCCGTCGCGAGCAGCGGCGCGGGAAGTTTGTGACGGTGGTGGCGGGGTTCGCGGCGCGGTCGGAGAAGACGGACGATCTGCCGGTGATCTTGAAGGGGCTGAAGGCGAAGTTGGCGACGGGCGGGACGGTGGAGGGGACGACGCTGGAGGTGCAGGGTGACCATCGCGACCGGTTGGTGGAGCACTTCAAGTCGCTGGGGTATCCGGCGAAAGCGGCGGGCGGGTGATGGCAACCGGGTACGGTGAAGCAGGCGTGCTGAGGACGCTTGGGGTGCGTGCGGGCACGGCGGCTAAACTGGCGGCCGTCAGGGGGGCACGTGCCATCGGCGGGGAGCAACGGAGCGAGCCATGGGCAAGCGGGCAGGATCAGCGGCGGGCGGGAGCAAGGCGGGCGGGGCGAAGGCGAAGGCCGCCGGCGGCAAGGTGAAGGCCGCCAGCGGCAAGGTGAAAGCTGGCGCGGCAACGGCGCAAGGGGCGGCGGCGCTGGCGTGGCTGAAGGACAACCGGCAGGCGGGGATCGGTCGGCTGGTGGACTGGCTGAAGATCCCGTCGATCAGCACCGATCCGGCGTATAGCCAGGATGTGGCCCGGGCGGCCAAGTGGGCGGCGGACAGGCTGGCTGAGGCGGGGCTGAAGGTGGAGATCTGCCCGACGGGGACCAAGGAGAAGCCGGGGCACCCGGTGGTGCTGGCGACGTGCGAAGGGGACGCCGAGTACGCAGGGCCGCACGTGCTGTTCTACGGGCACTATGACGTGCAGCCGTGCGACCCGCTGGAGTTGTGGGAGAGCCCGCCGTTTGAGCCGGTGATCCGCGGCCCTCGCACCGGCGAGGCGGGCGGGGAGCGGGTGGTGGCCCGCGGGGCGGTGGATGACAAGGGGCAGGTGATGATGTTTCTGGAGGCGCTGGCGGCGTGGAAGGCGGCCAGCGGCAAGCCGGCGGGTGGCATGCGGCTGACGGTGATGCTGGAGGGGGAGGAGGAGTCGGGCTCGGCGAACCTGGACGCATTTGTGCGTTCGCGGAAGAAGCAGCTCAAGGCGTGCGAGGTGTGCGTGATCAGCGACACCGGGATGCTGGACCGGGGCAAGCCGGCGATCACCTATGGGGTGCGCGGGCTGGCGTACACCGAGGTGGTGCTGCACGCGGCCAATCAGGACCTGCACTCGGGCCTGTGGGGCGGGCGGTGCCCGAACCCGATCACCGAGTTGACGCGGGTGCTGGCGCAGTTGCACGACGGCAAGCGGCGGGTGACGATTCCGGGGTTCTATGACGCGGTGCGGCCGCTGAGCAAGGCGGAGCGGGCGAACTGGGCGGGGCTGGGGTTCAACGCGGCGGCGGCGCTCAAGAAGATCGGGCTTTCGGCGGCGGCGGACGTGGGCGAGGCGGGATTCACGACGCTGGAGCGGGAGTGGGGGCGGCCGACGGCGGAGATCAACGGCATCGTGGGCGGGTACACCGGCAAGGGGGCCAAGACGGTGATCCCGGCGATGGCCTCGGCGAAGGTGAGCTTCCGGCTGGTGGCCGACCAGGACCCGGCGAAGATCACCAAGGCGTTCTTTGCGTGGTGCAAGGAGCGGACGCCGCCGGGGTGCCGGTGGGAATTGATCGACCACCACGGCGGGTACGGCGTGACGGTGCCGATTGACAGCCCGCATCTGGAGGCGGCGCAGGGGGCGATCCAGGCGGCGACGAGCAAGCGGGCGGCCTTGATCAAGAGCGGCGGGTCGATCCCGGTGGCGGGGATGCTCAAGTCTGAACTGGGGATCGACACGATCTTCATGGGCTTCGGGCTGGATGACGACCGGGTGCACTCGCCGAACGAGAAGTTTGAACTGGAGTGCTTTGACATGGGGGCCCGCTCGCACGTGCTGCTGATCGAGCGGCTGCTGGGGCACAAGGGCTGAGCGGGTAAAGGGGATAGGGGGCAGGAAGGACGAGACGCACCGACGTGTACCAGGCACTGCTGACGCGAAAATACCTGACCAGCAAGATCATGCCGCTGCTGGCGGCGGTGGCGGTGATGCTGTGCACGGCGATGGTGCTGACGGTGTGGTCGGTGATGGGGGGCTTTTTGTCGAGGCTGCTGGAGTCGGGCCGGTCGCTGGTGGGGGACGTGACCATCGAGTGGCCGAACACGGGGTTCGCGCACTACGACGAACTGATCGATCTGCTGGAGGAGCACCCGCGGGTGAAGGCGGCGACGCCGATGATCGACACCTTCGGGCTGGTGAGCCTGCCGGACAACCGCGTGGAGGGGGTGAACATTCGCGGGATCGACCCCAAGACCTATGGCGAGGTGGTGGACTACACGCAGGCGTTGTGGTGGAAGCCCTTGGACAAGCCGGCGGAGAAGGACCACAAGGGCGAGGATGTGCGGCTGGACCCGCGGTACAAGGAGTTGTTTGAGGCGGTGTATCAGGAGGGGCTGAGCCTGAGCGAGCCGGACAGCAAGACCGGCGTGCCGCAGTGGGCGGCGGTGCCGGGTATTGAGATGCTGGGGCTGAGCAAGCGGGAGGCGAGTGGGATCTACAGGCTGGGGTCGCTGGGCAAGGCGTTGCCGGACGGGGGCGTGGCCAACGTGATGACTCCGGCGTTCCAGCAGCGGATCACGGTGCGGGTGGTGCCGTTTGACCGCGAGGGGCGGGATGTGCGGCTGGTCTCGCGGCCGTTTGCGGTGGCCAACGAGTTCCGCACCGGGGTGTTTGAGATCGACCGGCGGACGATTTACATACCGCTGGCGGCGGCGCAGAGCATGATGAAGATGGAGGAGGCCAAGTCGGCGGTGAGCGGCGGCACGCCGGCGGCCGGCGGGGCCTTCAACCCGTATGACCTGAACGCGGACGGCACGCCGGCGGTGCCGGTGATCACGGGGATCGATCCGGCGCGGGTGACGACGGTGCTGGTGCGGGCGAAGGACGGGGTGAGCCCGGATGAACTGCGCGAGGCGTGCGACCAGGTGTACGAGACGTTCGCCGAGAAGCACCGGGATGTGCCGGCGGCGCGGACGCTGCGGGAGAACAACCTGATCCGCACGTGGGAGATGCGGCAGGCGCAGTTCGTCGCGGCGGTGCGGAAGGAAACCTCGCTGGTGCTGTTCATCCTGGGGTTCGTGTCGGCGACGGCGAGCTTTTTGATCCTGGCGATCTTCTGGGCGATGATCAGCGAGAAGACCAAGGACATCGGGGTGCTGCGGTCGCTGGGGGCGTCGCGGGCGGGGATCGCGTGGCTGTGGATCCGCTACGGGCTGGCGATCGGGGTGGTGGGGTCGCTGGCGGGCGGGGCGCTGGCGTGGCTGGTGGTGAGCAACATCAACCCGATCCACGACTGGATGGGGAGCGTGCTGGGGGTGACGGTGTGGGACCCGCGGGTGTACTACTTCACGACGATCCCGAACACCATCGAGCCGGTGCGGGCGGTGATCGTGCTGATCTCGGGGCTGGTGTTCTCGCTGCTCGGGGCGATCATCCCGGCGATTCGGGCGGCGACGCTGGACCCGGTGCGGGCGTTGCGGTTTGAGTGAGCGAGAAGCTGATTTTTCGGGAACCACACGAGCGACCATGGCATTGCTGAACGCAACCAACGTGCACAAGACCTACCGCCTGGGCAAGGTGGATGTGCCGGTGCTGCGCGGGGTGAGCGTGACGGTGGAGCCGGGGGAGTTTGTGGCGATCCTGGGCTCATCGGGCTCGGGCAAGAGCACGCTGCTGCACATCCTGGGCGGGCTGGACCGGCCGGATGCGGGCAAGGGCGAGGTGGTGTTCGACGGCACGCCGCTGAGCGCCATGGGCATGGGCGGGCTGGACCGCTACCGCAGCGAGCGGGTGGGGTTTGTGTTCCAGTTTTACCACCTGCTGCCGGAACTGACGGTGATGGAGAACGTGACGGTGGCGGCGATGATCCGCCAGGGGCGGCTGCGGTACAAGGCGGCGGAGGTGACCGAGCGGGCCAAGGCGCTGCTGGAGAGCTTCGGGCTGGGGCACCGGCTGGGTCACCGGCCGGCGGAACTCTCCGGCGGTGAGCGGCAGCGGACGGCGATTGCGAGGGCGCTGATCAACCGTCCGGCGGTGCTGCTGGCCGATGAGCCGACGGGCAACCTGGACCGGGTGACCGGCGGGACGATCCTCGATGCACTCGCCGGGCACCGGGCCAGCGAGAAGCTGGCGACGGTGATGGTGACGCACGACCAGGAGGTGGCGGCGAGGGCGGACCGGGTGGTGCGGCTGGTGGATGGCCGCTTGGCGTGAGGTCGGGCGTGAGGGCCGGGTTGCGCTCAGGCCCCGGCGGGCAACAGCGCGTGCAGGGCGGTGATGGCGGAGTCGGCGAGCAGTTCGGCCCAGGGGGCGATGGCGGCGGGGACCAGCACGGTGTCGCCGGCGGTGACGGTGAGATCGGCGAAGGCGTGGGTGGTTGAGACCAGACGGCCGGCGCCGCCCACGACCATCAGCACGGCGGCGGTGGGGGTGGACGGCGTGGACGCGTGGTCGGGGAGGACGGTGGTCCGCTGGCCCGCGGCGGGGCGGGATTCATCGAGCGTGAAGTAGGCGGTGGTGACCAGGCGGCGGTGGGCGTGGGCGGTGGCGGCGTGGCTTGAGGACGTGGCGGCGGGGCTGGCGGCCGGGGCGGGGGCGTAGTCGATGCACTGCAGGGCCTGCTCGACGTGCAACTGGCGGCCGGTGCGGCCCCAGTCGTAGACGCGGAAGGTGGTGTCGGAGGGGGTTTGCACCTCGGCGACCACCACGCCGGCGCCCAGGGCGTGCACGGTGCCGCTGGGGAGGTTGTGGCACTCGCCGACCACGGCGGGGACCGCGGCCATCAGGTCCACGGTGCGGTTGCCGACGCCGTCGGCCAGAGCCTGCTGCCACTGGGCGCGGGTGACGCCGGGCTTGCAGCCCTTGTAGATCATGGCGCCGGGCTCGGCGTGGAGGATGTACCAGCACTCGGTCTTGAGGTGGGCGCCGGGATGGGCCGCGGCGTAGGCCGGGGAGGGGTGGACCTGCACGGAGAGGTTCTCGCGGGCGTCGAGGAACTTGACCAGCAGGGGGAACTCGCCGACGCCGCCTTGTGATGCCAGAGGGGCATGCCCAAGCAGGTTGTGTCCCCAGGCGGAAACAGCGTCGCGAATAGTGCGGCCGGCGAGGGGGCCGTTGCGGATGACCGAGTGGGCGGCGGTGCCGCCGGCGCCGGAGGCGGAGGTGGAGGCGAGGTCGGCGAGTTCCCAACTCTCGCCGATGCGGTCTCCCGGGGCAACGGGCTTGCCGAAGCGGGCGAGGCGGTCGCCGCCCCAGACTTTTTCCAGGAGGAGGGGCTGGAAGAGCAGCGGGTAGGGGTGCACGGCCTCGGTGGCGGGGCGGGTCATGCGGAGGACTCCAGGAGGTCAGCGGGCAGGGGCTCCTCGCTGACGGTGCGGCCGATGCGGGTGACGTAGTGGGCGGTGGCGTCGGGGCGGGCGGCCAGCACCCGGTGCAGGCGGCGGCCAACGAAGTGCACGGCGCAGTAGTCGTCCACGGCGAGGGTGTCGGGAAGTGCGCGTGTGGCGACGGCGGCGTGCAACGCAGCACGGCGGCCGGGCTCGCCGTCGTAATGCGGGCAGGCGGCGCCGGGCAGCACGCGCAGGCCGTCCTGCAGCGGGGCCAGGTCGCCGTAGGAGTCGGTCAGGCAGGCGTTGAACCAGCAGAGCAGCCCGGCGGAGACGCCGGTGATGACCACGCCCTTTCGCCAGGCGGCCAGCAGGGCTTTGTCCACCCCGTGAACCCGCCACACGGCCAGGGCGTTGGCGGTGTTGCCGCCGCCGATGTAGATGACGTGTTGGGCGAGGAGGTGCTCGGCGGGGTTCTGGCCGGGGTTGCGGCGGAACAGGGGCAGGAAGGAGGCCCGGGCGCGGGATGGGCCGAAAGCGTCGCGGAACTTCTCGATGTAGCTGAGCGCGTCGCCGGAGGCGGTGGGGAGAAAGCAGACACGGGGACGGGCGACGCCGGTGAGGGCGAGGGTGTAGTCATCGAGCGTGGTGTCGGCGGGGTCGGCAGAGAACCCGCCCCCGCCCAGGAGCACCATGTGGCGGGCCGGTGGCCGGGCCCCGGATGTGGACCGGGGCCGCGGCCGGGCGGGCCTGGATGGACGACGGGCGGGCATGCCAAGCGGGTGACGGACGGTGCGGCTGATCAGACGTTGAACAGGAAGTGGCAGACGTCGGCGTCGTGCATCACGTAGTCCTTGCCTTCGATGCGCATCTTGCCGGCCTCCTTGATGGCCTTCTCGGAGTGGTACTTCTCCAGGTCGGCGACGGAGTAGATCTCGGCACGGATGAAGCCGCGTTCAAAGTCGGAATGGATGACGCCGGCGGCCTGCGGGGCGGTGGCGCCGACGGGGACGGTCCAGGCGCGGACTTCCTTCTCGCCGGCGGTGTAGAAGCTCTGCAGGCCCAGGAGCTTGTACGCGGCACGGGCCAGGCTGGCCAGGGCGGGCTCCTGCATGTCGTACATGGCGAGCATTTCCTTCTGCTCGTCCTCGGCCAGCGGGGCCAGTTCGCTCTCGATGCGGGCGCAGATGGGGACGACCTGCATCTTCTCCTCGGCGGCGCGGGCGCGGACACGCTGGGCGAACTCGCCCTGGCCGTGGATGTCGTCCTCATCGACGTTGGCGATGTAGAGCACGGGCTTGCTGGAGAGCATGCCCAGGGACTTGACGACCTTCTTCTCTTCCGGGTCGGTCAGCGAGGCGATGACGCCCCGGGCCGGCTTGGCCTGGTTGAGCACCGGGTGGAGCTTCTTGAGGACGCTCAGGCGGGCGATGGCCTCTTTGTCGCCGCTCTTGGCGGAGCGCTCGGCCTTGGGGAGGGCGGAGTCGATGGTCTCCAGGTCGGCGAGGATGAGCTCGGTCTCGATGGTCTCGATGTCGCGGATGGGGTCCACGTTGCCGTCGACGTGGGTGATCTGCTCGCCGCCGGGGGCCTTGGTGAAGCAGCGGACGACGTGGAGGATGGCGTCGACCTCGCGGATGTGGGAGAGGAACTTGTTGCCCAGGCCCTCGCCCTTGCTGGCGCCCTTGACGATGCCGGCGATGTCGACCAGGCGGAGGGCGGCGGGGACGACCTTCTGGGTCTTGATGTACTTCTGGATGGTGGCCAGACGCGGGTCGGGGATGGGGACCACGCCGACGTTGGGCTCAATGGTGGCGAAGGGGTAGTTGGCGGCCAGAGCGTTGGCCTTGGTGAGGGCGTTGAAGGTGGTGGACTTGCCGACGTTGGGCAAGCCGACGATGCCGGCTTCCATGGCGGGGGCTCCGTGGGGTGTGAGGGGAGGAGGGTTGGGGTGAGGGGAGAAGGCGAAGAGGAGGGAGAAATGCGGGGCCGAGGATAGCCGAGCGGGTCTGGGGACCGGCCTGCCGGGGCGGGTGGCCAAGCGGGTGGTTGGCGGGGTAGCTGGACGGGTGCCTGATCGGAATCAGGCCGGGGTGGGGCCGGCGTTCTCGGGCACGGCCCAGCAGGCGACCGACTGGTCGGGCCTGCGGGCGGTGAAGGGGGGCATCTCGGTGCGGCAGCGGTCGGTGACCAGGGGGCAGCGGCCGGCGAAGGGGCAGCCGGTGGGCAGGTCATAGGGGCTGGGCACGTCGCCCTGCAGGACGGTGAGGGGGCGGCGTTCGGCGGGGTCGTCGATCGGGTTGGCGCCCAGCAGGGCACGGGTGTAGGGGTGCAAGGCCCGCTGGTGGAGGTCCATGCAGGGGACCTGCTCGACCACGTGGCCGAGGTACATCACCAGCACGCGGTCGCAGAAGTGCTCGATGACTTTGAGATCGTGGCTGATGAAGACCAGGGTGAGGCCGAACTCGTCCTTGAGGTCCATCAGCAGGTTGAGCACCTGGGCCTGAATGGAGACATCCAAGGCGGAGACGGGCTCGTCGGCGACGAGGAACTCGGGCTTGACGGCCAGAGCGCGGGCGATGCCGATGCGCTGCCGCTGGCCGCCGGAAAATTCGTGCGGGAACTTGTGCTTGGCCTCGGGCCTCAGGCCGACCCGCTGGAGGAGCTGATCGATGTAGCGCTCCAGCTCGCCGGCGTAGTCGTCGGTGACGATGATGCCGTGGTGGGCGATGGCCTCGGCGAGGATCTGCCGGACGGTCATGCGTGGGTTGAGGGAGGAGTAGGGGTCCTGGAAGATGATCTGCATCCGCCGGCGGAGGGGCATCATCTGGCTGTGGCCCAGGCCGGTGAGTTCCTGGCCGTCAAAGCGGATGGAGCCGGAGGTGGGCTCAATCAGGCGGAGGATGAGTTTGCCGAGGGTGCTCTTGCCGCAGCCGGACTCGCCGACGATGCCGAGGGTCTCGCCCTTGCGGACGGAGAGGGAGACGCCGTTGACGGCGTGGACCTTGCCCTGAACGCGGTTGAGCACGCCACCCCGGACGGGGAAGTGCTTGACGAGATCGGTGACCTGGAGCAGGGGCGGCGAGGCCTGCGGGCCGGCGGGCGAAGGGCTGCCGCCGGGGGCGGCGGGGGCTGCGGGCGGCAGGACATCAGGGCCGGACGCTGGGGGCATGGGCCGAGCGTAGCGGGCGGAAGGTGGAGGTTGTCCGGCACGAGGTCACATGTGGGGCATGGGTGCGGTCGGTTGGGTCGCGAATCTGATGCAGCTGGGTGTCTGTGAAGCGTGGCGGGCCGGACAGAAGCAGGAGCGGGCGGACGGCCGGAGGCGGACGGGCGGTGCTGGAGGCGGATGGGGGGGAGGGGCGGAGAGAGGCTGGAGAAGGCGGACCAGGCCAGAACGAGGCTGCCTCGTGAAGGAGGCTGGGAGTGGGTGGTGAACGAGCGGGCGGCGGCGGGCGGATGGTCAGCAATAGGCCTTATGACTGGAGTGTGAAGCGGGCTAAATACCGTCCGTTATCCGAACGAACGGGATGGCAGATCGTGGATGGGTCGTGGAAAGGTGGTCGGAAATGGGAAAAAGACCCCGAGAGGGGCAGGAAGGGGGTGTGGGCGCGAGGGAATTTTGAACACCAGCTTGACGAGAGGGTGAGGGGGGGCAATACTTCCCGCCCCACAGATCGCACCGAACTGTGGACCTGACGACCGACGGGCAAGCCGCAAGGTACGCCTCAAGCCGCTCAGAACCTTGTTTGACAACCGGATACGGACGGAAGACCCCTGCGTGGTCTGTCACCTCAAAGTTCGAGGACCGACAGGCGAACCCATGCAGGGTGTCATGCTGAATACGAGCGAATCTGAGACTCAAACCGTTTGGCCGTGATGAGCGGCTGAACGAATCGGCTCTTTGAAGGAGGCCCCAGTCGGTGGTGTGCAAGATGCAAATCGAGCACGGCATGCGATTGACGGCCGGCCATCAAGGGCACACGGTGGATGTCTTGGCGTCAAGAGGCGATGAAGGACGCAGGAACCTGCGATAAGCCCAGAGGAGTTGGTAACCGAACTGTGATCCTGGGATTTCCGAATGGGGCAACCCACCCGAAAGGGTATCTTGCACTGAATGCATAGGTGCAAGAAGCGAACGTGGGGAACTGAAACATCTAAGTACCCACAGGAAAGGAAAGCAACGCGACTCCGTAAGTAGCGGCGAGCGAAAGCGGATAAACCGTCGATGTGAGCGAACCGGATGGAATGCCGGACCAAAGAAGGTGAAAGTCCTGTAGTCAATAGGCGGCTATGCCCTCGAGTAGAATCAGGCTCGGGGAACCTGGTTTGAATATGGGGAGTCCACTCTCCAAGGCTGAGCACTCCTTGACGACCGATAGCGAATCAGTAAGGCGACTGAAAGATGAAAAGCACCCCGACAAGGGGAATGAAAGAGCACCTGAAACCGTGTGCTTACAAGCGGTCGGAGCTCCGTAAGGAGTGACGGCGTGCCTTTTGCATAATGAGCCCGCGAGTTAGTCTGTACGGCGAGCCTAAGGCCTAACGGGCCGGAGGCGGAGCGAAAGCGAGT
>JAJTDF010000062.1 GCA_021294835.1 Planctomycetaceae bacterium
CGGGGAGTTGGGGGGGGCGGGGTTGGCGGTGCGGGGGTCGTACAGTCGGAGCGATGAGCAGGCTTTCCGGCGGTTACCAGATTGGACGGCAGACGCGGCTGTGTGCGGCGACCGGGCGGGCCCTGGCGACGGGGGAGCCGTGCGTGGCGGTGCTGCTGGAGGGGGAGAAGAGCGAGGCCCCGCTGCGGCTGGACTATTCAGTGGAGGCGTGGGCGTCGGGGGCGAGGCCGCCGGCGGAGCGGTTGATCGGGCATTGGCGGACGGTGGTGCACGAGGGGGAGAAGAAGAGCAAGCCGCTGCTGGATGACGATGCGCTGGTGGACCTGTTTGAGCAGACGGGCGAAGGGGGCGGGATGGAGGTGGCGGCGGGCGGGGAAGGGGCGAGCGCGGGGGCGGCGGAGCAGCGGTTGCGGCTGCGGTATGTGGTGTGTCTGATGCTGCTGCGGCGGAGGCTGCTGACCCAGGAAGGGCGCAAGGGGCGGGTGCTGCTGGTGCGGCACAAGGGGACGGCGCGGCCGCCGGAGGGGCCGGCGCTGATTGAGGTGGTGGACCCGGATGTGGACGAGGGGACGCTGCTGGAGATTCTGGGCCAGTTGGAGGGGTTTGGCGGGGCGGACGGCGGTGGTGGCGCGGGCGGTGCTGGTGCTGGTGGGGGTGGGGAGGCGGAGCGGGCGTGATGAGCGGGCGCGGTCGGCGAGCGTGGGCCGGCGGAGCGAGGGCGTGGTGGCAGCGCGCCGGGCGGGAAGGTGTGGCGGCGGGTGTGGGGTTGATGATGCTGCTGGCGGGGCTGGGCGGGTGCGGGCAGCAGCGGGGGGCGGATGAGACGGTGCTGGTGCGGGGTGCGGCGCCGGCGTATGGCGAGGTGGCGGCGAGGTACAACCAGCGGGTGGGGCAAGTGCGGGGGCTGAGCGCCCAGGCGACGGCGCGGGTGAGCTTTGTGGAGACGGGCGAGGACGGCACGCGGCGGACGCGCAGCGAGCAGGTGGAGGCGACGCTGCTGCTGGGGCTGCCGGACCGGGTGAGCCTGGCGCTGCGGAAGTTGAGCCAGGGGTTGTTCTTCTTCGGGACCGGGGGCGGGCAGTACTGGTGGGTGGATGTGACGGGGGATGAGCACGTGGCGTGGGTGGGGCGGGTGGAGCGGTTCTCGCAGGCGCACGCCGATGCGCTGGGGTTGCCGTGCAGCCCGCTGGAGCTGGTGCGGCTGCTGGCGGTGGTGCCGCTGCCGAGCGAGGGCGGGGTGTGCCAGTGGTCGAGCGATGGGCGGCTGCTGGGGGTTGTGAGTGCGGTGGGTGGGGCGGGGCGGATGGCGGGGGCGACGCAGCGGCTGTGGGTGGACCCGGAGACGCTGGAGCCCAGGCAGGTGGAGCTGTTTGATGCGCAGGGGCGGGCGGTGGCGCTGAGCACGGTGGCTGAAGGGGTGTTTGTGAACGGGGTGGATGGGCGGGGCGTGGGCGGCGAGGGGCGGGTGCCGAGTCAGGCGTGGGTGGTGTTTCCGGGGCGGGAGGCGGAGTTGCGGCTGGATTTGCGGGAGGTGGCGGGGTGGAAGATCGCGGAGGATGCGTTTGTGTTTGACGCGGTGGCCAAGCGGCAGGGGGTGGCGCGGACGTTGGATGTGGACGCGGCGGTGGAGCGGGCGGCGGCGGGTTGGGGTGGGGCGGGGGAGGGACAGCGGCGACGGATGAGCGGGCGGGGCGGGGTGTGGGCGATGGTGGCGGCGCTCGCGGTGGTGTGGGGGGTGTGGTTGGGCGGTGGGGCGAGCGTGGCGGCGCAGCCGCTGGCGGGTGCGTCGGGCGGGGGGCCTCGGACGGCGGGCGCGGCGCTGGGGGAATCGGGGCGGAGCGGGCACGGGTGGTTTGCAGCGCCGGGCGGGATGGAGGGCGAGGGGGTGCTGATGCATCTGCCGCCCAGGGACACGCGGCTGGCGCAGGCGGGTGCGGTGCGGCTGGCGGCGGTGTTGGCGAGCGAGGCGGTGGCGATGGCGGCGGCGGGGGACCGGGTGGTGATGGTGCTGGGGCCGGAGCCGGTGCGGCTGGATGTGTGGCTGCCCCGGGGGAGCGGGGATGCGCGGCCATCGCTGGCGGTTCCGGGGCGGCGGGTGGTGCAGGTGCGGGCAAGCCAGACGCCGGCGGGAACGTGGGAGTATCTGCCCAGCCAGCGGACGGAGCCGCGGCCGAACCTGCCGGTTGAGGGGCGGCTGGCAGCGCTGGTGATGGGTCCGGAGGATGCGCTGGCGCTGCTGGGGCCGAGTGAGGTGGCGATGGGGCTGGGGGCGGCGGGGCGGGATGGGGAGGATGGGCCCAGGTGGCGGCTGCTGGCGTTGCGCGGCGATGGGTGGGTGGAGGCGGCGTTGCCGGCGGGGGTGCTGGAGGGGGCGGGGACGCAGCGGCCGGTGCGGCTGGTGGCGTGGGAGGGCGGTCGGCGGGTGGCGCTGCTGGTGAGCGAGGCGGGTGAGGGTGGCGTGGGGACGACGGCGGTGTGGGTGGGTGAGGTGGAGGCGACGGCGGGGCTGGTGGGGCCGCGGGATGCGGCGGTGGTGCGGTGGAACGCGCGGGGGCCGGCGGCGGTGCTGCCGGCGACGGGGATGGGGGAGGATGTGGTGGTGCTGCTGGCGGAGGACCGGCTGGTGACGGCGGAGCGGGTGGGGGATGCGGTTCGGGTGAAGATGCTGACCGGGCGGGGCGGGTGGGCCGCGATGCTGGCGGGTGCGATGTTGGCTGGTGGTGGTGGCGGCGGTGCGGCGGAGGGGTTGGCGTGGGTGGAGGTGGCGGTGGTGGAGGGTGTGGGGAGCGCGAGCGTGCCGGCGGGTGCGGAGGGCGGGGAGAGTGGGGCGGGCGGGGGTGGTGAAACTGGTGGGCGGGAGATGGTGGTGAGCACGCGGTGGGCGGTGACGGCGCTGGAGGGTTTGTGGCGGGTGGCGGTGGTGTGGCCGGAGCCGGTGAAGGCGCCGGCGGGGGCGGGCGGCGGCGGCGGGGGTGGGGGTGCGGAGCGGGTGCGGCGGCCGAGTGAGGGGGCGAGCGTGGCGGCGGCGGCAGCGCGGGCGTTTGCGGTGCGGGAGGTGAGTCTGGTGAACGGGGAGGCGGTGTATCAGGGTCCGGCAAGGCGGGAGGGGCTGCTGTCGGTGCGGGACTTTCAGTACATCACGCTGGTGTTTGTGGGGCTGATGGTGGTGGTGGTGGTGTTTGTGCTGGTGTCGGAGAAGACGCTGAAGGTGGTGCTGCCGACGGGGGTGAGTCTGGTGGGGCCGGGCAAGCGGCTGATGGCGACGATTCTGGATCTGCTGCCGGGGCTGGCGCTGGCGGCGAGTTTGTATGGGGTGAGTTTCTTTGAGTTGTTCTCGGCCAGCGCCATGAGCAAGCCGGGTGCGGCGGCGCCGTGGTTTGTGGGGATGCTGCTGGCGATGGCGCACAGCACGCTGGGGGAGGCGATTGCGGGCCGGAGCATGGGGAAGATGTTGATGGGGTACGCGGTGGCGGGGTTCTCGCGACGGCGCGAGGGCGGGGGCGAGGGGGCCACTGGCGGGGACGGGCGGACGGCGGGCGCGGGGGATCAGCGGCAGGCGTGGGAGCGCGAGGCGGATGAGAAGGCCAGACGCGACGGGTATGAACTGGTGGGCAGCTATGTGCTGGGGCCGCCGAGGCCGTGGCAGGCGCTGGTTCGCAACGTGGTGAAGTGGGGGCTGTTCCCGCTGACGATCCTGGTGCTGCTGGATGCGAACATGCGGCATCCGGGGGATGTGCTGTCGCGGACGGTGACGGTGGAGCCGAGCGAGGGTGCCGACGGCGGCGGGGAGGGATGAGCGGTGAAGCGGCAGAGGGGCGATGGGGTGATCACCTGTCATCGGGGTGATGGGGAGAAGGCACCAGTGGGGGTTCGGTGGTGGTGGGCGGGGTGCGGCGGGCACCGATGAGCGATGACACGGCTGGGTTTGGATGACCCGGCGAGCAGGCTGAAGGAGCAGCGCGTGAGCGGAACGTCGGCGGGCAGCACGAAGGCGGGTGCGGGGAAGCCGCAGGCGGCTGCGCCGTTGGCGTTGAACCTTCGTACGCTGTGGCCGCTGCCGGTGCTGCTGCTGTCGGGTGGTTTGCTGGCAGGGGCGCTGGTGACGGGGTGGATGAAGCGACCGAAGGAGGATCCCGGTCTGCCGCTGGCGGAGATCCGGGCGTCGCTGGAAGCGGGGGAATACGAGGGGGCGATCGGGAAGCTCAACGGGTTGATGGTGCCGCGGCTGCAGGCCGGTGTGCTCAGCCCTGAGCAGGAGCAGGAGGTGTTCCGTCTGCGTGCATGGGCACTGGCGCAGGGCCAGAAGGAACTGGGGGTGGCGTTGCCGGAGAACTTCACGGCGATTTTGTCGGATCTGGAGGCGGCGGTGAAAGCGGGGGCGGAACTGACGCTGGCGGAGCGGGTGCTGGGGGCGGAGGCGGCGCTTGGTCGTGGGGATCTGGACCGGGCGGTGGAGCTGGCCAAGGGTCTGCCGGTGTCGGCGTCGCGGGAGCGTGGGCAGTTGCTTCGGCAGATGGTTGCGGCGAACATGGCGGCGGGGCCGCTGCGTCGGGAGCAGAGCCTGGCGCTGCTGGGGGAGTTGATGGATTTGCCCGGGCTGAGCCATGATGACCGGGGGTGGGCGCTGGCGAGACAGACAGAACTGCGTCTGAGCATGGGCTTCGCCGAGGAGGCGTTGACGCGCATCCTGCGGACTTTGCCGACGCTCAGCGAGGCGTCGGGGAGCGTTCGGGGGGAGTTGCTGCTGCTGCTGGGGCGGGCGTATTTCGAAGAGGGGCAACTGGCTGAGGCGAGCAACACGCTGGAGCTGGCCGAGCGGGCGTTGCCCGAGGGGGACCCGGGGCGTGCGCTCGGGCAGGTGCTGCTGGGTCGGATTCTTCAGAGCGGCGGGCGGCACGAGGAAGCCCGGGAGCGGTTCGCGGCGGTGTATCGGGAAGGTCCGAACATGGCCTCGGGGCCGTCGGCGTTGTTCGGGGTGGCGCAGACCACGGCGACGCTGGGGGACGATGAGCAGGCGCTGGAGTTGTACGGTCGGCTGATTGAGGACCTGCGAGCGGGCGGCGGGCGGACCGGGCCGACGCTGGAGGAGGTGGGCGAGAGCCTGATGGAGCGTCAGACCGACCGGGCGCAGCGGGAAGAGCACCGGCTGGCGTTGCAGTACGCGCTGGCGGCGGAGTCGGCGTATCGGGCGGCGGTGGAGGCGGTCGGCGGCAAGGCGGGCGCGGGTGCGGCGGTCGGCGGCAAGGCTGGCGAGGGTGGCAAGGATCATGCGGACGGCAAGGGCGACGAGGGTGGCAAGCAGCATGGAGGGGGCGGGCCGGAGGGGGACAAGGCGGAGGCGGCGAGCGTTCCGCCGGCGCGGCCTGCGGGCGTGATCACCGAGGTGCCGCCGGAGGTGACGCTGGCGGTGGCGGCGAACCACCGGCGGGTGGCGGAGAAGATTCTCAGCGACGCTCTGTCGTCGCCGACGGGACGGCTGACGATTGATCAGGTCAGTCCGGTGACGGCGGCGGAGGCCAAGCGGCATCTTCTGGACGCCGGCGCGGCGTTCCGGCAGCACGGCATGGCGGTGGCGGCCGGCAACAACTCCGGGTACGCGGAAAGCCTGTGGAACGCCGCCGACTGCTACGACCTGGCGGGCGACCACGAAGCGGCCAAGGGGATGTTCGCGGCGTATTCGCAGACGACTCCGGACACCGACCCGCGCAAGGCGGAGTCGCGGTTCCGGCTGGCGCAGATCTTCCAGGCTGAGCGTGAGTGGAAGACGGCGGCGGAGCAGTATCGTGCGGTGATCGAAGCCCGCAACGCGGCTGAGGAGGGCGGCGCGGGGACGGGCATCTTCGCGGACCGCTCGCTGGTGCCGCTGGCGCAGTGCTATCTGGCTGACGGTGACCCGGCCAACGACGCGGAGGCGGAGTCGCTGCTGCGGTCGGTGCTGGGCGGCTCGATGTTCACGCCGGAGGCGGAGGAGTACCGCCAGGCGCTGGTGGCGATGGGGGAGATGCTGCACGAGCGGGGACGATGGAACGAGGCGATCGAGCGGCTGGAGGAGGCGGTGCGGCGGTACGTGAGCCCGGACGCTCCGTCGCGGGACACGCCGGCGGCGCAGCGGGCGGTGGGTATGCTGTTCCGGCTGGCGGATTCGTACCGCCGCAGCGCACTGGATCTGGCCAAGGAACTGGACAGCGCGCTGCCGCAGACGCGGCGGGACGAGGTGACCATGGAGGTTCGGCGTCGGCTGTCGCGGGCCGGGGACCTGTTCCGTCAGGTGGGCGACACGGTGGGGCAGATTGAAGAACGTCGGCTGACGCGGCTGGACAAACTGCACCGGCGGAACGCGGCGTTCTACATGGCCGACACGGCGTTTGAGATGGGTGATCTGGAGGCGGCGATCCGGCAGTACGAGGCGGCGGCGCAGGTGTACAGCAGCGATCCGGCGAGCCTGGTGGCGCGGATGCAGATCGTGGCGGCGCATGTACGGCTGGGGCGGTGGCGGGAGGCGGCGGCGGCCAACGAGCGTGCCAAGCGTCAACTGGCGACGATTCCCGACACGGCGTTCGATCAGCCGGACATGCCGATGCGTCGGGAGCACTGGGAGCGGTGGGTGGAGGCGGAGATGCTGCTGGCGGAGCGGGCGCGGCAGACGGCCAACGTGCCGACCGGCGGAGGCGGGGGGTAAGCTCATCCGGGCGGGGCGGCGAGGGGGTGGCGGCCGGGCGCGGAGCGATCGGTCGGAGGATCGGGCGGACGGGTTGCGGCAAGGAGGCAGCGACTGTGGACCGAGCGGACACCATCTTTCAGGGCTTGCAGGTGGACCACCAGGATCCGGCACGGTGGGGGCCTCGGCTGGTGCGGCTGATGCAGGAGCATGTGGCGGTGGCGCGCAGGCTGGAGCAACTGAGCCAGGCGCAGAGCGCTGCGGCGCTGGACGGGGACAGCGAGTCGGTTCTGGCTACGCTGGCTGAGCGTCAGCCGCTGGTGGACCAGTTGACGGACCTGGCGCGGGCGCTGGAGCCGTTCGGGGCGGTGGTGAGCACCGGGAGTTCGGGCGGGGGCGAGGGGTCGGGTGGGGGATCGGTGACGCTGCGGCTGTTGGCGGCGGCGGTGGAGCCGTATGCGGGGCAGTTGCGGTCGTTGTTCGCGGAGTTGCACGGTCTGCTGGAGGGTGTGTCGGCGCGGGACACGGCGGATGGTGTGACGCTTCGGGGCCGGCGCGAGGCGGTGGGGCGTGAACTTGCGGGTCTGGTGACCAGCCGGACGGGTCTGGAGGCCTATGGCAGCGGGGGTGCCGGGACGGGGCAGACCGGGCCGCGGTATCAGGACCGAAACGCGTGAGCGAATCGATGACGGCAGCAAATACGGGACCGACAGCGGCGGAACTGGCGCGTCTGCTGGAGGCGTTCAACTCGGCAACGGCGCGGCTGGCGGCGACGCACGACGCGTTGACGGCGGAGGTGGCGCGGCTGAAGTCTGAACTGACTGAGGCGCGGGGCCAGGTGGAGCGGACTCGGCACCTGGCGCTGCTGGGTGAGATGGCGGCGGGCATCGCCCATGAGGTGCGTAATCCGCTGGGCTCGATCCGGCTGTATGCGCGGATGCTCAGCGAGGATCTGGCGGATCGTCCGGAGCAGCAGGCGGTCGCCCGGAAAATCGACTCGGCGGTGGTTCGACTGGACGCGGTGGTGACCGACGTGCTGGCGTTCAGCCGGCAGACGCGGCTGCGTCCGGGGCCGCTGGATGGCGAGGAGGTCATCGCCTCGGCGGCGGAGTCGGCCCGGGGCGACGGGCCGGAGTGGAACGGGGTGGAGGTGAAACTGCCCGGGGCCGGGGTGAACGCGAAGTGGTGGGGTGACGGGCAGTTGCTGGTGCAGGCGCTGGTGAACCTGATCCGCAACGCGGCGCAGGCGATCGCCGAGGGCGGGAGCCCGACGGGCAAGCGGGAGGTGCGGGTGGAACTGCTGGAGCGGCGTGTGCTGATGGAGGACGGTCGGTCGGTGTTCATGCGCGGGTGCGCGGTGGTGGACACCGGGCCGGGCATCGCCGGGGAGATGCGTGAGCGGCTGTTTCAGCCGTTTGCGACGACGCGGCACACGGGGACGGGGCTGGGGCTGGCGATCGTGCACCGGATCATCGACGCGCACGCAGGGCGGATCGCGGTGACCAGCGGTCCGGAAGGCGGGGCGCGGTTTGAGGTGCTGCTGCCGGTGGAGGGCGACCAGGCGAGCGGTGAGCAGGCCGGGGGCGATGGAGAAGCCGGGGGCGAAAAAACCGGCGGTGCTTGACAGCGGGGCGAGCCGGGCGGCATCGGGCTCCGGCCGGTGTTTCTCCAGACCACAAAGACGTTCCGCCTTCACAGAAGGCATCGCCATGCGGTGCGCGGCGTGTGCTGTGTGCACGACGCCATGCCGAAACATGTGGGTACTGGGCAGGGTGGGGCATCCTCAAGACGTCGTGACTGTGCCCGCTTGGTTCTCCGACATGCATCGGGGAGTCACGCGGTGAACTAGCTGTCGAGCGTTGAGTGATGCGAACTGAGTCCCCCCTTCATCTCGTGTCGGCCCTGATGCAGCCGGCCGCCGGTTCGGCAGGCTTTAGGGGTAATCAGGCAGTGGATTCCCGGAGGTTTGCCAGGTGGGGGGCAGGGGCTTTGCTGAGGCCAGCGTGCGAACAGCCAGTTCGTCAAGTTTCCTTGCACGACCCCGCATTTCTTATATATTTTCGGTCGTTCGGCGAGCGACCGCCCTCATTGGGCGGTGCTCGATCGGGGATGGTGCAGGGTGTGTGCCTGGCCGCCTTTGGCCGGGCTGGTCGTTTCTCTTCCCTGTCCAGTGCCGGTTCACGCCGGCAGGTTCAACGAGCGAGCACTCTTCAATGAAGCGATCTTCTCTGATTTCGACGATGGCGGCGGCCATTCTCGGCCTGAGCGGCGTTGCTCACGCGCAGTTTGTGTACCCCTCGTTCACGGTGAACGCGACCTCGCAGCGGTCGACGATCACGCTGAGCGGCAACCTGATCCCGCCGCTGAGTTTCAACAGCTACCAGGTCTCCATCGATTGGAGCACGGCGACGTTTCAGAACGGCATCTCGTCGGGCGCCAGGTTCTGGATCACCGACCGCACGCCGAGTTTCTTCGGCTTCCCGATCGGCACGATCGTGTACGTGGAGAGCGGCCCGGCGCCGAACTCGGCCCCGAACACGACGGCGCGTTCGCTGCTGTGGACGGGCTCGCTCCGCCAGACGTATGTCGGCGGCACCCCGATCTTCCTGACCATTCAGCAGACTCCCGGTCTGGGCGCGACGTTCGCGAACTTCCGCGTGCAGTTGAACACCTCGGCCCCGACCAACGACACGCCGGCGGCGCCGACGGAGATTCCTGCGCCCTCGAGTTTTCCGGCGGTGACGCCGGCTCAGGCGATGCTCGGCGCATCGGTGAGCACGGCGGGCGAGCCGGCGATGTGCGAGCCGGCGGTGCGGACGGTGTGGTACCGCTTCACGCCCACGGAGACCGCGGACTACACCTTTGAGACCTGCGCCGGCGCGGCTCCGCTGAACAACGTCAACCACACCGTCGCGGCCATCTTCTCACCGACCGGCGAGCGGCTGGCCTGCTCGGGCAGCACCTGCGGCACGCGTTCCAGCGTGACGTCGACGATGCAGGCCGGGGTCGGGTATCTGGTGGCCGTCGGCCGCTCAGTGGCGGGGGACCTGCCCATCACTGAGAACTCGTATCAGCTGGCGATCACCCGGACGGCGATCCCGCCAACCACGCCGAACATCGGCTGCCGGGCTGACATCGTGGACATCGGCGGTCTGCCCCCGGGCGACGGGCGGGTGACGGCGGATGACTACATCGCGTTCTTCAACAACTTCGCCACCGGGGTGCAGATCTGTGACCTGACCGACGTGGGCGGCCAGGGCGACCCGGACGGTCTGGTGACTGCGGATGATTTCGTGTTCTTCCTCAACGCCTTCTCGCAGGGCTGCCCGTAAGGGAACCGTCCGTATGTGGAGACCTGAGTGCATCACCTCGCGGCCCGCTGGGATTCAATCCTGGGCGGGCCGCGGTGCTGTCTGGACGATTGCGCGGGGGGTGGCGGGGCGGGTGGGGTGGACGCGTGAGAGGCTCTCGGACGTTGGGATCCGGGGGGTGCGGGAAGTGTCGGCGGCCGGGTTCGTTGGGGCCGCGGTGAAGAGAATCCGCAAGATGGGAGGTCTGCGGGTGAATTGTGAGGTACGCTCATGATCGGTGACGGACGGGCAGAGTTGCCCGCCGATCCGGTTGGCGTCGTGGGGACGCCGGCGAGACGAAGAGCAAGAGGAGAATCGCTCCATGAAGTCGAATCAACTGACCCTGTCGGCGGCGGTGTTGTGCGCGATGGCCGGAGCTGCGTACGCGGTTCCGTACCCCGAGACCGAGCCGAACAATTCCAAGGCGACGGCGAACACGATCAACGGTGTGGGCGGGGTGGGCATCCTGCCGGGTGACAGCATCACCGGCACGAGCACGGGCACGAGCACGACGGCGACGGCGACGCTGACCTCAGGGGACAACTTCCGGGTGAAGATGGCGGCGGCGGGGACGCCGGGGATCTACCGCAACCGCCTGGTGATCAACGCGTTGTCGGGCCTGCCGGGCAACGTGGGCACGCTTCGCGGGCTGACGCAGTCGGCGACGACGGGCATCAACGTGACGAGCGACGCGACGGTGCAGACGAGCTCGACGGCGACCAACCCGGCTCGGATGAACCAGTGGTACTCGTTCGGCGGCGCGCACGAGATCATTTACCGGGTGACCGGCGTGACGACCTCGACCGAGGCGTACGAGGCGGTGCTGGAGCAGGAGGCGGTGACGCCGACGGCGATCCCCGGGGCGTTGCTGCCGGGCGACATCACGATCGCGCGGAACAGCACGCACCGCAACGCGCTGGACCTGCTGATCTACGACGGCAACTTCCAGCCGGTGACCGACGGGGCTCTGGAGATGAGCGCGACGGTGACCAGCGTGACGCGGAACCTGAGCCCGGGCACGTACTACATCGCGGTCAGCAACGTGAACACGGCCAACGACCAGCCGGCGCCGTTTGACAGCGGCGTGCGGACCGGCAACGTGATGGACTTCCCCGGCGTGGTGGCCAACAGCAGCACGACGACGCTGGCGGACACCTCGCTGGCGATCACCGGGCCGAACGGCACGCTGATCGCGCTCGGCGCCAACGATGAGGCGTTCAAGGTCAACTTCTACCGCCTGACGGTGGCGACGGCGGCCGATTCGTTCGGCCCGCAGGGCACGGTGACGTTCACCGGCGTGCCGTTCGTGGGCCAGACCTTCAGCATCAACCTGACGACCTTCCCGGGCCAGAACCCAGCCAGCACGGGCATCACTGTTTCGTGCGACGTGGCGACGTTCACGCAGACGGGCCCGAACACCTGGACGGCAACGCCGACGCTGGCTTCGCCCGGCGGTCCGGTGAGCGGGACGATCACGATCAGCGACGCTCAGGGCCGCTCCTCGCAGCTGCCGCTGCAGTACGCGGTTCGCGACTTTGTCGACCTGGGCACGGTGAGCCTGGGCACGCCGATCACCGCGGCCTCGCGGTCGTTCTCGTCCAACGAGGTGCTGTGGTACCGCTTCACGCTGGCGAACGACATCACCAACCCCTGCTCGTACCTGGACATCCACAACCGCGGCTCGGTCTCGGGCACGGGGACGGACGTGGAGCTGGGCCTGTACCGCGCCGACGGCACGTTCGTGGACTCCAGCGATGACTGGAACGGCGTCGGCCCGAGCATGCTGACCTTCGGCCGCACCAGCCCGACTCGTCTGTACAACACGCCCGGGACGTTCAACTGGACGGTGGGCGCCAACGGCACCGACGGCCCGCTGCCGGCCGGGACGTACTACATCGCGATGGGTGCGTGGAACGTGAACTTCAACGCGTCGAACTTCGACGTGGAGGCGACCAGCGCCAATGCGGGCACGATGGAAGTGTCGATCCTGTCGGGCCTGTCGAGCGAGCCGGCGATTCAGATGGGCGCGATCAACGCCGGTACAGTGTCGCGGAACGCACCGCTTGCAACGGGCCCCTATACCACGCTGCTGACGGCCGTGGTGCGTGGCGCATGCACGCCGGCGAGCACCAACCTGGCCTGCAGGGTGGACCTGTCCACCGTGGGCGGCTCGGCGACGGCGCAGATGTTCGACGACGGCACCAACGGCGACGCGACGGCGAACGACGGCGTGTTCAGCCTGCGGTACACGATCCCTGATTCGGTCTCTTCCGATACGTACACGCTGGCGGTATCGGCCTCGGACGGTCAAGGCCGCACGGCGACGGGCAGCGCGTCGCTCGTCGTGCGTGAGGCGGTCACGAACCTCGGGACGATCACGGGCCCGGAGCCGGTGGTGAGCACTGATCGGGCTATCACGCGTGCGAATGAGGTGGTCTGGTACCGCTTCACGCTGCCGGGCCCGGTGGCCGACCCCGCCAACTACCTGGACATTTCGATGCTTGGCTCCACCGCTGTGGACCTGGAGATCGCGTTGTTCGGCGCCGATGGCACGTTCATCGTCACCGATGACGACGGCGGCCCGGGCGTGCTGAGCCAGCTGTCGTTCGGCAACGTCGGCCCGCGTGCGGCCGACCCGACGGGCGATGTGTTCGCCGGTCAGGACGGCTCGCTGGTCGCCGGCGAGTATTTCTTGGCGGTGTGCTCGTTCAATGCGACCTTTGGGACGCCGTTTGCGGTGAACACGCCGGGCGCCAACCTGGCCCCGACGCTGAGCATCACGCTGCGGACCGACCTGCCCGGCGGCGGCCCGGCCGGCTGCAACGTCGCGGACATCACCGGCATCGGTGGCCCGCCCGCCTCGCCGGACGGCCTGCTGACCGGTGACGACTTCAACGCGTTCATCTCGGCCTTCGCCTCCAGCGACCTGCTGGCGGACATCACCGGCATCGGCGGCCCACCCGCTACGCCGGACGGCCTGATCACCGGCGACGACTTCAACGCGTTCATCGCGGCCTTCGCGGCCGGCTGCCCGTAACCGGCGGCTCGGCGGCGGGCGGCGGCCAAGGCCGACGCCCGGGGCTGAGAGATGATGCGATCGTGATTCCCCCGCCCCCGGACCGGTGCAGGTCCGGGGGCGTTTGTTTTTGCGGCTCTGCGGCGGGCGGAGCCGGGGGTGGAGCGTGGGGGTGCCGCGTGGGAGAGGCGGACGGAGCGGGCGGAGCGGCGGCTCCGGGTTTATGCTTGGTGCATGACCACCTTTGCCACGTCGGCGAAACCCGGTTCTGACCTTCTTCCGGCCGTTCTGGGCGGGCAGCCGGCGGTGACGCTGGACCAGAAGGCGGCCAATCGCTGGCCGATCATCACCGAGGAGGACGAGCGGGAGGTGCTGCGGGTGCTGCGGACGGGCGAGCTGTCCTCGGGGCATCTGCCGGCGGCGATGGGGGGCTATCCGTGCCCGCACCCGGAGGTGCTGGCGCTGGAGTGCGCTTTCGCGGAGCATCTGGGCCTGCCGGTGTTTGATGTGGGGGACTTCATCCCCGCGATGGCGGGCAAGGGGTTCAAGACGGCGCCCAATGTGCTGGCGCACAACAACGGCACGGCGGCGATTCTGGGCGGGCTGCACGCGCTGGGCGTGGGGCCGGGGGACGAGGTGATCGTGCCGAGCACCACGTGGTGGAGCAGCGTGCTGACGGTGCTGCACGCGGGCGGCATTCCGGTGTTCGCCGAGACCGACATCAAGACGCTCGCGCTGGACCCGGCGGACGTGGAGGCGAAGATCACCGACCGGACCAAGGCGGTGATCGTGACGCACCTGTTCGGCATTCCGGCGGACATGGACGGCCTGGTGGCGGTGTGCAAGAAGCACGGCGTGAAGCTGATGGAGGACGCCAGCCACGCGCACGGGGCGACGTACAGGGGGAAGAAGATCGGGCTGATCGGCGATGTGGCGGCGTTCAGCCTGCAGGTGAACAAGCTGGTGCCGTCGGCCGAGGGCGGGCTCTTGGTGTGCAAGGACCCCGAGTTGATGCTGACGGCGGCGCGGCTGGGGCACTATGAGCGGCTGGTGCCGCTGAAGGCGATCGACCACCCGATGGCGCGGTTTGCGGCGACGGGGTTCGGGTTCAAGTTCCGGATGTCGCCGGTGTCGGCGGCGCTGGCGCGGGCGCAGTTGAGCCATCTGGAGGAGCGCAACGCCAGGCGGAACGCCAACTGCATCTACCTGAGCAAGCGGCTGGAGGAGATCGGCCGCGGGGCGATCCATGCGTATCTGGACCCGGCGGATGAGCCGGGGACCAAGCGGGTGTACTTTGAGTTCCTGGTGCGCTACGACGCGGCCAAGGCGGGCGGGGTGCCGATCAAGGCGCTGACCAAGGCGCTCAAGGCGGAGGGGTGCGACGTGGCGGCGCCGCGGTATCCGCTGCTGCACCAGCAGCCGGTGTTCACCGAGGGCGAGTGGGTGAAGCTGGCGCGGCTGGAGAACGGCGGCGGCGTGCCGGGGCTGAAACTGCCGACGTATGACCCGGCGGCGTTGCCCCGCACCACCGCGGGCAACGGGACGCTGATCAAGCTGCCGGCGTTCCCGCAGGCGGATCGGGCGTTGCTGGACCAGTACTGCACGGCGTTTGAGAAGGTGTTTGCGAACCTGGACCGGCTGCCGAAGGAGTGACGGGAAGGTGAGGGGTGGGGGGGTGGGGGGTGGGGTGTGCGTGGGCGGGCCTGAGTGGGTTGGCCGGAGGGCTCGAGCGGCGGGGCTGGAGGATGTGACGTGGCAGCATCGACGGCGTGCGACGGATCGGGTCGGGCGGCCAAGGGCGCCGGCACCGCGGGCGGCAAGACCGTGGCGCTGAAGGTGCTGCCGGGCGGGGGAGATGGCAAGCCGGATGGGAAGGCGGGTGGCCAGGCCGGTGGCGGCAAGCCGCACAGCAACATGGGTCTGTGGCGGGCGGGCGTGCTGATCGCTGTGCACGCGGCGATCATCGCGCACGTGGTGCAGTGGCTGGTGTCGGGGATGCAGGACGGGATCCGCAACACGCTCTCGCCGGTGGAGCCTTCGGAGTCGATGTTCACGCTGGAGGGGGGCGGGGTGAACGCCGGGTTTGTCATGTTCGTGCTGGCGATCCTCTCAACCGCGCTCTTCGGGCGGTACTTCTGCGGGTGGCTGTGCCACGTGGTGGCGTTGCAGGACTTGTGCGGCTGGATGATGAAGAAGGTGGGGGTGCACCCCAAGCCCTGGCGGAGCCGTCTGCTGCTGTGGGTGCCGCTGGGGCTGGCGGCGTACATGTTCCTCTGGCCGACGTTCCGGCGCGAGGTGGTGCGGCCGGCGCTCACGGCGTGGCTGGGGGAGATGCCGGCGTGGATGGGGGAGGTGATGCCGCTGCGCGGGTTCACGCAGGCGTTCATCGTGGAGGATTTCTGGGCGACGTTCCCGGCGTGGTACGTGGCCATTCCGTTCCTGCTGATCTGCGGGTTTGCGACGGTGTACTTCATGGGGGCCAAGGCGTTCTGCACGTATGGCTGCCCGTACGGCGGGTTCTTCACGCCGGTGGACCGGGTGAGCCCGTATCGGGTGCGGGTGACCGAGGACTGCCACCAGTGCGGGCACTGCACGTCGGTGTGCACCAGCAACGTGCGGGTGCACGAGGAGGTGCGCGATTACGGCATGGTGGTGGATCCGGGGTGCATGAAGTGCATGGACTGCGTGTCGGCGTGTCCGAACGGCGCGCTGTACATGGGGTTCGGCAAGCCGGCGGTGGGGGCCAAGCCCCGCAGCGAGGAGCGGGTGTGGAAGCAGGCCCAGGAGAAGCGGGTCAAGCGGTATGACCTGACGCTGGGGGAGGAACTGGTGATCGGGGCGGTGTTTCTGGCGATGCTGCTGGGCTATCGCGGGATGTACGGGGCGATTCCGCTGCTGATGGCGGTGGGCATTGCCGGTGTGGTGTCGTTCATGCTTCACAAGACATGGCGGGTGCTGCGCGACGCCAACGTTCGCGGGCCGTACTGGCAACTCAAGAAGGGCAATCGCGTGACGGCGGCGGGGTGGGTGTTTGTGGCGGCGGCGGTGGTGCTGGGGCTGGTGGGGCTGAAGGGCGCGGTGATGAGCCACGCGGAGTTCCGCGGGGACATGGTGTACAACCGGCTGCCGGTGACGCGGGAGGCGGTGTTCAGCGGGGGCTATTCGCCGACGGCGGAGACCAAGGCGGCGGCGGAGCGGGCGGTGTGGTGGTATCGGGTGGCGGGCGGCGTGGGGGATGGGGGCATCGGGTTCTATACCTCGTGGGGCAACTGGGTGCGGCTGAGTTGGCTGCACGCGGTGGCGGGAGACATGGCGGCCAGCGAGGCGGCGCTGCGCCAGGCGCTGCGAGGGGATGGGATCCGCGAGGACCTGGTGCTGGGGCTGGCGCAGTTGATGCGGATGCGGTGCGCGACGCCGGCGGAGATTGAGGCGATGCTGCAGGGGTATCTGGCCGAGCGGCCGGAGCTGGACGGCGTGCGGCGGACGCTGCGGGAGCGGCTGCTGGCCGAGGGGCGCAATGCGGAGGCGATCACGCTGTATGTCGAGGCGACGGCGCAACGGCCGGCGGATGTGGAGGCGGTGAACTCAGCGGCGGAACTGCTGATGCGGCTGGGGCGGCCGGCGGATGCGCAGAAGACGCTGGAGGCGGGGCTGGCCGAGCGGCCCAAGAGCCCGGTGCTCAAGGGTGCGATGGCGCTGGCGGTGGGGCAGCAGGGGCAGGTGGAGCGGGCGATCACGCTGCTGCGTGAGGCGGTTGATCGGCAGCGGACGCCGGAGCGGGTGAACCGGCTGGCGGATGTGCTGGCCAGCGCGGGCCGGCTGGATGAGGCGGAGGCGGAGTTGCGGCGTCTGCTGGTGGAGGAGGCGCCCACGGTGCTGCCGTTCGGCATCAAGTGGTTCGGGAACCGGGCGCACGCTTGGGCGGACCAGCGGCCGCTGGCCGACGCGGCCCGGCGGCTGGCGCGGATCATGACCCAGCGGGGGGCGCCGCGGGAGCGGATCCTGGATGATCTGGTGCGGCTGGCCCGGGCGCACCCGGAGAACGAGCCGCTGCGGCAGACGGTGGTGTCGGAACTGCTGGGGACGCCCCGGGAGGGTGACGGGCGGGCGCTGTATGAAGCGGCGAGGACGTATCGGCATGCCGATGCGGGCACGTTCCGCAATGCGGCGGGCTATGCGTTGTACATCGGTGAGCCGGATCGCGCCATCGCGACGCTGCGGGAAGCGGTGAAGAAGTTCCCCAACGTGGCCGAGCTGCACGGCGACCTGGGGGCGGCGCTGCTGGTGAGCGGGAACGAGACCGAGGCGCTGGCGGAGTTCGCGGTCGCCCGCCGGTTGGCGCCGCACGCGGACCCGATGGCGGCGCTGGCCGACCAGATGATGCGGACCAACCAGGCCGAGCGGCTGATGGGGCTGTATGGCCGGGTGCTGGCCGATGACCCGACGCACGAGCCGACGGCGTTCAACGCGGCCGGCCTGTTGCTGACGCAGCAGCACGCCGACCGTGCGCTGGCGGTGTGTCGCGCTGCGATGGCGCGGCACGCGTGCTCGGCGCGGCTGTTGGATTACGCGGGGCGGTCGCTGTTCCTGCTGGGCAAGGACGCCGAGGCGCTGCCGCTGGTGCAGCGGGCGGTGGATCTGGAGCCCACGCCGGATCGGCTGGCGAACCTGGTGGAGTTGCTGGAGCGGCTGGGCCGCGAGCCGGAGGCTCGGGCGGTGCGGGCGCGGCTCAATGCGGTGTCGGACCCGGGTCGGCAGGTGATGCCGGAGATCCCGCCGACGGGCGGGGCATCGGGCGGGGCGACCGGCGGCGGTGCGTCCAGATAACCCCGGCGGGGGTGAAGCTGGGGGTCTGCGGGGGCCGGGGATGTGCTGATCCCGAAATCTGGTGCTGGCGGATCGCCTTTCTGGTGCTAGTGTTTACGGGCGGGTGCATCCGAGCGGGGTGGTGCAGCGGATCAATGGGCCGCGGCTGTTGGGCGTCGGGGTCATGGACCGGACGCGGCTGTCGGTCTGGCGGGTGCGCGGGGGTGCGAGGGTGCGGGTGGGGTGTGTGGGTGTGTGGGTGTGTGGGGGGGAATCGGGGGTACAGACGGGTGGCGGGGCGTGGAAGGCCGGTCGACCGGATGGACGGTCGGCGGAGTGAGTGTGCAGGCGGTTTTTTACAGGAGCGGAAGATGCAGGTCAAAGGTCTGACGGTGGCGGCGGCGGCCGGGTTGATGGCGGCGACGGGCGCGGCGAGCGCGCAGTCGCTGGATCTGGCGGACCTGCAGACGGTGGTGAACACGGGCATGAGCCGGCCGCTGTTCCTGACCGGCGCGCCGGGGGATCCGGCGACGCGGCTGTATGTGGTGGAGCAGGGCGGGCGGATCCGGGTGATCGAAAACGGCGTGCTGCAGACGACGCCGTTCCTGGACATCACCACCCTGGTGCTGGGCGCGGGGACCAACAGCGAGTTCGGGCTGACCGGCGACAACGAGCAGGGCCTGCTGGGGCTGGCGTTCCACCCGGACTACCAGACCAACGGGTTCTTCTATGTGTACTACATCGCGCCGCGGGGCTCGACGTTCGTGTTCAACGGGCAGACGTACGACAACGGCCGTTCGCTGGTGGTGCGGTACACGCGGTCGACGACCAACCCGCTGGTCGCCAACGCGGCCTCGGCGTTCACGATCATGCGGATCGATCAGCCGTTCACCAACCACAACGGCGGGTGCATGGCGTTCGGCCCCGACGGGCTTTTGTACATCGGCACGGGCGACGGCGGAAGCGCGAACGACCCCGGCAACCGCGCACTGAACCCCAACGACCTGATGGGCAAGCTGCTGCGGATCGACGTCAACAGCGACGGCTTCCCCGCTGACGCCAACGCGAACTACGCGATTCCGGCCGACAACCCGACGAGCTGGCCCACCAGCACCGGCACCACGACGACGATCCGTCGGGAGATCTGGGCGGTGGGCCTGCGCAACCCGTGGCGCTGGAGCTTTGACCGGCAGAACGGCGACCTGTGGATCGGCGATGTGGGGCAGGGCGACTGGGAAGAGGTGAACTGGGTGCCGGGCAACGGCGGGCCGGGCCGCAACTACGGGTGGCGGGTGCGCGAGGGTTTGTGGACGACGGGCCTGACCGGTGGCACGTTCGCCACCACCGGGCTGACCGACCCGGTGTATCAGTACGCCCACGACAGCGCCAGCCGGGGCGGTTTTCCTCTGGGCACGAGCGTGAACTGGGGCCAGTCGATCACTGGCGGGTACGTGTACCGCGGGACGGCGATCCCCGGGTGGCGCGGGCGGTACTTCTTCGCGGACTTCGTGTCCAACCGCGTGTGGTCGGTGCGGGGCATCAACGGTGTCGCGACGGACTATCAGATTCACACCACGCAGCTCGGCAACCCGGCGAGCATCGGCTCGTTCGGCCAGGACAACAACGGTGAGATGTACATCGTGCAGACCTTCGGCAGCCCGCAGATCCGGCGGATCGTGCCCTCGGCGCTGAGCAACAGCCTCAGCCCGGCGGACATCGTGCAGATCGGCGGTGCACCGGGGCCTGACAACGCGCTGACCGGCGACGACTTCATCGCCTATATCAACGCGTTCGCCAGCGGCGATCTGCTGGCCGACATCGTGGGCATCGGCGGCACGCGTCCGCCGGACAACCAGATCACCGGCGACGACTTCATCGCGTTCATCAACGCGTTCGCCGGGAACTGAGTGTGGCCGAGGCCGGGCCGGCTGCTCCGCGGCCGTCGGCCGACATGCAGAGCAGAGATCATCACCGCCCCGACCGGGACCAACCGGCCGGGGCGGTGTGCTTTGCGGAGGCGTGGAGCAGGCGGGTATCCTGCGGCATGAGCACGATGACGGCCTGTCGGGTTGGTTCTGTGGAGATTGGTGCGGCGGGAGGCGGGGGCGCCGGCGGCGGCCCGGTGATCATCGCCGGGCCATGTGTGCTGGAGAGCTTGGAACTCGGTCGCCAGATCGGCCAGGAGGTGCTCGGGCACTGCCGGCGGCTGGGGCTGCGGTACATCTTCAAGGCCAGTTACGACAAGGCCAACCGCTCGTCGATCCGCTCGCCCCGGGGGCCGGGGCTGGAGCAGGGGGTGGCATGGCTGGGGCAGTTGCGGGCGGAACTGGGTGTGCCGGTGACGACTGATATCCACGCCCCGGAGCAGGCGGCGCCGGTGGCCGAAGTGGTGGACCTGCTGCAGATCCCGGCGTTCTTGTGCCGCCAGACCGATCTGCTGCTGGCGGCGGGGCAGGCGGCGGCGGCCAAGGGGCGAGCAGTGAACGTGAAGAAGGGTCAGTTCATGTCGCCCGGCGAGATGCGCGGGGCGGTCAAGAAGCTGGCCGAGGCGGGGACGGGCAACGTGATGCTCACCGAGCGGGGGACGTTCTTCGGGTACGGGCGGCTGGTGAACGACTTCATCGGACTGGGCGACCTGATGGACCTGGGCGTGCCGGTGTGCTTTGACTGCACGCACAGCACGCAGACGCCGGGCACCGGCGAGCAGACCGGTGGGCGGCCGGACCGGGCGCCGCTGCTGGCCAAGGCGGCCATCGCGGCGGGCGTGCAGGCGCTGTTCATCGAGTGCCATCCGGACCCGTCCAAGGCGCTGTCGGACGGCAGCACCATGCTGCCCCTGGCGAGCATCGGCGGGCTGCTTGAGAAGGTGGCGGGGATCGCCAAGGCGATCAGCTGAGTTGGCTCGCGGGGCGGGGGTTGGCCAGTCAGGCCTTGCGCGAGGCGGAGTCGTGCCGTCGCGGGGCGGCGTCTGGCGGTGATGGATCCAGCGCCAGGCCGAACTCGGCGGCGCGGGTGGCCAGTTCGGCCAGGAAGGCGGGCCCGAACTGCTGGGCCTTGCGTTCGCCGATGCCTCGGACGGCGAGCAGGCCATCGTGCGTACTGGGGCGGAGCGTCGAGAGTTCGCGCAGCGTGCGGTCGTCAAAGACCATGTACGCGGGGATCGACCGTTCGGAGGCGAGCTTGCTGCGGAGGTAGCGCAGGGCCTCGAAGAGCTGCTGCTCGGCGGGGGCGAGTTCGACCAGGCCGGCGGCGCGGGTGGCGGCGCGGTCGGCGGTCTGGGCGTCCACATGCACGCTGCGACGCAGGACGGCAGCACGCTCGCCCTTCATGACGCTGGCGCCGTCGGCGGTGAGGGCGAGGACGGGATACTCGCCGTCGTCGCGGCGGAGCAGGCCCTGATCGATGAGTTGGTCGACGTAGCCGGAGAGGTCGCGACGCTCGAGCGTGCGGAGCAGGCCGAAGGTGGACAGGCCGTGGTGGCCGCGCTCGGTGACCTTCTGGGTGGCGCGGCCGCGGAGCACATCAACTAGGTGGCCGGCGCCGAAGTGGCCTCCGGACTGCTGGAAGCGGGCGACGCAGGCGAGGACCTTGCGGGCGATGGTCTGGCCGTCGGGGACGTCCTGGGATTCGCCCAGGCAGATGTCGCAGGCGGAGCAGTTGGCGCCGTCAAAAGGCTGGCCGAAGTGCTCAACCAGGGCGCGGTGGCGGCAGACAAAGCCGCCAGCCAGGCGGGCCATCTCGCGGAGCAGGGCGGTCTGGGCTTCGGTGACGGCGGCGGGCGTGCCCATCTCCTTTGCGGAGCGTTCCATCAGCCGCGTCCACTTGGCGACGTCGGACCCGCTGTGCAGCAGCACGCACTCGGCGGGCAGGCCGTCGCGGCCGGCGCGGCCGGCTTCCTGCTGGTAGGCCTCAACGGAGCGGGGCAGGCCGGCGTGGATGACGCAGCGGACGTCGGAACGGTCAATGCCCATGCCGAAGGCGACGGTGGCGGTGACGACGTTGAGGTCGCCGGACTTGAACTGGTCCTGCACCTTGGCGCGGCGGGTGGGCTCCAGGCCGGCGTGATACGGGCGGGCGTTGACGCCGGCGTTGCGGAGATGCTCGGCGAGGGCTTCGGCCCCGTCGCGGCTGAGGCAGTAGATGATGGCGGCCTGGCCGGCGTGGCGGGCGAGGATGGACTTGATCTGGCCGAGGGAGGCGGAGCCGGCGGCGCGGGGGAGGAAGCGGTAGGTGAGGTTGGGGCGATCGAACGGGCCGACCAGGACGCGGCGGTTGCGGAGGCTGAGTTGGGCGACGATGTCGTCGCGCACGCGCGGGGTGGCGGTGGCGGTGCAGGCGAAGACGGGGACGCCGGGGAGGACGCTGCGCAGTTCGGCCAGGCGGCGGTACTCGGGGCGGAAGTCGTGCCCCCATTGGCTGATGCAGTGGGCTTCGTCGATGGCGATGCCGCCGACGCCGGGGCCGGAGTCGGCGATGCGGGCGAGCATGCTGAGCGTGCCGGGGAGCAGGAGGCGTTCGGGGGCGACAAAGAGCAGGCGGAGTTCGCCGGCGGTCAGGCGGCGGCGGGTGTCGGCGGCTTGCTCGGGGGTCAGCCCGCTGTGGAGGGCGGCGGCGGGGATGTCGCGCAGGGCGAGCGAGTCGACCTGATCCTTCATCAGGGCGATGAGCGGGGAGACGACGACGGTGAGCTTGCCGGTGACCAGCGGCGGCGCCTGGTAGCAGAGGGACTTGCCGCCGCCGGTGGGCATGACCAGGAGCCAGTCCTCGCCATTGACGGCGCGGGCGATGGCTTCGGCCTGCAGCGGGCGGAGGGAGTCAAAGCCCCAGTAGCGGCGGACGACCTCGGCGATGCGCTGCTGGACCGCGGCCGAGCCGGCGTCGGGCGGAACGGCGGGCACGGAGGGGGCGGTCGGGGGCATGGGCTGGGCGCTGGGGTGAAAAGGGCGGGCCGATGGGCGCGGGCCGGCGGCTGGAGAGGATATCGTGGGCCGAGGCGGGCGGGTCTGGGAATGGTGGGCTTGAAGCAAGGAGCGTGCGATGAACTGTCCGGTGTGTCCGAACATGAAGCTGGTGATGACCGAGCGATCGGGCGTGGAGATTGACTACTGCCCGAACTGCCGCGGGGTTTGGCTGGATCGCGGGGAGCTGGACAAGATCGTGGAGCGGGCGGGCGGCGGCGGTGCGGCGGGGCCGGCGGCGGGCGGGCGGGCGGCGCAGCCGGTGCAGCAGCAGCCTCAGCAGCCGATGCATCCGCAGCAGCAGCAGCGGCGGTTTGATGATGACAACGACGACAGCAAGTACGGGTACAACTACGAGGACCCGAACCGGCGGCGGAAGAAGAACTGGCTGAAGGACATGTTTGACCTTTGAGGCGAAATGGCCAAATGGTCAAATGGCCAAATGAAGGCACGCAAGCGGTTGGGGCGGGCGGCTGGCGGGCCACTGGCGAGAGGGTGGTTTTAGCCCAGAAAAACAGGGGTTTTTGGGGGTTGGCCAAAAAGACAACCGGGGCCCTGCGAGAGGGCCCCGGTTTGTTTTTTGGATTGTCGCGAG
>JAJTDF010000010.1 GCA_021294835.1 Planctomycetaceae bacterium
GGGCAGGCTCCCGCCGCGGGGCTTGTCGCGGACGTGCTCCAGACCGTGGTCGCGGTAGACGTAAACCCATCGCTGGACGAAAGCGCGGGAGCGACCGGTGGCCTGAACGATCCAGGCGGTCTGCTGGCCGAGCAGAGCCAGGCGGACGACGTTGAGGCGGTCGCGTTGCTCGGCGCGGCGTTCACGCCGAATCAACTCGGCCAAGCGATCCAGATCTCCGCTGCGGCGTTCACGGACCTGCATGCATGCCTCCGCGTTGACCCCGGAAGCAGTGTGCCACAAGTCACTGGACAGCGCAAGCCCCCTGATTGCGCGGGTTGCGCGCGAGAATCAGTGGGAGTTGGTATAAGGCGGGAGGAGCCTCACGCGGCGCGGTTGGGGGCTGTGCGGCCGAGCCACCGGCGGCAGGCGGGCGGTCGCGGTCGTCGGCCATGGCGTGGGCGGTGAGGGCGATGATGTGGGCGGCCGCTCGCCGGAGGCGGGAAACTCGGCGGCGAGCAGGCCGATGGCGCAGCGACGGGAGGGGGTGGGAGTACCGGTGGACGGACGCCAAAAAGCACAAGGGCCCCGCTTTCGCGGAGCCCTTGGTGGTGGTAGAGGTGATGCAGGCCCGGGCGGGTTGGCCCGGGGCGGGCATTACTTGCCGATGTAGGTGACCTGCTCGTCGTTGCGGACGGTGCGGCGCAGCTCCTTGGAGGAGGTGACGCTCTCGACGCTCAGCTCGCCGGCGGCGTTGCCGAGGCCGACGATGTTGAAGGTCACGCGGCCGCCGACGGGGACGGTGCCGACGAGGACCTCGACGTTGCGGCCGGTGCCCTTGGCGCCGCCGGGGAAGGTGGTGGAGACGAAGGTCATGCCCTCGGTGAAGTTGAAGACGGCCTTGACCTCGGTGAGGTCAACCTGGCCCTGGTTGACGACGGTGTAGGTGAAAACGTGGTTCTCGCCCACGGTGCGGACGCCGTCGGCGTCGGAGATGCTGGTGCCGATGTCGGGGACGCCGACGAACTGCACGTTGCAGGAGGTGTTGGCGGCGGCGGCGCAGGTGCCGGTGACCGTCGCGGTGGCGGCGATCTGGCCGGCGGACCCGCCGCGGACGGCGAGGTTGACGGTCTTGCTGGCGCCGGGGGCGAGGTCGCCGAGGTTGAAGGTGACACCGTTGCCGGCGGCGGCGCCGCCGTCGGACATGCTGGCGGCGGTGACGCCGGCGGGCAGGGCGACGGTCAGGACGGTGTTCTTGGAGGCGGCGTCACCGGTGTTCTGGACGGTGAACTCGAAGGAGGAGTCGCGGCCGATGAAGGCCTGAGCGCCGGGCTTGCAGGTGACCTGCAGGGCGGGCTGGGTGACGGCGACGGCGACGGTGTTGGAGGAGGCGGTCAGGCCGCCGCTGGCGGTGGCCTGAGCGTTGTTCTCGAACTTGCCCTTGGAGGCGGCCTTGAGGGCGACGGTCTTGACGGACTTCTGGCCGGCGGCGAGGTTGCCGACGGGGATCTCGACGGTGTTCTTGCCGTCGGCGGTGGTCAGGCCGCTCGGGAGGGTGTCCTTGATGACGACGTTCTCAGCGACGCCGGTGCCGGTGTTGGTGACCTCGATGGTGGCGGTGATCGGGTCGCAGTTGAGGATGGCGGCGGCGGTCATCTGCTTGGTGATGGTCAGGGCGGGGTTGACGACGTTGACCGAGGCGCAGAGGGCGTTGTTGTAGGAAGCGGAGAGGCAGTTGCTGGAGACGCCGGTGGAGCCGGGCTTGGCGGTGACGCGGATGATCTGGGTCTCACCGGCGGCCAGGGTGCCCAGGTTCCAGAAGAGGCTGCCGTCGGCGGCGCGCTGGGCGGCCGGGTTGCTCTTGGTGATGTCCAGGTTCTGCACCGTGCGGTTGGCGACCATCACGTTCTGCAGGGGGGCGTTGGTGAGGTTGGTGGCGTGGATCTGGTACTCGTAGTCCTGACCGGCGCGAACCTCGGCCGGGGTCACGGTGTGGATCCACAGGCCGGAGGTGGCGACGTCGCCGGTGGGGAACGCCATGGAGTTGACGTTCATGCCGGGGCCGGCGGCGGGGCGGTAAGAAGCGCCGCGGCCGGTGGCGGCGGTAGCGGCCTTGGGCTCAGCCTGGGGCTCGGCCTTGGCGGGGGCGGCAGCGGGCTCCCAGACGCGGCCCTCGCGGGAGTCCAGGACGCTGGTCTCGGTGCGCTGCGAGTTCTGGCAGCCACCCAACGAGATGGCGGCGCCGGCGACCATGGCGAGGACCAGACAGTTACGAAGAGAAGACAGATTCATACACGCTCCTGAGCAATGCCAAGCCGGGGTTTGTTGAAGGTCAGCGGTCGCCGTCCACAGCAAGGTGGGCGGCTTGGCGGACCTGTCGGAACACACAGTGGTCTGATCAGGTTCCGGCGCTCCCCAGCGAACAGCACCGACTCTGTAGACCGAATTGGACGCCTCCAGACGGCCGGTGGATGCCCGTGAGGGCCACAAATACCGGACGTGCCGTCATTTTACGCAGGTTTGTGAGTGCCAACCAACCCAGCGGGTCGGAGAGGACCCCCACAGGCTTTTTTTGATCAAAAACGGGGTTTTTGAAGAATATTCAGTCAACATTCCGCTGATCGCGATCCAGCAGCATGGTGACTGCGACGAGGGTGGGCAGCACCAACAGGGCCACCAGGGCGGCGATAGTGGCTGTGGAAACGGTGCCGAGGCCTCGCGGGGCCAGAACGGCGATGAGCAGGAGCGCAGCGACCAGCGAGACCGGGAACATCACGGCCATTGCGGATCGGCGGATGGGCAGGTGGGTGCGCTGGGCAACGCGTCGGAGCGCGTCGGGGATCGGGCTGACAGGCAGGGGGACGATGAAGCCTCGGCGACGGGTACGACTCACAAATGGTCTCTCTCGCTCTGACTTGCCGGCGCTGCGGAGCGGCGGATGGGTCGAGGCGGGTTGGGCGTGCAGGGGCCGGTGCGACGGGGCCGGTGCGACGGGGGCCATTTATATCAGACGAAGCGCATGATGGCGGCCATGCCGCATCTGAATCTGGTGAAACACAGAGGCGAGGGGCATCGGCGACGGGGTGTCGGCTGTGGTGGATGGTTGCGGGCGGTGTGGATGGGCAAGAAGGGGGTCGATCTGTCCGGGGCGGTTCGGGCTCGATACGCTGGGGCCGTGAAGATGCCCACAGAACAGACGAACCGGCGGTCCGAGCGCTTGTTATGGCGTTGGCGGCCGCCGGCGATGACGCCGTGGGCGATTGCGGCCCTGGCGGGCGGAGTTGCCTGTGCCGGGGCGTGGGCTCAGGGCGGGGCGACCCAGGGCGGGCCGGCGCAGGGCGGCGGCGGGGCCGAGGCTCCGGCGAACGCCGCGACGCCGGCGGTTTCCGAGACGATGCTGAACCAGTCGCTGGCGCCGTTTGAAGGGCGGGCGGTGCGGCAGGTGGAAGTCCGCGGCTTGAAGCAGGTGCCCGAGCAACTGGTGCGGAACCAGTTGCGGACGGCGGAGGGTCGGCCGATGCGGGTGGAGACGGTGCAGGAGGATCTGCGTCGTCTGAACCGGCTGGGGCGGTTTCGGCAGATCGACGCGAAGGTGCAGCCGTTCGACGACCGCTCGGTGGCGGTGATTTACGAGTTGGTCGAGACGCCGGTGATCAACGACGTGCAGGCGGTGGGCAACCGCGAGATCAGCGATCAGGAGCTTGGGGCGGAGATCAGCATTCTGGCGGGGACGCCGGTGGACCGGTTTCAGCTTGACCGGGCGCTGCGGCGGATCAAGGAACTGTACAAGCGGAAGGGGTACTACCAGGCGGACGTGACGGTTGATGAGAAGGAACTGGAGGAGTCGGGGATCGTGCTGTTCCGCATTCGCGAGGGCGAGCGGCTGAAGATCACCGACATCCGCTTTGAGGGGGCCGCGGCGTTCTCGCCATCGGAATTGCGATCCAGCGTGCGGACCAAGACGTGGAGCTGGTTTGACTCGGGGGCCCTGGATGACATCCAGGTGGATCAGGACATCTCGTCGCTGGTGACCTTCTACAAGGACCGGGGGTATCTGGATGTGCGGGTGGACCGGATCGTGCGGCCCTCGCCGGACGGTCGGGAGGCGATCCTGACGTTCCTGATTGAAGAGGGGCAGCAGTACACGATGCGGTCGGTTCGGGTGGAGCTGGATGACGGGCGGGGGTTGCCGGGCGGGAAGCCGCCGGTGGTGTTCTCGCCGGAGCAGCTGGCGGCGCTGATGCTGATCAAGCCGGGCGACGTGTACTCGATGGACCGGATCCGCAAGTCGGTGGAGGCGGTGGGCGAGGCGTACGGGAAGCTGGGGTACGTGAACGCCAACGTGATCAAGCAGGAGGTGCGGAACCTGCAGAGCCCCGAGGTGGACCTGATGCTGGTGGTCAGCGAGGGTCGGCGGTTCAACACGGGGCTGGTGGTGATCAGCGGAAACGAGCTGACGCAGCAGAAGGTGATTCGGCGCGAGATCAAGGTGTATCCGGACCGGCCGCTGGATGCGGTGGAACTGCGGCGATCCGAGCGTCGGATCCGGGACTCGAACCTGTTTGAGCGGGGCAGCGTGCGGCTGACGATCCAGCCTGAGGACCCTGCCAACCCGGGGACGCGAGACGTGCTGGCGGAGGTGGCGGAAACGAACACCGGCTCGCTGGCGTTCGGCGCCGCGGTGAACTCGGACGCGGGGCTGATCGGACAGATCACGCTGAACCAGCGGAACTTCGACCTGTACGACACGCCGGATTCGTGGGACGAGTTCTTCAGCGGGCGGGCGTTCCGGGGCGGCGGGCAGACGTTCTCGCTGTCGCTGCAGCCGGGCACGGAGGTGCAGAACTACACGATCTCGCTGGCTGAGCCGAACCTGCTGGAAACGGACTACAGCGGGAGCGGGGCGTTCGGGTACCGCGTTCGCGAGTTCGACGAGTACGAGGAGCGCAGGACGGGCGGGCAGATCCGGGTGGGCCGGAGCTTCGGCGAACTGTGGAGCGGCGTGGTGCAGGCGCGGTTCGACGGGGTGGACATCCGCAACGTTCCGCCGGACTCGATCACCGACATCTTCGCGGTCAAGGGGTACAGCAACATCAGCGGGCTCGGGCTGCAGCTGCGGCGCAGTTCGGTGGACCGGGCGATCCGGCCGAGCAAGGGCAGCGTGCTGGACCTGGGCGTGGAGCGGGTGGGCGCTCTGATGGGCGACTACGACTTCACGAAGCTGTCGGCGGGCGGGCAGACGTTCATCACCGTCGCCGAGGACTTCCTGGGCCGCAAGACGATCCTGAGCTTCAAGATGACGGCGAACTACATCCCCGAGGATGTGGACGAGGTGCCGATCTTCGAGCGGTACTTCCTGGGCGGTCGCGAGTTCCGCGGCTTCCGGCTCCGCGGGGTGTCACCCCGGGGCGTGTTTGACGCCAACGGGTCGGCACCCGGCGGGCTGTCCCCATCGGACGATCCGGCGGGCGGCACGTGGGCCTTCTTCCTGGGCACGCAGATCGAGCAGCCGGTGTTCCAGGACATCATCTCGGTGGTGGGGTTTGTGGACTCGGGCACGGTGACCAACAGCCCGGGCTTTGACGACTACCGCGTGAGCGTCGGTGCGGGTATCCGGCTGTATCTGCCGCAGCTGGGTCCGGCTCCGCTGGCGTTTGACTTTGCGGTGCCGATCAAGGACGAGGAGACGGACAAGCGGCGCGTGTTCAGCTTCAGCCTGGACATTCCGTTCTGAGCGGCGGCGGCGGGGGGTGGGGCGTTGGGGGGGTGGGGGCGATCCGGGGGTGAACGGAGCGGATGCGTGCTGCACTGGCTGACCATCTCGACACCGCTTGGGCCGATGCGTGCGGCGGCGGACCTTCGTGGGCTGCGGGTGCTGGACTTCGCGGACCGGCGGAACATGGATCGGCATTGCCAGTTGGCCGAGTCGGTGTCGGCGGCGGCCGGGCCGGCGCGGCTGGTGTTCAGCCCGGCGGACCCGGTGACGACGCTGCGGCTGGTGGCCGAGGGGGTGGAGCGGTACTTCGCCGGGGCCGGTGAGGTGGATCCGGCGGGCGAGGTGCGGCTGGCGCCGGTGAATGTGACGGCGTTCCGGCGGCGGGCATGGGCGGCGTTGCGGCAGATTCCGTACGCCCAGTGCCAGAGTTACACGCTGCAGGCGGACGCCGTGTGCGGCCCGGTGCGGCGCGGGGCGGGCGGGGTCCGCGAGGCGAGCAACCACGTTCGCGCGGTGGCGGCGGCCAATGCCGCGAACTACCTGAGTCTGATCATCCCGTGTCACCGTGTGATCGGCAGAAACGGGCAGCCGGTGGGATATGGCGGGGGCGTGCAGCGCAAGCGTTGGCTGAACGCGTTTGAGCAGGAGGCGGTGACGACGGGGCTGTTTGCCGATGGGCTGGCGCGAACCGGTGCCGCCGGCTTCGAGTGGCCGACGAAGGGCGGGTTGTGACGCGGCCCGGCGGCGGCCGGGGCCCGGCGGGCGCCGTGCTGGTGACCGGGGCGTCAACGGGGATCGGTTACGCGTGCGCGATGAGGATGTGCTCCAGAGGGTGGGGCGTGCTGGCGGGGGTGCGTCGCGAGGCGGACGCGGAACGGCTGCGGGCGGAGATGCGGCGGGGCGGGCGGCAGGCGGGTGTTTTTTCTGAACTTGAACCGGTGCTGCTGGATGTCACCAGCGCCGAGCAGGTGGCGGCGTTGCCGGGCACCATCAACGGCTGGCTGAGCCGATGGGGGCTGGAGGGGTTGCGCGGGGTGGTGAACAACGCCGGGGTGGCGGTGGCGGGCCCGCTGGAATGCGTGCCGCTGGAGGAAGTGCGGCGGCAACTGGAGGTCAACACGCTGGGCGCGCTGGCGGTGAGTCAGGCGTGTCTGCCGATGCTTCGTCGGTGGGCCGCGGGGTCGGGTGCGGGCGGGGGCGTGGCGGCCGGGCGGCCGACGGCGCGGATCGTGATGATCAGTTCAATCAGCGGTCGGAACGCGGCGCCGCTGCTGGGGCCGTATGCGATGAGCAAGTTCGCCATGGAGGCCATGGCCGACGGGCTGCGCCGGGAACTGCGGGCGGTGAAGGCGGGGGTGGATGTGAGCGTGGTGCAGCCGGGGGCGATCGCGACGCCGATCTGGGCGAAGCCGACGGGGCGGGAGACATGGGAGCGTGGTGCGGCCGGGGCCGGCGTGCGGACGCTCTATGGGGCGATGGTGCCGGCGGTGGAGGCGCGGATCGCCAAGGTGGCCGAGGGCGCGGCGCCGGTGGGGTTGGTCGCCGACGCGGTGGAGCACGCCCTGTGTGACGCCCGGCCGTTTGCGCGCCGGCTGGTGGGGGCGGATGCGAAGCTGACGGCACTTCTGGGGTCGGCGCTGCCGGCGCGGTGGATGGACGCGCTGGTGGCTCGGGCGCTGGGGCTGAGTTGAGTGGCACAATGCAGTTGGGGATCAGGCGGCGTGAAGCAGCGCGGGTGCCCGGGGGATGCGGTGGTCCCGACCGGCGGGCAGAGTGCATCAGGATGCTGGTTGGGTCCCGGCCAGAGGCGGCGGAGCGCCGCGCGGGCAGAGCATGGGCATGGGCGGTGGCTGAGGCTGGCCGGCCTGGACGGCGGGCCAGAGCAAGGGTGTGCCGGCGGGAAGATCCTCCTCAAGCGGGCAGGGGCGATCGGCCGGTGGTGAGGCCTGGCGGTAGACCTGCAGGATGGGGCCCCGCGTGGTGGCGGCGGGTGTGGGCGTGGAGGTGAGGCCGAGGGCCTGGGTGAGCAGCGTGAGCGCGGCGGGCGGGGGCGGAGAACCGGCGGGCCCGGCCAGCACGGCGACGGGCACGCCGGGGGCAACCTGGATGCCGGGGCCGAGCAGCCAGGCATCGCGCACGGCGGCGGCGGCCAGGCGGGCGGGCAGGTCGGCCCAGTCGGGCATGGTGAAGGGTGCGGGGGAGGCCGGGGTGGCTGAAGTTGGCGCGTGCACGCGGGTGGCGGCGTGCTGGGCGGCGTGCAGGGCGGCGCGGGCGTCGTCGATCAGGGCGAGCAGTTCAGGGTGCAGCGGTTCGCTGCGCCACAAGGCGTGCAGCGTGCTTGCGTGGGTGCGGATGCCGACGGCAGCGCGATCGATGCCCAGGGCGCGCTGGTCGGGCGGGAGGTCGTCGAAGGAGGGGGCGTCGGCCAGGGTGCAGGTGAGCGCCTGCAGGCCGATGATGGCGGGCACGGCGGCGCGCCAGCGGTCGCCCTCGGCGGTCTTTGGGAGGGCGACGGAGGCCTGCGCGAGGGCCGTCCAGCGGGCGAGCAGGGCGGTGAAGGTGTACTGCGGGCGGGGCGTGTCGGGGTGGTCTGCGGAGTGAGCGTTGGTGTCGGTGGGAGTCATGCGTGGGGTATGGTTGGGGCGAAGGGGCAACGGAGGCGTGCATGGGCTACATCGATCCGGAACAACTGGCGTCGGCGGACCGCTACAAGCTGCTGATCGGGGCGATTGTGCCCAGGCCGATCGCGTGGGTGAGCACGGTTTCGGCGGAGGGTCGGCCGAATCTGGCGCCGTTCAGTTTCTTCAACGGCGCCGGGAGCACGCCGATGAGTCTGCTGTTCTGTCCGGCGAACAAGGGCGACGGGAGCATGAAGGACACGCTGCGCAACTGCCTGCCGGAGGCGGAGGGGGGCACGGGTGAGTTTGTGGTGAACGTGGTGCGGCACGCGCAGGCGGGGCCGATGAGCGTGACGGCGGAGGAGTTGCCGTACGGCGAGAGCGAGTGGTCGCTGGCGGGGCTGGAGGCGGAGGCGAGCGGGGTGGTGCGGCCGGGGCGGGTGAAGGGGTCGCCGCTGGCGTTTGAGTGCCGCACGCATCAGGTGATTCGGCTGGCGGCTGGTGTGCCGGGGGGGGCGAACGTGGTGATCGGACGTGTGGTGGCGGTGTGGGCGGAGGAGGGGCTGGTGAACGCGCGGCAGCATGTGGACGCAGCAAAGTTGGATGCGATCGGGCGGATGGGGGGCGACGGGTACTGCACGACGCGGGACCGGCTGAGCATTCCGCGCGGGCGTGGGGCGTTGCCGGGGGGCGGTTGAGGGCGTGCGGGAGGTGTGGGGGGGCGGTGCGGAAGGTGGGCGGGTGACGGGGGCAGGGCGATAAAACCCGGATATGCGGGCGGTGCGGGGCGGTGGGGTTCGCCCGGGCGATTTGTGCGCCACACCTTCACAGCGGCGGCTGCCCCGAGGGCTCGGGGAAAGCCAGTCCCGCGGGGTTCTAGCCGAACAACACGGACGCTCGACGGTTTGAGGCTCAGCGTTCCGCAGTGGGCGGAGCTGGGCCGGGCGTCGGGCATCGGAGCGACGCAGCATGAAGGCTCATCAGATCAACGGCACGTGCGAGGCGACGGGCAAGCGGGTACCGACGCGCCGGGGCCGGCATCTGGCGGCGGCGGGCGTGCTGCTGGCAGTGTGCGGGCTGAGCGCTGCGGCGCACGGGCAGCTGCCCTTGCAGATGGTGGCGGTGAGCAGCGCAACGGAGTTCAGCGCTGACGGGGGCACGCTGCGGTTCGCCAGCGTGGGCATGCCCTCGATCAACGATCAGGGGCGGGTGGTGTTTCCGGTGGTGCTGTCGGGCAACGGGGTGACCACGGGCAACCAGCAGGCGCTGGTGGTGAGCGCGGGCGGGGGCGGCGAGACGCCGGCGGGGGTGCTGGAACTGCTGCTGCGGAGCGGCTCGGCGGTGCCGGGTACCGGCGCGGGGGACGGGGTGATGATTGACTCGTTTGATGACCCGGTGATGAACGGCTCGGGCCGGGTGGCGGTGACGGTGACGCTGACGGGGACGGGGATCAGTACGGGGAGCAACCGCGCGCTGGTTATCGCCAGCACCGATGGAGCTTTGCAGACGCTGGTGCGGGCGGGCACGCCGGCGGCGGGCGGGGGCGGGGGCGGGGGCGGGGCGCTGGTGCGCGACGTGCTTGCGCCGCTGGTGGGCGCCGACGGCACGGTGGCCTACACGGCGGTGCTGGGCGGGGAGGGTGTAACCGGCCTGAACAACCGCGGGCTGTACCGCTCCGGTGTGGACGGGCAGGGCGCCAACGCGGCGGCGACGCTGCTGGTGCGTAACGGCGATCAGGTGACCACTCCGGCGGGCGGGGCGGTGGGCATCACCTGGCAGACCTTCGCGGTGCCGGCGGTGAGCGGGAGCGGCACGGTGGTGATGCTGGGCTTCCGGCAGGGCGGCTCGTTCAACCAATTCACCGGGGGCGGGCTGTTCAACGCCACTGCGGGCGGCCCGCTGAGCACGCTGCTGAACGTGGGCGACACGGCGCCGGGGGCCGACGGACTGACGTATCGGGCGTTCAATCAGCCGGCGGTCAACGGCGGCGGGGATCTGGCGTTCATGGCGCTGCTGTCCGGCGCGGGGGTGTCGGGCGGCAACGATGTGGCCTTGTTCCTGCAGCGAGCCCCCGGGGCGACGACGACGATGGCGGCCAGGATGGGCCAGTCGCACGAGTCACTGCCGTCCGGACAGGCCATCGGCGTGATCGGCAACCCGGTGCTCAGCCAGAGCGGACGGATGGCCTTCATCTCGACGATCGTGGGAACGGGCGTGACGGTGACCACCGACCGCGCGCTGTGGATGGCCAACACCGCCGCTGACGGCGGGGGCGAACTGCGGATGGTGGCCCGTCGGGGCGGCGCCGTTCCGGGCCTGACGGGCTTGCAGTTTGCCAGCCTCGGCGTGCCATCGATGAATGCGCGGGGGCAGGTGATCTTCAGCGCCACCCTGAGCGGGACGGGCGTGACGGCGGGCAACAACCAGGCGGTCTTCGGCTTTGAGCCCAGTGTGGGGCTGGTGCTGGTGGCCCGCACCGGTGACCGCCTGCGGATCGGCGGGGCCTCGGGCCCGCGGCAGATCACCGAACTGCGGATCCTCACCGGTTCGGGCGGGCACGACGGGCGGGGCATGGCGCTGACGGCCGGCGGGCAGGTGGTGATGCGGGCGGGTTTCGGCGCGCAGAGCGCGATCCTGACCGCCCAGTTGCCGATCTCGCTGGCGGATGTGGGGTCCAGCAACGGCGCCGTGGGTCCGGACGGTCGGGTGGATGCCGGCGATCTGGCGGCGTTCATGGCGGCGTACAACGCCGGTTCGTTCCGTGCGGACCTGTCGAGCATGATGTCGCTGGGCACGGGGGCGGCCCCGGTGCGTGACGGCGTGGTGGATGAAATCGATCTGAACGCGTTCCTGACGGCGTTTTCGGGCGGCTGAGCGCGGCGCGGGCGGATCGGGCGTTGGCAGGTTGGGGCGGAGTGTGGTAGACTGCTGACTGTGACAGCCAGCGGGGATGATCGACGGCATTACGAGCGGGCCTTCGGGGCGTTTGCCGCCGGCCAAGGGTGGGCGGTGGCGGGTGCGGATCAGGCCCGGCAGGCGTTGATGGCGCACCGGCGGGTGGAGCACGAGGGCAGGGCGCTGAAGTGCTTTGACTTTGTGGTGTTCGGCCCGCGGGGCGGACAGGGTGCGGCGGATGGCGGGCGGCCGGGGGGGTTGATCGTGGAGATCAAAGGGCGGCAGGTGAACCCGGCGGCAGCCCGCGGTTGGGGCGGGGCGCACGGAGGCGGTGCGGGGGAGGGCGTGAGCGGATGGGGGGAGCGGCTGCCGCCGGCCTCGCAGCGGGCGGGGAGCCTGCAGACGTGGGCGACGCGCGAGGATGTGGAGCACCTGCTGCTGTGGGAGGAGGTGATGGGGCCGGGGTACCGGGCGGCGCTGGTGTTTGCGTATTGGTGGCGGACCGACCCGGACGGGCGATCGGCGACGCGGAGTTGCATGGGGTGGGGCGGGCGGTGGTACTGGTTCTGCGCTGTGCCGGTGCGGGCGTATGCGGCCAGGTGCACGCAGCGCAGCGCCAAGTGGGACACGGTTCACGTGGGGCGGGCGGCGTTTGAGGCCATGGCGACGCCGTTGGCGACGCCGTTGGCGGCGTTGCTGGCGGGGGCCGGCGCGGGGGATGGTGGCGGAACGGCCGCGGACGCGGGCTCGAGGTGAACCAGCACATCCGCGACCTGGGGCAGGCGCTGGCGGACGGTGGCGCGAACCTTGCCGCCGACGGCGTGGGCGGCGCTGATGGGCATGGCGGGATCGACGTGCAGGTGCATGTCCACCAGGTGGCGGCGGCCGGACTTGCGGGCGTGGACCTTCTCGACATCAACGACGCCGGGGACGCTCAGGGCGACGGTGCGGACGTCCCCGGCCAGATCGGGGCAGTCGCGGTCGAGCAGTTCGCCCAGCGGGGCACGCATGAGCAGCGAGCCGTTGATGAGGATGATCAGCGAGGCGGCGAGCGCCGCGTAGTCCTCAGCGGGCCACCAGGCCTCGCCCCCGAAGACGGCGATGGAGATGCCCACGCCGGCGAGGACGGAGGTGATGGCATCGGAGCGGTGGTGCCAGGCGTCGGCAAGTACGGCGGTGCTGGAGGCGCGCTGCGCGGTGGCGGAGGCGATGCGGTAGAAGGCCTCTTTGACGACCACGACGGCGAGGAGGACCCAGAGCGTCCACGCGGCCGGGGCGCGGTGCGGGGAGAAGATCTCGCGGACCGCCTGCACGCCGATGCCGACGCCGGCGAGGACGATCATGCCGGAGACCACCAGCGCGGCCAGAGCCTCGGCCTTGCCATAGCCCCAGGGGTGGCGGCCGTCGGGCGGGCGATCAGCCAGACGCACGCCCTGCAGGGTGACCACGGAGGCGACGACGTCGAGCAGGGATTCCACCGCGTCGGCGATGAGGGCGTAGGAGTGGCCGAGGATGCCGGCGGCGAGCTTGATGGCGCTCAGGCCGGCGTTGGCGAACAGCCCGAGCACCACGGTGGTGCGGAGCCTGGGGACGGGGGCGGGGCCGGTGGGGCCTGTCGGGCCGGTGGCACCTGCTTGGCCGCTGGAAATGGCGGGTTGGCCCGAAGGGGCGTTCACGGGGGATTGTTTGCGGCTGGGCGGTGGGGCGGGCCTTGGCTGCATCCCCCGTTCAAGTGAAGGGAAAGATGACAAAAACCAGCCTGCGGGTGAACCTTCGGCCCGTTGGGCGGGCTTCACTGGTGGGGGGCTGGGGGCGGTGTGGGGGTGGATGGCCGGTGTGTGGGGAGCCAGCGGCGCACTTTGGCTGGAAGGAAGGACGATTCCATGAACGCGATGAGCACGAGGACCACGATGAACGCAACGGGCATGACGGGCATGAACTGCATGACGGGTCGGCGGGTGCGGGCGCTGCTGCTGGTGGCGGGGATGGCCTGGGGGCTGGTGGCGCATCCGGCGGCGGTGCTGGGGCAGTCCGGGGCCTCAGGTGGTGGTGCGGGGGGTGGCTCGACGGGGGGTGGTGCGGCGCCGGCGGCGGTGGCCACCACGGGGATGGACGCGTTGCCGATCACGTCGATCACGCTGTACCGCTCGGGGGTGGGCTCGTTCCTGCGCTCCGGGCAGGTGACCGACGACGCCAAGGTGCAACTGCGGTTTGATGTCAGCCAGATCAACGACGTGCTCAAGACCATGCAGGTGCTGGACCTTTCAGGCGGGCGGGTGGAGTCGGTGAGTTACGCCAGCAAGGACCCGCTGGCACGGCGGATGGCCAGCTTCTCGCTGCCGATCGGGGACAACCCGAGCATGCAGTCGCTGCTGGAGCGGCTGCGGGGCAGCGTGATCACGCTGCAATTGACCGAGGGCACGGTGAACGGCACGGTGCTGAGCACGGAGGTGCGCAAGGTGCCGGTGGCCGGGACGGGCCCGGGCGGAACCGGTGCAGGGTCGATCGACGCGGCGTTTGTGAACCTGGTGACCGGGACGGGGATCCGCTCGGTGCCGATCGCGTCGATCGGGAGCTTCCAACTGGCGGACAAAGCGCTGGCGGAGGAACTCAACCGGGCGCTGATGGCGCTGGCGGACAGCCGCGGGGAGCGGAGCAAAGCGGTGGAGGTGACGCTGGACGGTGCGGGGAAGCGGAACATCGTGGTGGGGTATGTGCACGAGACGCCGGTGTGGAAGACGACGTATCGGCTGCTGCTGCCGGAGACGGAGGATGCGGGGAGCCCGGCGCCGCAGGCGGTGATGCAGGGGTGGGCGATCGTGGAGAACACGACGGACCAGGACTGGCAGAACGTGCGGCTGTCGCTGGTGAGCGGGAGGCCGGTGAGCTTCACGATGGACTTGTATGAGCCGCTGTATCTGAACCGGCCGGACGTGCCGGTGCCGACTTTGGCGGGGGTGATGCCCAGGAACTACGACGCGGCGCGGGATGCGGCGGGCAAGCCGGGTGAGCCGGGGGCGGATGCCAAGCGTGCGGCGATGCGGCGGGGCGAGGGCGGAACGAATGGCGCGCCCGGGCGTCTGGCGGCGGCTGCGGCACCGATGCCCTCGGCGGGCGCTCCGGGCAGCCCGGGCGGAGGGGGCGGCATGCAGCGGTTGGAAGAGTCCATGGCGACCGCGGACGGCAGCGTGGACTTCGCGGCCTACGGCGCCAAGGCGGCGGCCTCGGCCCGGGAGGTGGGCGAGGTGTTCCAGTTCACGCTCAACGAGCCGGTGACCATCGAGCGGCAGCGGTCGGCGATGATCCCGATTCTCTCGGGCACGGTGGGGGCGCGGCGGGTGAGCATCTACAACCCGGGCGACCGGCAGGACTTCCCGATGCGGGGGGTGGAGATCACCAACGGCGACACGCAGCTGCTGCCGGGCCCGCTGGCGGTGTTTGATGGTTCGACGTATGCGGGGGATGCGACGATCAACCAGGTGGCGGCGAAGGACAAGCGGCTGATCGCCTACGCGGTGGACCTGGAGGTGAACGCGGAGACGCGCAGCGATTCGCAGAACAACCTGACCAAACTGGTGATCTCGCAGGGCACGGTGCGCCACACCTACGGCCAGCGGTTCACGACGACCTACGTGTTCACCAACAAGGACACCAAGCGGCAGCGGACGATCATGGTGGAGCACCCGCGGATGGATGGGTGGGACTACGCCGGGGCCAAGCCGGTGGAGGAGTCGGCGACGGTGCACCGCTTTGAGGTCAAGGCCGAGGCGGGCAAGACCGCGGAGCTGAAGGTGGTGCAGGAACGCACCATGATGGAGGAGGCGGGCGTGCTGGGGTATGACATGGAGACGCTGGTGCGCTACCGCAGCGAGGGCAAGCTGTCGCAGGCGGTGCTGGACGCGTTCAAGGCGGTGGCGACCAAGCAGATGGCCGTGCAGGAGCAGGAGCGGACGGTGGCGAACATCACCACCCAACTGGATGAGCTGCGCAAGGAGCAGACGCGGGTGGCGGGGATCATGAAGGATCTGGACCGCAACTCTGACGCGTACAAGAACCTGCTGCAGAAGCTCAACAGCCAGGAGAAGCAGATCGATGAGCTGACCGGCCAGCAGAAGAGCGGGCGGGAGCGGCTGGTGACGCTGCAGCGTGAGCTGAACGCGTACATCGCCGGCTTGTCGGTGGAGTAAGCGGGGAGCGTGCCGACCCGGCGAGTGGGCGGCGAGCGATGAAGCATGCAACCGCCCGGCGCGAGATGGCCGGGCGGTTGTGCTTTTGGGGGAGGCGCGGCTTCCGGCGGGCGGTCGCCCGTGCGGCAAGAATGGCCGGCATGCCAGTGCCGGGCCCGAGGCCCCGCCGGCGGCAAGGAGCAGCCGGATGAGCAGCGCAGCGGGCATGTTCGCAGGTGTGGGGGGTGGGGTCGGTGCGGGGGGCGCGGCGGGCGGGGGGGTTGGTGCGGCAGGTGTGAGCGAGTGGCGGCCGAACGCCGAGCGGCTGCGGCTGCTCTCGGCCCTGTCGGCCAGTTACCCGACCATCGAGGCGGCCATCGCCGAGGCGGCGGGGCTGCGGGCCAAGCTGGACCTGCCCATGGGCCTGGTGCACGTGCTCAGCGATGTGCACGGCGAGGACGCCAAGCTGCGGCACGTGATCAACAACGCCTCGGGCGCGTTGCGGCCGCTGATTGAGCAGGTGCTGGCCGACCGGCTGAACGCCGACGAGCGGCGCGAGTTCATGGCCTTGCTGTACTACCCGCGCGAGGCCCTGGGGCGGATCAGCCCGCGCATCGCGGCCGAGGGGCCCGCGGCCCGCTCGGCCTGGGTGTACCGCACGCTGAGCCTGCAGTGCGAGATCATCCGGGCGCTGCGCAAGACCTACCGGCGCGATCTGGTGGACCGGCTGACCCCGCCGGAGTTCCGCGAGTTGTTTGTGGAACTGCTCTCCGGGCAGCGGCCGGAGTTCCCGCGGGCCATGCTGGTGCAACTGGCCAGGTTCGACCGCGACTGGGCGGCGCTGCGGGCGGCCAGCCACCTGATCCGCTCATTGGCCTCGGCTGAAGTGCTGGTGGCCGGTGACCTGGGCGACCGGGGCCCGCGGATGGACAAGGTGGTCGACATTCTGATGAAGCAGCCCCGGGTGAGCCTGCTGTGGGGCAACCACGATGCGATCTGGATGGGGGCCTCGCTGGGGCAGTTGGCGTGCATGCTCACGGTGCTGCGGTTCTCGGCGCGGTATCGGCGCACGGCGCAGCTGGCCGAGGGGTACGGCGTGCTGATCACCCCGCTGGAGAAACTCGCCCGCGACGTGTATGGGCACGACCCGGCGGGCCAGTTCAAGCCCAAGGGCGAGGGCATGCGCGACCCGACCTCGGTGGCGCGGATGCAGAAGGCGGCGGCGATCATGCAGTTCAAGGCCGAGGGGCAGTTGTTTGCGGCCCATCCGGAGTGGGGGCTGAGCCACCGGCGGCTGCTGCACCACATTGACGTCAAAGCGGGGACGATCACGCTGGACGGCGTGACCCATCCGCTGCTGGACACCCACCTGCCGACCATCGACCCGGCGAACCCATATGCCTACAGCCCTGAGGAGCAGGCGTGCCTGTCGCGGCTGCGGGATTCGTTCTTCGGCTCGCAGAAACTCCGCGAGCACATGCAGTGGGTGGCGCGCCGGGGGGAGATGTGGACGCGGCGCGACGATGTGCTGATCTTCCACGCCTGCGTGCCGGTGGACGAGGCGGGCGAGCCGCTCAGCCTGACGGTCGATGGCACGCCCCGCAGCGGACGCGAATTGATGGATGCGCTGGTGACGGTGGTGCGGCGGGCCTTCCGCAACCGCTTCATGCGCGACAACCCCGACGCGGACTGGCTGTACTACCTCTGGGGCGGGCCGCGCTCGCCGCTGTTTGGCAAGGACCGGCTGTCGACCTTCGAGTCGGCCTTCCTGGCCGACAAGGCGACCCACAAGGAGCACAAGAACCCGTACTTTGAACTGCTGCACGACGCCGGCTTTGTCCGCAAGATCGGGCGGATGTTCGGCTGCGGGGACGATGTGCTGGTGGTGAATGGGCACGTGCCGGTGAAGGTGGAGAAGGGTGACCAGCCGCTCAAGCGGGGCGGCAACGCGGTGACCATCGACGGGGCGTTCTCCGAGGCGTATGGCGACCGCGGGTACACGCTGGTGATCCGGCCGGACCGCATCGACCTGGCCGAGCACGCGCCGTTCAAGGGTGTGGAGGCGGTGGTGGACGAGGGGGCGGACATCGTGCCCACCGTCACCACGCTGCGGACCTACCCGCGGGCGCGGACCATTGGCGAGACCGACCAGGGCGTGCGAATCCGGGCCGAGATCGGCGACTTGGAGGACCTGGTGCGGGCGTATCAGGAGGGCCTGCTGGCCGAACGGCGGGGGTGAGGCGAAGCGGGGCGGGCAAGTCAGGGTCTGGTTGGGGTGAGGGCCCGATGGCCTTGGGCGCGGCCCCTGAGCCAAGTGCCGCGTACGATAGACCGCCTGAAATAGGGGATGAACGCATTCCCATCAATCAGGACCGGTGACGCTGGAGCGCCGCCGGAGCAGGTACCGCACACGGGCGAAGGCCGGCACGGAGAGTCGGCGGTTCGCCTTGCAGTGGGAGGTCTTTGGACATGAGCATGTTCCGTACCAACAACCCGGCCCTGAGGCCCGATGTGTTCACCGGCTGGCGCGAGACCGCCGGCATGGAACTGACCGCGGCGCGGCCCAAGACGATGACGATTCAGGGCACGGTGAACGCGACGTTCATCCTGCTGGGCATCTGCACGGCGTGTGCGGTGGCGACATGGTCGTGGCTGGCCCCGGCGCTGGACGCGATCTCCTCTGGCGAGAAGGTGGCGATGCCGGCGATGGCGTACCCGGCGCTAATCGGCGCGTCGCTGGGCGGGCTGGTGCTGGCGCTGATCATCGGGTTTGTGCCCAAGACGGCGCCGTATCTCTCGCCGGTGTATTCGGCGGTGCAGGGCGGCTTTGTGGGGGCGATCTCGGTGGTGACGGCGTACACCTTCCCCACGGGTCCGACGATCGTGCTGCAGGCGGGGCTGCTGACGTTCGGCATTCTGGCCGGCCTGCTGACGGCGTATTGCACGCGGCTGATCAAGCCGTCGGAGAACTTCAAGCTGGGCGTGGCCGCGGCGACGCTGGGCGTGGCGATTCTGTTCCTGGGCACGTTCGCGCTGCGGCTGTTCGGCGTGCAGGTGCCGTACATCTTCGACAACGGCCCGCTGGGGATCGCCATCGCGGGGTTCATCGTGCTGCTGGCGTCGGCGAACCTGGTGCTGGACTTTGACTTCATTGAGGAGGGGGCGAAGGCGGGCGCGCCCAAGTACATGGAGTGGTACGGGGCGTTCGGCCTGATGGCGACGTTGATCTGGCTGTACCTCTCGCTGCTGCGGCTGCTGAAGATGCTGGCCTCGCGGGAGTGAGGCGGGGCGGCGGGAGGTGAGCTGGTGGGGGTGAGTTTGGGATGCACTGAGCAACGCCCCGCGGGAGAGCCTGCGGGGCGTTGTTGCTTTGGGGGTTGCGAGTTATCAGGCGTCAGAGGTCGGCGGCGTTAACAAGCCAAGTTTGGCACATAAACCGCGATTTGACAATATACTTGCCAGATATGGCAACTCCCAGCACATCGCTGATGCTCTCTGACCGGGCTGTGTTGGCCGAGGTGGGGCGGCGGCTGGCGGCCCACCGGCTGCGGCTGAACCTCACGCAGACGCAGTTGGCCAAGCAGGCGGGCGTTGCCCCCCGGACGCTGGTGCGATTGGAGCATGGGGAGGCCAGCCAGTTGGGCAACCTGGTGCGGGTGATGCGGGCGCTGGGGCTGCTGGAGAGCGTGAACAGCCTGGTGCCCGAGCCGCTGCCCAGCCCGCTGCAACTGCTCAAACTGCGGGGCAAGCAGCGGCGGCGCGCCAGCGGCACGCGGGGCGGGGGGCAAAGCGGGCCGAAGAACGCGGCACACCAGGGCGAGGGTGGGCGGTGGGTGTGGGGGGATGAGGGCGGCGGCGGACGCCGCTCGGGCAAAGCAGCGCGTGCGGGGGATGACCAGTGAGCACGGTGGCCGAAGTTCGGTTGTGGGGTACGACCATCGGTGTCGTCTCGGTCGAGCGGCCGGGCGGGGTGGCGACGTTCCAGTACACGCCGAAGTTTGTGCGGAGCGGCATCGAGGTGTCGCCGCTGGTGATGCCCCTCTCGGATCAGGTGTATTCCTTTGGCCAACTGGCCGTTGGCACGTTCCATGGTCTGCCCGGCCTGCTGGCCGACAGTCTGCCTGATCGATTCGGCAACGCGGTGATCGACGCGTGGCTGGCGGCGCAGGGGCGTGCGGCCGGTGAGATTGATGCGGTGGAACGGTTGTGCTACACGGGCACCCGGGGCATGGGCGCGCTTGAGTTCCGCCCGGTGATGGGTCCGAGATCGTCGGCGTCCAGACCGGTGGCCGTCGAAGCGCTGGTGGCGCTCGCGGCGGAGGTTCTGCAGCGGCGGGAGGCATTGACCGCCTCGTTCGCTGACGCGGCCAGAGAGCGGGCGCTGCGTGACATCCTGCGGGTCGGGGCCTCGGCCGGCGGTGCGCGCCCCAAGGCGGTCATCGCCTGGAACCCGGCGACCAATGAGGTGCGGTCCGGTCAGGTGACGGCGCCGCCCGGGTTCGAATACTGGCTGCTGAAGTTCGACGGTGTCGATGGAGCGGGCGGCGCGGACCTGTTCCGCTCGTCGGGCTTCGGGGCGATTGAGTACGCGTACAGCCTGATGGCCCGCGCGGCCGGGATACGCATGAGCGAATGTCGGCTGTTCAAGGAAAACGGGCGAAGCCACTTCATGACACGGCGATTCGACCGGCAGCCGGACGGAGGCAAGCTGCACATGCAGTCACTTGGTTCGCTTGCGCATCTGGACTTCAACCAGCCCGGCGTGCACGGGTACGAGCAAGCGATGCTGATCATGCGGCGATTGGGTCTGGGGTCGGACGGAGTAGCTGAGCAGTTCCGCCGGATGGTGTTCAACGTGGTCGCTCGCAATCAGGACGACCACGTCAAGAACATCGCGTTCCTGATGGATCGGCTTGGTCGCTGGTCGCTCGCGCCGGCGTATGACCTGAACTTCTCGTACAACCCGGCGGGCACGTGGACGGCCCGACACCAGATGAGCCTTGCAAACAAGCTCGATGGCTTCGTGCCCGCGGATCTTCGCGCCGTCGGCGACGCGGTCGGGCTGGCGGCGCCGGCTGTTCGGCGGATTGTTCATGATGTGACCGCCGCGGTACGGCGATGGCCGGAGTGGGCCGACCTGGGCGGTGTCGATCACGAGCGAGTTGGGGTGATCGGCTCGTTGCACAGACTGAATCTGGCGATGGACTGACCTGTGTTCTCGCGGGCGTCTCTGGGCCTGTGCTGGATCCACCTACTCCATCCGCCGCTCCACCTGGCTTACCCGGCCGCCCTCGACACGCAGGATGATCGGCGTGCGGATCTTCCAGTCGCGGTCGGCGGGCATGGTCAGGCGGACGCACTCGGCGCACTCGATGGGCTGGTTCTGGGTGGCGAAGGGGTCGGGGTTGGGTGGCAGGGGCGGGAAGGGCGGGATCTCCACGGCGATCACCCGCACGCCGGGCTGGGGTGTGGAGAACTGCTCCTTGAAGACCTGGTGGCAGATCGGGCAGGTGGTCCGCCAGAGCACCCAGTACTGCACCGGCTCGGCGAAGTCCTTGGGCGATTTGTCCAGGTAGCGGGCGATCTTCAGGCGGTCCCAGTCGTTGCCCCGGGCGTTGCGGAGCAGGTCCAGTTCCACCACATCCTCCGGGGCGCGAAGGCCGCCGATGTAGTTGTAGCGGAAGGCCCCGGCGGCGAAGCCGATGCCCACGGCGGCGATGGCGGTCATCAGCGCAAAGCGGGCGTTGCCCGGCAGCGGGGGGAACTCGGCGGTGTGGCGGCGGCCGGGCAGCAGGAAGGTGGCCAGCAGCAGCAGGCCCTCGATGGCGAGCATGAGCCCGACGGGGATGTGGATGGCGCCGAAGCAGCCGCAGGAGGCCCCGGAGATGTTGCGGACCAGCGTGTCGGCTTGGTGGATGAGCAGCACGGCGATGAAGAGCATCAGCGTGCCCCGGGCGACCCAGGTGGCCCAGCGGGCGTGCAGCAGCATGACCGCCGCCAGCACGTACTCCACGCCGACGATCAGCAGGAAGGTCTGCTCTTCACTGAGGCGGGCCTGCAGCCCGAGGTAGAGCACGAAGGGCGGCAACTCAAAGGGCGAGCCGTAGAGCACCTTGGCGGTGGCCCCCAGGGCGACGAACGCGGGGATGAGCGCACGGACGAGGACCTCGCGCGGCCGCCAGGTGGTGGCGACCGGTTCGACCGGCGTGGGCTCGGCGGCGTCAGTTGGGGAGCAAGCGGCAGGAGCGGGCGCGGGCGCGTCGGACATCCGCTCATGGTAGTGGCGGGCGGGCGGCGCTTGCGGCGGGCGGACCAGTCAGCGGGGGCCGGCGACCAGATCGGGGCTCCCCGCATGGGGGCTGGGTCGGGCGTCGCCCGCCAGCGGGTCGTGCACCGGGGCATGGCCGATGCGGCCCGGCGTGTCCAGTTGCACGGCGGGGAACAGCAGCAGCCAGAGCGAGTGCGACACCACCAGCAGGGTGCCGCCCTCGTGCCCGATCACGCCCAGCCACAGGGGCAGTCGCCAGCCCAGGGCGGCGCCGATGATGGTCGCCAGCGCCATCAGCACGATGGCCCCGAGGGCGAAGAACAGGTTGATGGTGATGGTGAGCCGCACGCGGCGGGCCAGGATGACGGCCCAAGGCACGGCGCGAAGGTCGTCGGCGAGCAGGACGATGTCGGCGGACTCGAGCGCTGCGTCGGACCCGATCGAGCCGATGGCGATGGAGACGTCGGCGGCGGCCAGGGCGGGGGCGTCGTTCACGCCGTCGCCGATGACGCCGACGCGGCGGGCGGGGCCGCCGGGGGTGGCCGGCTGCTTGAGTTCCTGCAGGTGGCGGACCTTGTCGGCCGGGAGCAGTTCCGCGTGCACGGTGTCGATGGACAGGGCCTTGGCAACGTGGTTGGCGGTGGCGGGGTGGTCGCCGGTGAGCATGACCACGGGCCGCACGGCGGCCTGATGCATGCGGGCGACAAGGTGCTCGGCACCGGGGCGGGGGCTGTCGGCGAGGGTGATCACGCCGACCTGGTCCTTCCAGGCGACGACGATGGCGATGGCGCCCTGGGCCTGGGCCTGGGCCATGGTCTGCTTGACCTGGTTGCGGAAGCAGACGGGGATCAGGTCCTGGGTGTGGCTGAACGAGCCGAGGCGGGCTTCGGAGCCGGCGACATCGCCGGCGATGCCCTTGCCGGTGAGCGAGCGGACCTCGGCGGCGGGGGCGTGGGCGATGCCCAGGGCCTTGGCCTGGGCGAGGATGGCCTCGGCGATGGGGTGGGTGGAACTGACCTCAAGCCCGGCGGCGATGGCCAGCAGGTGGGTGCCGTCGGACCAGGCGATGGGGTGCAGGGCGGTGACGCGGGGACGGCCGAGGGTCAGGGTGCCGGTTTTGTCCAGCGCCACCCCGTTCATGCGGGCCAGCCGCTCAATGGATTGGCCGCCCTTGAACAGCACGCCGCCCCGGGCGGCGCGGGAGATGCCCGCCAGGGTGGCGGTGGGCGTGGCGATGATCAGGGCGCAGGGTGAGGCGACGATCAGCAGGGTGATGGCGGTGTAGACCGCGTCCTTCCACGGATCGCCCACCAGCAGGTGGAAAACCGCGAAGGTGGCCAGCGAGGCGGCCAGCACGCTCCAGGCGTAGGGCTGGCTGACGCGGTCGATGAAACGCTGCACCGGCTCGCGCTGCTGCTGGGCCTGGGTCACCAGGTGGAGGATCTTCTGCAGCGAACTCTGGGCGGCGGGCCGCAGCACCGAGGCTACCAGCGGGTTGCTGGTGTTGATGGTGCCGGCGAAGATCTCATCCCCCGGGCCGACCTCGCGGGGCATGCTCTCGCCGGTGAGGGTGGCCTGATCAATCGCCGCCTCGCCGGCGACCACGCGGGCGTCGGTGGGCACGCGCTCGCCGGGCAGGATGCGCACCAGATCCCCCGGCAGCAGGCTCTCCGGGGCGACGTGCTCCCAGCCTTCCTGCGCAGCCGACTGGGCCTGGGTGGGCGGCTGGTTGCCGGTCCAGCGGATGGCGGCGGTGGGGATCAGGGCCGAGAGGGCCTCCACGGCTCGCGTGGTGCGGGCCATGGCCAGGTCCTCCAGCGCTCCGGAGAGCGTGAAGAGGAACAGCAGCAGGGCGCCCTCGGCGGGGGCGTCAAGCCAGGCGGCCAGCAGGGCGCCCAGCACCATCAGCACGTCAATATCGAACTGCTTGCGGGCCAGGGCCTCGCCGGCGGCGCGGCCGCCGTAAACCAGCCCGACACCCAGCGCCGCCCAGTTGAGGACATGGGCGGTGAGCAGCACGCCGGGGTCATCGGTCAGACGGTGGAGGATGAAGGCGATGGCCAGGGCCAGCCCGGCCCCGACAGCGGCGATGAGCTGGGTGCGGGGGGCGAACAGGCCCTGCGGGTGCTGCGGGGCCCCGGCGGATGCTTCCACCGGCGACGATTGGGTGACGGATTGAGCGGGATGCACTGCCATGCGGTCGGGGGACGCTAGTCGGTTGGTGATCGCCGTGTCCGTGAGATGGGGATCAGTTGATGCTGAGGCCTCCATGAAAGACCTGACCTTTCCGGCCTTCGCTGGTCATCAGCCCAGGCTTGGAGGTGTGCTCCGGTCGCTCTGTCGGCTTTGGGCGGCCAGGAGAACGGGTGCGAAATGCCGCTCAGGCCGCGGGCACCCCCCTGATCATGGGATTTTTAATGAACAAAGGGATTCTTCCGTATGTAATATCGCTGCAACGATGACATGATCTATTCGTCAAGGCGATTGGCACATGCTAACATTCTCTCGCCAGTCTGTTCGGATCATGTTTGAAAATGTTGCGTAGACATGAACAGGTCTGGTGGGGGGCCAACAGCCCGCCTCGGGCGAATAAAGGAGTGGTATGGCAAAGCGTCGTTCAGAGTCTTCATCGGGAGGCGGGTTGGCGGAGTTGTCTGTTGCGGAATTGCAGGCCGAGATCGCACGTCGCGAGAAGGGTCTGACCAAGCTGCGTCGCAAGCGCGAGCGGTTGCTCAAGAACCTGGCCGATGTGGAAGCGACGCTCGCCAAGGTCGGTGCTTCGCTGGGCGGCGGCCGTCGCGGCCCGCGCATGCGGAACGACAGCAGCCTGCTGGATGCGCTCATCCAGGTGCTGACCGGCAAGACCATGAGCGTCACCGAGGCCGCCGAGGCCGTGCAGAACGCCGGCTACAAGACCTCGTCGCCCAACTTCCGCACCATTGTCAACCAGTGCTTCATCGCCAACAAGAAGAAGTTCAAGCGCGTCAGCCGCGGCAACTACACCGCCGCCTGATGCGGCCCGATGCCGTGCGGGCCGCCGCCACCCCGGCGGTCTGAGACGACAGGCACGAAGATCAGCGCAACCCCGGGCGACTGGGGTTGTGTTCTTTTTGGTTGTATACAGCTGCACATGCAGGCAATCCGCAGAAGTGCGGTCAGTACAAATACGGTCTGCGGCTGATCCTGCCGTGCTCAACTGACCTGCGCGGGCACGCCGGTGACCGTGGTGTGATCAGCCACCGGCTTGGTGACCACGGCGCCGGCCCCCACGGTGGCGCGGTGGCCGACGCTCAGACCCGGCAGAATGCGGCAGCCCAGGCCGATCAGGGCATCATGGCCGACTTTGGCCGAACCTCCAAGGACGGCTCCGGGGGCGATGTGGGTGTTCTCGCCGACGGCGCAGTCGTGTTCGATGACAGCGCCGGAGTTGATGATGCAGTGGGCCCCGATGCGGGCACGGGCATGCACGACGGCACGGGGGCCGATGTACGTCCCCGGGCCGACGACGGCCGAAGGGCTGACAAAGGCCGTGGGATGCACCACCGATCGAGGCATGGGGGCCAGATCGGGGGCGGCCAGCAGCAGGCGGAGGAGCTTTCGGCGGACGGTGACGTCGCCGATGGCGACGATCCAGTGCCGGCCGTGGGTGCGGTGAACCTCTTCCAGGTTGCCCAGGTGGCGGGGGGAGGGAAAGGGGTGGGGGAGATCAATCAGGATGGCCGAAACCGGGGCGGCGGGGTTGTCATCCAGAAAGCCGTCGATCCGCATGCCGGCCAATGCGGCCGCTTCCATAACCACCAGCGAGTGTCCGCCCCCGCCAATGAGAATGAGGGGCACCTCGCCGGGAGGGGGGCCGCCGTGCGGGGCGGTGCCCGAGGAGGGTGAGGTCGGCGAATGGATCGGCGGGTTGGACGGGGGTGTGGTCACGGGGGTGTGGTTGCAGGGGTGTGGTTGCAGGGGTGTGCTTGCGAGGGGCTTCAACGGTCGAGCCGGCGGTGGTGAGGTGGTGGGGCCTCAGCCGGTGCGGATGAATATCGGATAGATCATCGGTGGGGCTGCTCTGGTTGGTGGATGATCGGTGGATGATGAGGCGGGCGGTTCGACCGCTGGCCTCAGGTCGGCTATCTTCGGTGCCTGTCAACCGCCGTTGGGCAACCGAGGGCGGACGGCACCCGTACAGGCCATGCTGGCAGCACGGCTTGTCCGGGGGCGGGAAGGCCGTTCCGGCCGACCGGCGACCTGCAGCGGCGGGGGGGTGATTGCGAGTGACACTGGCCCGGCTGAAAGAGCACAGACAGACGAAAGGTTGGCACGCATGGCGGGACGTACTTCGATGGGCGTGGGCATGGGCGTGACGATGGCGGTGACCGGCACCGCGGCGGTGGCGTTCTTTGTGACCTCGCTCGTGTTCTACGGTCGCGCCAACACGGCGGAGCGCAAGCTCACCGAGACGCAGCAGACCTCCAACGAGATCGTCAAGGAGGCGGAGAAGAACCAGGAGTCGATTCGCCTGCTGATCGAAGAGGCCAAGCGTCCGCCGGCGCGTTCGCTGGCGACGTACATGCAGGAGCAGTTCGGCGTGATCGCCGAGAAGGTGGGCGGCTCGCGGTCTGACACTCCGGCGACGCTGCTGACCAAGGTGAACCGTGCCGCGGGCAGCGGCAACCTGCTGGCGGCTCTGGCCGACCGCGACGCGAAGATCGCGCAGTTGCAGAAGACGGTGGCCGACGCCGAGACCTCCCGTCTGGCGGCGGTGGAGCAGGTGCAGCAGACCGGCAAGCGGATCGAGTCGTTGAACAGCGCGCAGCAGGCGGCCCTGGCCGGCCTGAACACCGACGTGGGCAACTACAAGGGGCAGGTCGACGGCTTCCGCAGCGACCTGCAGACCCGCGTGGGCGAGATGGCCTCGCAGATCGACAAGGTCCGCGAGGAGGCCGACCGCGAGAAGGTGCAGCTGAACAACGAACTGACCAAGCTCCGCGAGGAGCTGCTGGTGGCGCAGGGCAAGATCCGCGAGCTGCAGAAGAACCGCGCCAGCGAGGGCGTGCGTCCGGCCGACGAGTTTGCGCTGGTCGACGGCGAGATCATCGGTCTGGACAGCATGGACGACCGGATGGTCTACCTGAACATCGGTCGCAAGCAGCGCGTGGTCATCGGCATGAGCTTCGAGGTCTACTCCGACGCGACGGCCATGCGGCCCGATGAGAGCGGCGAGGCCCCCCGGGGCAAGGCCTCGGTCGAGGTCATCCGGCTGGATGAGAACTCTTCGGTGGCCCGCATCACCCGCAACCCGCGCGGCAACCCGATCGCCCGGGGCGACGTGATCGCCAACCCCCTGTTCGACCCCCGCAAGACCTACACCTTCCTGGTGTTCGGCAACTTTGATCCGCAGAACATCGGCCGCTCCACGCCTGAGGGCCAGAGCGAGATCCGGGCGCTGATCGAGGGCTGGGGCGGCAAGGTGACCGACCAGCTGGCCGGCAATGTGGACTTCCTGGTGCTGGGCAGCCGCCCGGTGCTGCCGCCCCGCCCGCCGGCCGACGCGCCGGCCGAGGTGGTGCAGCAGTTCATCCGCGTGCAGCGCCTGGCCCGCGAGTACGACCGCCTGCTGGAGCAGGCCGCCGCCACCAGCATCCCCGTGCTCAACGAGAACCGCCTGAACACGCTGCTGGGCAAGTGACCCAGCATCGCGTGCCGGTGAGCGACCGGGGCGTGCGCGTGCCCGGTCGAGCGTTGCCATGCCCAAGGTTCGCAGACAGTTTCCGGCCCCGCTGAACGCAGCGATCGGCGCCGCCATCCGGGCGGGCATCAGCGTGCTGGGCGGCCCGGATCTGGGCGAGAGCCTGGCGGTCGCCAGCGACCTGGGCCAGCGGTTCGGGGCTGCGAAGTTCAACCGCAAGCGACTGGCCCGCGCCGCCGAGCACCTGGCCTACGCCTATCCCGATTGGAGCGACGAGCAGCGCAAGCGGTGCGCCGTCGCGGCCTACCAGCACCTGTTCATGCTGGCGGTGGAGACGGCGCTGCTGCCTCGGCTGCTGACCATCGACGGCTGGGTGGCGCGGATCGGGGTGGAGCAGACCGAGCGGATCATCGGCCCGCTGACCGGCAAGCGGCCGGTGATGCTGGTGTGCGGGCACTGCGGCAACTGGGAGATCTGCGGGTATGCCCTGGCGCTGCTGGGCTTCCCGCTGCACGCGCTGTATCGCCCGCTGGACCTCAAGCCGCTGGACCAGTACGTGCGTTCCAGCCGCTCGCGTTCCGGGCTGGTGCTGGTGGACAAGTTCGGGGCCGCTTCCACCCTGCCCGACCTGCTGTCGCGCCGGGTGCCGCTGGGGTTCGTCGCCGACCAGAACGCCGGCGTCCGCGGGTTGTTCGTGCCGTTCTTCGGTCGCCTGGCCTCCAGCTACAAGGCGATCGGGCTGCTGGCGATCCAGCACGAGGCGGTGATCATCGTGGGGGCGGCGCACCGCAATCTGCCCATCGGCACCGACGGCCTGCCCCGCTTCGCCCCCGCCGGGCACGAGGCGTTGCGGTACACCATGCGGCCTTTCGACGTGATCACGCCGGAGGACTACATGGCCCAGCCGGACCCGTCGTTCTACATCGCCGCCCGGTACCGGCGGGCGATCGAAACATCGGTCCGCAGCGAGCCGACGCAGTTCCTGTGGATGCACCGCTACTGGAAGAGCCGCCCGAAGTACGAACTGGCCGGCAAGGAGATTCCTCCGGCGGTGCTCAAGAAGATCGAGCAGTTGCCGTGGATGACCCAGGCGGAGATGGACCGCATCGTGGCCAACGGTCGGATCGACGCCCAGACCGCCCGCGAGGGCCGCGGGCCCAAGCCGTCCGCGGCCGACGAGGCCGACGAGGGCCTGTAACAGACGGCGGTGGGGCCGGAAACAGCGCCGGAGACGGGGCGGATGCGTGCGGATTGTGGCCAAATCAGCGAACCGCGGAGGGGCTGGGCACTAACATCTGTCCAGATGGGGCGGCAGTGGGCGGTGGTGCAGGAGATGTGCGATGGCGGGCCGACTGGATGGTGTCAGCGTGTTGATTGTCGACGACGACGCCGACGTGCGTGAGGCGATGGAGACCGCGCTGCAGAGCGAGGGCGCCGCCACCCGGTCGGTCGCCGACGGCAACGCCGCGGTGGCCGCCGTGCAGGAGGCTCCGCCGGATCTGGTGGTGCTGGACATGATGCTCCCGGGCCGTTCGGGCTTCCTGGTGCTGGAGAAGATCAAGGGCAAGGAGGACAGCCCCGCGGTGATCATGCTCACCGCCAACGAGGGCCGCCGGCATCAGGCGTATGCCGAGCAGCTCGGCGTGGACCGCTATCTGCTCAAGCCGGTGCCCCTTGAGAAGCTGATCTCCACCGCCCTGGAACTGGTGGACGCCGAGGACGAGGCGGATGACGATGCGGCCGGAAAGGACAAGCAGTAAGCAGTGGGTCGCTCGCGCCAGGTCATTGTGATGAAGACGGTGGACCCCTCCGCGGATGAGGAGGGCATGCCGCCTATGGGCGGCGTGGACGACATCGTCACCGTTCTCGCCCGCTTCAACACCGGGCCGGACGGCTCGGGCGGCGGCAAGCACGCCCAGATGGGCATGGTGCTGATGCACGGCCCGGGCATGGTGGTGGAGATGAGCGCCATGACCGACCAGGTCCGGCAGCTCATGGTCACCATGACCGACGAGGACTTTGCCTTCCCGGTGCTGCAGCGGATGTGCCGCGAGAACCGCTGGACGCTGATGGACCCGGAGAGCGGGCAGCGGCTGCGGTTCTGAGGCCTGCGCCCGGTCGTACCATCCGGCCATGGCCACCTCCTCGGGCGCAAAGAAGACAGCCGGCAAGGGCGCAAGCACGGGCAAGTCGGCCGGCAAGCCTGCCGGGAAATCGGCCGGTAAGGCCGCACGCGGCAAGGGTTCCGTCAACGGCACCACCAACGGCCGGCATGCCGCGACGGTCAAGGCCTCGCCGGTGGGCGGCGCGGGCAACGGCGCGCTTGCGGCCGTCGCTGCCGACCCCTGGCCGTACGCCCCGGCACCTGAGACGGTGAAGGTGACCATCCAGCCCCGCAGCGGGCACTTTGTCAATGGGTCGTTCGTTGAGCCGCGGTCCGGGGCGTATTTCGCGACCATCAACCCAGCCACCGAGAAGCCCCTGGCCGAGGTGGCCCAGGGCGACGCGGCCGATGTCGACGCGGCGGTGTCCGCCGCTCGCGCCGCCCTGCCGGGTTGGGCGGGCCTGCCCGGGGCCGAGCGCGGCAAGTACCTCTACCGCATCGCGCGACGGATGCAGGAACGGGCCCGCGAACTGGCCATCTTGGAAACGCTCGACGGCGGCAAGCCCATCCGCGAGAGCCGCGACGTGGACATCCCTCTGGCGGCGCAGCACTTTTTCTACCACGCCGGCTGGGCCGACAAGCTGGCCTATGCCCTGCCCGGCCGGCCGACCCCTCGGCCGGTGGGCGTGTGCGGGCAGATCATCCCGTGGAACTTCCCGCTGCTGATGGCGGCGTGGAAACTGGCCCCGGCGCTGGCCTGCGGCAACACCGTGGTGCTCAAGCCGGCGGAGACCACCCCGCTGACGGCGCTGCGGCTGGCGGAGATTCTCGCCGAGTGCGACCTGCCCAAGGGCGTGGTGAACATCGTCACCGGCGACGGCCGGGCCGGGGCGGCGCTGGTGGAGCACCCCGGCGTGGACAAGATCGCCTTCACCGGCAGCACCGAGGTGGGCAAGCGGATCGCCTCGTCGGTCGCCGCTTCGGGCAAGCGGCTGACGCTGGAACTGGGCGGCAAGTCGGCGAACATCATCTTTGAAGATGCCCCGCTGGACCAGGCCGTGGAGGGGATCATCGAGGGCATCTACTTCAACCAGGGGCACGTGTGCTGCGCCGGCTCGCGGCTGTTTGTGCAGGAGGGCGTGCTGGAGAAGGTGGTCCGCAAGCTGAAGATCCGCCTGGCCAGCCTGCGCGTGGGCGACCCGATGGACAAGAACACCGACGTGGGCGCCATCAACTCCGCCGGCCAGTTGCAGAAGATCCGCGAGTACCTGCGGATCGGCACCGACGAGGGGGCCGAACTGCACGAGCCGAATGCCGGCCAGCGGCTGCCCTCGACCGGGTACTACTGCCGGCCGTGCTTCTTCACCGGGGTGCAGCCCAGCCACCGCATCGCCCGCGAGGAGATCTTCGGGCCGGTGCTCTCGGTGATGAGCTTCCGCACGCCCGAAGAGGCCATCTTGCGGGCCAACAACACGCCCTACGGGCTGGCCGCCGGGGTGTGGACGGACAAGGGCAGCAAGGTGCTGCGGGTGGCCAGGCAACTGGAGGCCGGCGTGGTGTGGCTGAACACCTACAACAAGTTCGACGCCGCCAGCCCCTTCGGCGGCTACAAGGAGAGCGGCTTCGGACGCGAGGGCGGGCGGGCCGGCCTGGCGGCGTACCTGGCTGATTGACCGTGACTGGCGGCTGGTCCACCCTGCTGGTTCCGCTGGCGATTGCCATGCTGGCCGTCGTCATGGCGGCGGCGCCGGCGTGGTGGATCCGTTGTGCGCGGGGCCGAACGCGGACGGCGCTGCTGGCGCTGCTGCCGGCACCGATGCTCATGCCGGCGTATCTGGCGTTCTCCGGCTGGTCGCTGGCGCGGGCCCCGGGCACGCTCTTGGGCGATGCGCTGGAACGCGCCGGCCCGGAGGCCATGGCGTTCGCCGGCAAGGTGATGGCGGGGTTCGGGCTGGCGTTGTGGTCCTGGCCGCTGGCGGCGGTGGTGCTGCTGTGCGGGCTGGCGGGCGTGGGTCGAGAACGGCTGGAAGCGCTGGCGCTGGACGGGGCCGGCCCGCTGCGACGCGCCGGGGCCGTGCTGCGGCAAACGTGGTGGGCGTGGGCCCTGGCGGTGGGGGTGGTGGCGGTGGTGCATGCGGGGTCGGCGGTGCCGTTGCATCTGGCGCAGTTTGACACCTGGGCTCTGCGGGTGTGGGCGCAGTTGAATCTGGTCAGCCCGGCGGAGGTGTGGTGGCCGAGCGGGGCGTCGGCGGATGGCCGCACTTCGGTGGGGGCGTGGGTGGTGCTGCCGCTGGCGCTGCTGGCCGGCGGGGCCCTGGCGGTGGTGCTGCGGTCCACGCGGGCCTCCGAGGCGGTGGTGACGCCCCCGACGCTCGCCTCGCCGCTGGCCCGTGTGGGCGTGCCCCTGGCGGCGGCGGCGGTGTGGGCGATGGCGGTGGTGGTGCCGGCGTGGCTGTTCTGGTCCAGCGTGCACGACGCCGGCAGCGTGGGCGTGTTCTGGCGGCTGGCGGGCGGATCGGTGGCCGACTCGGCCGGGCTGGGGCTGCTGGTCGGCGGGCTGATCGGTGCGCTGGCGGTGGTGGTGGCCGGGCTGGCCGGTTCAACGCGAAGGTGGGCCGGCATGGCGGCGCTGACGCTGGTGGCCCTTTGCGGGGCGGTGGCGGTGGTGCCGGGCGTGCTGGTCGGCTCGGGCGTGCGGCTGCTGACTGAAGGGCTGGGCGAGACCGGGCGGGCGGTGGATGACGCCGGGGGCACGCTGCTGCTGGCCCACGTGCTGCGGTTCGCGGTGCTGGGCGCGGTGGTGGGCTGGGTGGTGGCGCTGGCCGAACCGGCGGACTTGCGCGACCTGCGCCGCCTGGACGCGGGGGCCGGGCTGGCCGCCCGGCTGGCCGGGTGGTGGGCGGCACAGCGGCCCGCCCTGCTGCCCTGCGCTGGGGCGGGGCTGGCGGCGATGGCGATGAGCATCCACGAGATCGAGGCGACGGTCATGGTGCAGCCCCCGGGCTTCCGCTCGCTGGCCGGCCGCCTGCTTGAACTGCTCCATTACAACCGGCATGAGGAGCTCTCGGCGGCGGCCAGCAGCCTGGCGCTGACCAACGTGCTGCTGTGCGTGGGGTGCGGGCTGCTGCTCGGCCCGCTGCTGGCGCGGCTGTGGGGGCTGGCCCCGGAGCGGCGGTGAGCGATCCGCCGATGTGGCGCAACCTCGGAGAACACCTTGGAGCTTGGATGGGTCGCTTGGGTGGGGCGCGTGGGTGGTCCGGATGGGTGGGGCGCAAGAATCAGGTGGGTGGTCCGAGGTCCAACGGCAAAAAGCCCCCGCTTGGGGGATGTGATGTGGGGCCGACCGCGACGCACCGGGCGATATGCTGAGTGCTTGTGGAAAGGCGGCAACCTGTGTTGTCGCCGGGTCGAATCGACCGCCGGGTTGGTTCATGGCCCAGCCAGCGCGACGCGGCGGGCCGCACGGCCCCGCTGCCTCGCGGCATGTGGGGTTGGCGCAGGAGGTTGTGGAGCCGTTTGCTATGCGGCCGAGCGCGCGGCGGGTCAGGGCACGCCGATGCATGTTGATACTGGTGACCGGCGCAGCGTTGCTCGCTGCCGGGTGTTCGCCGTCTGCGTCGAACGACACCCCCAAGCCCATCGCCTCGCTGGGCGCCTTTGGCGGACCTGGGGTGACGCCGGGCCGGTACGTCAAGCCCCGCGCCATCGACACCGACGGGCGGGACCTCTGGGTGATTGACCGTTCCGGGCGGGTGCAGCGGGTGGACGCCGACACCGGCGTGTGCATCCAGTACTTCATTCTGCCCACCACCGAGCGGGGCTTCCCCACCGGCCTGAAGGTGTCGCCCGGGCCGGTTTCGCCCGATGGCACGCTGGGCCCGTGCCTGTACATTGCCGACACCCACAGCCACCGCGTGCTGGTCTACGCCCTGCCCGCCCGCCCGGCTGAGTACAACCCCGAGGAGCGGTGGGATGCCGCGGTGGCCGAGCCAAAGCTGGTCATGCAATTCGGCACCTTTGGTGAGGGCCCGGGGCAGTTCCTGTACCCCACCGATGTGGAGGTGCTGCTCTCGGCCGACGGCACGCGGGTGGAGCGGCTGTACGTCAGCGAGTACGGCGGCAACGACCGCATCCAGGTCTTCAGTGGGTCGGGCGAGGTGCTGTTCACCCTCGGCTCGCCGGGGTCGCAGCCGGGCACCATCGGCCAGAAGGACTACCAGTTCCAGCGCCCTCAGAGCCTGCTGATCCTGCCGGCCAGCCCGGCGGTGGGGGGGCAGGCGGAGCTGGTGGTCAGCGACTCGGTGAACCACCGCATCGGGCGGTTCACCCTTGACGGCCGCCTGCTGGGGTGGATCGGCTCGCCCCAGACCGCCGGGACGGCCCGGGGCGTGATGCAGCACCCGCGGGGCCTGCGGGCCCTGCCCGATGGCACGCTGCTGACGGTGGAGTTCGGCAACAACCGCGTGCAGCGGTTTGATCGGCTGACCGGCCGGAGCCTGGGGGCATGGGGGCGGGCCGGACGCGGGCCGGGGGATCTGGCCGAGCCCTGGTCGCTGGCGATCGTCGGTCGGCGGGCGTTCGTGGTCGACGCCCTGAACCACCGGCTGGTGGTGATGAACGTGCCCTCGGGCTGACCTTCCCGTCCGCCACCGCCTCGCCTCTTGCGTTCAGCCGACCAAGCATGGAGCACCCCGCAGCGTGAACTTCCTCGGCATCATCCAGTTCGACCGCCCCGCCTGGCTGCTGCTGCTGCCGGTGGCCGCTGCGCTGGTGGTGTGGATCGGCCGCAAGAGCCTCAGCGGCATGGGCACCACCACCCGCCGGGTGGCGCTGGGCATCCGTCTGGCGGTGCTGGCGCTGCTGATCGGCGCCATGGCCGAGCCGCAGTTCCGCCGCGAGGCCGACTCGGTCTCGGTGTCGTTCGTGCTTGACGCCAGCCGCAGCCTGCGCGACATGCAGGCGGTGGCCCGCCAGTACATCGACGAATCCTCCCGCACCGCGCGGGACAAGGACCAGGTGGCGCTGGTAACCGCCGCCCGCGACGCGTACGTGCAGGCCCTGCCCCGCCCGGTGCGCCAGCAGGTGGACGTGCAGGACGTGGGCGCCACCGACGGCACCAATCTGGAGTCCGCCGGCCGCATGGCCATGGCGGTGATGCCCTCGGATGCCGCCAACCGGCTGGTGGTCATCAGCGACGGCAACGAGACCGCCGGCTCGCTGCTGGCGATGGCCAAGTCCGCCCAGGCAGCGGGCGTGCCGATCGACGTGCTGCCGCGCACCTTCTCGCTGGATCGCGAGGTGATCTTCGAGCGACTGGTGACGCCCGCCACCGCCCGCGACGGCGAGGTGGTCAGCCTTCGTCTGGTCGTCACCGCGACGCAGCGGACCCAGGGCCGCATCTCGCTGCTGATGAACGAGCAGGAGGTGGACCTGGACCCTGAGACCCCCGGCAACGGCCGGCTGGTGGAACTGGAGCAGGGCACCAACGTGCTGGTGCAGCAGGTGGCCTTGCCCAGCCGCGGCGCGGTGCGTTTCCGGGCGCTGTTTGAGCCGCTGAGCGGCGCCAGCGGGGCGGTCGCCGGCGACACCGTGACCGACAACAACGTGGCCACCGCGGTGACGTTCGTTGGCGGCGAGGGGCGGGCGCTGGTGGTGGTGCCGCAGCGGGCGGCGGGCGAGGGCGACCGGCTGGTGGAGGCGCTGCGTGCGGCCGACATTCAGGTGGATGTGCGCGACGAGCGCGAGCCCTGGCGGTCGCTGGCGGACCTGGGCGTGTACGAGGGGCTGGTGCTGGTGAACGCCGCGGCGTCGGACTTCAGCCTGGCGCAGCAGGAGGAGATGCGCAGCTACGTGCAGGACCTGGGCGGCGGGCTGGTGATGGTCGGCGGCCCGGAGGCCTTCGGGGCCGGCGGGTGGATCGGCTCGCCGGTGGCCGACACGCTGCCGATCCGGCTCGACCCGCCCAACAAGCGGCAGATGCCTCGCGGCGCACTGATGCTGGTGATGCACTCGTGCGAGATGCCCGAGGGCAACTTCTACGGGCGTCGCTGCGCCGAGGCCGCCATCGACGCGCTCTCCTCGCGCGACATGGCCGGCATCGTGGAGCACAACTGGAGCGGCGGCGACGGCATCGTCCACCCGCTGTCGATCCTGGGCGACAAGTCCGCCATCCGCCGGGCCGCCAACGCCATGACCTATGGCGATGCGCCCAGCTTCGTGCCCATGCTGGAGACCAGCTACAGGCAGCTCATGGGCGTGCAGGCCGGCCAGCGGCATGTGATCATCATCTCCGACGGCGACCCGGCCCCGCCGTCGGACGCGCTGCTGCAGCAGTTCATCGCCGGCAAGATCTCCATCTCCACCGTCGCCGTCTTCCCGCACGCCGGGCCCGGCTCGACGGACCTGGTGAAGATGGAACGCATCGCCCGGCTGACCGGCGGCACGTACCACGAGATCACCGTCAACAACCAGCTCAACTCGCTGCCGCAGATCTTCATCAAAGAAGCGCAGACGGTCAAACGCTCGCTGATCTGGGAGGGCGAGCCCTTCCGGCCGTCGCTGGCGGCGATCTCTGAACCGATGCGGGGCATCGGCACGCCGCTGCCGCCGATCACCGGATATGTGGTGGGGGCTGAGCGCGAGGGCGGGCTGGCGCAGGTGATTCTGCGCGGTCAGGAGAACGACCCGGTGCTGGCCCAGTGGCAGTTCGGCCTGGGCCGCGTGATCGCCTTCACCTCCGACGCGACCAGCCGCTGGGCCACCGCGTGGACGCAGTGGCCCGGCTACCGCGCGTTCTGGGAGCAGCACCTGCGCTGGGCCATGCGGCCGGGCACCAACCAGAACGTCCGCGTTTCGACGGTGGACGAGGGCGACAAGACCCGCATCGTGGTGGAGGCGGCCCAGCAGGACGGCACGCGGATGGACTTCCTCCGCTGGACCGGCGCCGCCGTCGGCCCGGACCGCGTTGCGGTGCCGGTGGAACTCCGCCAGACCGGCCCGGGCCGCTACGAGGGGCTGGTGCCCACCGCCGCCAGCGGCAGTTATGTGGTGAACCTGGGCTACAGCCAGGTGGAAGAGGGGGGCAAGGTCAACCGCGGGGCGACGCAGGTGGCCATCACCCGCCCGTTCGCCGACGAGTTCCGCTTCATGCGCGACAACTCAGCGCTGCTCGAACAGGTGGCCAAACTCACCGGCGGACGCGTGCTGACCGGCAACCCCGCGACCGACCAGGTCTGGGACCCCAAGGGCCTGACCATGCCGGTGAGCCTGCGGCCCATCTGGCTGGAGGTGGCGCTGATCGCCATCGCCTGCTTCCTGCTTGATGTGGCCGTCCGCCGCGTGCGGATGGATGTGCTGGCCGTCGCCCGCGCCATCCGTCGCGGGCTGGGTGCAGGCTCCAGCGCCGCCACCGGGCAGATCGACTCGCTGCGGACCGCCCGCCAGCGGGCCCAGGCCCAGGTGGCCGAACGCCAACGTGGCTTCAACGAGCCGGGTCGCCCCATCGGCGAACGCATCAGCGCACCGACGGCTGCACCCGGCGACCGCGCCGGCGCCGGCGTGAAGTTCGAGGCCACCGCGCAGGAACTGGCCCAGGCCCGCAGCGCCGGCTCGTTCGCCGATCAGGTGCTGGCCAAGCCCAGTGAGCCGCAGCGCGGGCCGGCAAGCACGCCCGGTCAGGGCGGCCAGACGCAGGGCCAGCCGGGGGCGCCGGGCGACGGCATGTCGCGGCTGCTCAAGGCCAAGCAGCGGGCCCAGGGGGACCTGAACAAAGACGGCGGAACGCCTCCGGGCGACGGGGGCACGAATCGGTAGTCCAGACTTCGGCCGGGCGCGAGCAGCGGCCGGACCGGCGATGACAGCAAAGAGAGCACAGCCATGGCAAGCAGCGACAGCGCAGTGACGGCGGGCGAGAGCATGACGGCGGAGGTTCGCGCCAAGTGCGAGGCCTTCCGCACCACCTTCAAGGACCTCTCGGCCGAGGTGGGCAAGGTGGTCGTCGGCCACCGGGATGTGGTGGATCTGGTACTCATCTCCATGTTCGCCGGCGGCAACGTGCTGCTGGAGGGCGTGCCCGGGCTGGGCAAGACGCTGCTGGTGCGCACGCTGGCCCAGTCGCTCAGCCTGCCCTTTTCACGCATCCAGTTCACGCCCGACCTGATGCCGGCGGACGTGATCGGCACCAACATCGTGACTGAAGACCCCGGCACCGGCCGGCGCGGGTTCCAGTTCCAGAAGGGCCCGATCTTCGCCCAGATCGTGCTCGCTGACGAGATCAACCGCGCCACGCCCAAGACGCAGTCGGCCCTGCTTGAGGCCATGCAGGAACGCAGCGTGACCGTCGGCGGTCAGACGTACAAGCTCACCCAGCCCTTCCTGGTGCTGGCGACGCAGAACCCCATCGAGCAGGAGGGCACCTACCCGCTGCCCGAAGCCCAGCTCGACCGCTTCATCTTCAAGATCGTCGTCGGCTACAGCCAGCTGGATGAACTGATGACCATCCTGGACCGCACCACCGGCTCGCACAACCCCGAGGTGCGGCCGATCCTCGACGGCCCGCGGATCCTTCAGGCCCAGCAACTGGTCCGCGATGTGATCGTCGCTCCGCACGTCAAGCAGTACGCGGCCCGGCTGGCGATGGCCACCCACCCCGGCGGTCGCTTCGCCCCGGAGATCACCAACAAGTACATCCGCTGCGGGGCCTCCCCCCGCGGCGCCCAGGCCCTGCTGCTGGGGGCGAAGGTGCGGGCCCTGACCGAGGGCCGCTTCCACGTGGGCAACAAGGACATCCAGTGGATCGCCCCCGCCTGCCTGCGGCACCGCGTGCTGCTGAACTTTGAAGCCGAGGCCGACCGCATCGACGCGGACGCGATCGTGCGGAAGATCATCGAGAGCACGCCGACGGAGCCGGTGGCGGTGTGAGGTGGTCGCTCGTGCGTCGCAACGGATCGATCTGAGGCTCAGAAGTATGGTCACCGAGGTTCTCATCAAGTTCACCAGCAAGAAGGCCATCACGGTCCGGGGTGACACCGTCGGCTGGCTGTCGATGCTGCTGCAGTCCGCCCGGCCGCTTGGGTACTTCATCGGGCACCGGCAGGCAAGATGGGTTGACGCTTCTGATCGGCATGTGCTCTGGGGCAAGTGGACGATGACCGGATCCGATGCCGTTGATCACCTGCTCAATAGAGACGAGCGGTTCCGCGATGAGCCATGCTTTGAGGGCCTCAAAGAGTCGCTCGCGTGTGAGCCAGAGGTGACCAAGCTCCGCGCGTCGGAGGAGAATCGGTCGTGTCGCTGCAAGGTTGCCGATGCTCCGCCTCTGGCGTTGTGGTGCACTCCGTCAACCTGTGCGCCCGCACTGCTCTGCGACACGTGCCGACTCGGTGTCATCGCGATGTATCGGCTTCATCTGAGCCGCTGGACGTGCATCCTGATTGAACAGTGGCAAACGCTCGCCGCCGCCTGCTACCAACTCAGTTCGGTCCAAAACGCCTTCGCGAAGGACACGCTCTACGACTTCATCCAATCACAGCGGCACCCACAGTCTTCGCTGCAGCGTCTCGGATCGGACATCTGCAAGTTGGTCAAGCAGGAGACCGGCCGAGAAGTGGTCACCCGTTGGCCCCCGTACAACATCGTCCGTCTGTAGTCCCGCGATCGGTCCGTCACGCACGCCCGCTCACCCCCCATGCTCAAGATCGACCGCCCATCCCGACCCGTCGCCATTGAGGATCTCCTTGACCCTCAACTGGTCGCCCGTCTCTCCGCGATCGACGTGACCTCCCGCAAGATCCTCTCCGGCAAGCTCAAGGGTGAACGCCGCAGCAAGCGTCGGGGCCAGTCCGTCGAGTTCGCCGACCACCGCCAGTATGTCGAGGGCGACGACCTTCGCCATATCGACTGGAACATCTTCGGCCGGCTTGATCGCCTGTTCATCAAGCTCTTCCTTGAAGAAGAAGACCTCTCCCTGCAGATCGTGCTTGACGCCTCCGGCTCGCACGACGCCGGCGAGCCCAGTAAGTTCCTGCTCATGCAGAAGCTCGCCCTGGCCCTGGGCTACGTCGGTCTGGTGAACCTCCACCGCGTCACCGTCTCGGTGATCGGCGGGGCTGATGCCGACGGCTCGCCCCAGTTGATCTCGGCCGTGCGCGATCTCCGCGGCCGGCGCCGCCTGACCGACCTGGCCCGCTTCATGCTCACGCTCAACCCCGGCGGGCCTTCGCCCTTTACCGAGGGTTGCAAGCGTGTCGCTCTCGCCCGGCGGGGCAAGGGCGTGATGGTCATCCTTTCAGACTTCCTGATCAAAGAGGGCTACGACACCGGCCTGCGGCTGCTGCTCGGCGGCGGGTATGACGTCTACGCGATTCAGGTCCTCAGCCCGCAGGAGATCGAGCCGACCATCGGCGGCGATCTTCGCATGAAGGACTGCGAGGACGGCGACCTCACCGAGATCACCATCACCGCCGGCCTGCTCAAGAAGTACAAGGCGACGCTGACCGCCTATTGCAACCGCCTGCGTGACTTCTGCGCCGCCCGGGGCATCGTGCAGATGACCATCCCGTCCGACCAGCCGGTTGACGCCCTGGTGCTGGACTACCTCCGTCGCAGGGGGCTGGTGCGATGAACTTCCTCACCCCTGGCCTGGCCGCCATCGTCGCCGGCATCGCGGTGCCGTCGCTGCTGATCCTCTACTTCCTCCGCCTCCGCCGGCGCGACGTGGAAGTCAGCAGCACGCTGCTGTGGAAGAAGGCCATCGAGGACCTGCAGGCCAACGCCCCCTTCCAGCGGCTCCGCCGCAACATCCTCCTGCTGCTGCAGTTGCTGGTGCTGGCCGCGGCCCTGCTGGCCCTGGCCCAGCCGCAGTTTGTCGGCTCGCTGGGCGGCGGCGAACGCCACATCATCATGATCGACCGCTCGGCCTCCATGCAGTCGGTCGACGGCGAGCCCGATGACGCCACCGGCGGCACCACGCGGCTGGATGCCGCGAAGAAGGCCGCTTTGGAACTGGTCGACCGTCTGCGTGAACCGGGGCTGGTGGGCTCCACGCTGGGCTCGGTGGGCGATCAGGCGATGGTGATCGCCTTCGACCAGCAGGCCGAGCGGCTGGCGAGCTTCACCGGCAACAAGGCCGAGCTCCGCCGGGCGATCAACTCCATCACCGCGACCGACGCCCCCTCGCGGCTCAAGCCGGCGGTGCTGCTGGCCAAGGCCCACCTCCCCCGCCGCGTGCATGTGGACGACCGCGCCGCCCAGTCCGTCACCTTCGACGAGCTCTACGAAGGCGGCGCCACCATGCACATCTACTCCGACGGCAACCTCCCCGACGCCCCGGAGGTTCGCACGCAGGCCGAGGACTCGATCACCTTCACGCCCGCCGGGCAGCGCACGGCGTGGAACGTCGGCATCACCGGCCTGCGGGCCGAGCGATCGTTCGATCGTCCCGCCAACGTGGCGCTGTTTGTCGGCCTGCAGAGCACGCGGCCCGAGCCGGTGCGGGTGGAGGTGCAGCTGTCGATCGAGGGCCGCGTCGCGGAGATCCGCGATGTCACGCTGCCCGCTGCGGTGGTGGAAGCGGCGGCGGCGCCGGTCGCCCCCGCCGGGGCTGCGCCGGCCGAGGGCGAGGCGGCCGCGAACGCCGCCGGGGCCGATGGGCCACGGCTCACGCCGGTGAACCGGGGTGTGGTCTTCAACCTGGACCGTCCCGATGGCGCGCTGGTCGCGGTGCAACTGCGGTTCCCCGGCGCCCCGGCCGGCGGGCTGGGCGACGCCCTGCCGGTGGACAACCTCGGGTATCTGGTCCTGCCCCCTGCACGCCGGCTGAATGTGGCCATGGTCACGCCCGGCAACCCGTTCCTTGAGGCCGTGTTTGTTGACGACCCGGCCGGGGCGCAGGCGGCCTTCAACCTCGCCCGCCCGGTGCGGGTGGTGCGGCCGGCCGACGCGCAGACCTTCCTGGGCACCGCCGAGGCGGCCGAACTGGACGTGCTGATCCTCGACCGCTGGCTGCCGACGGCGCCGGGACCGGACGGCAAGCAGTCGCCCACGCTGCCCACTGGCAACACGATCGTCTTCGGCGCGGTGCCCGCGCCGCCCCTGGGCCCGACCGACCAGGGCGAGGCCAAGGACATCGCCGTGGTGGACTGGAAGCGCGACCACCCGGTGCTGCGGGGGCTGAATCTGGACCCGGTGGCGATCTCGCCCGGCCGCAAGCTCGAACTCACGCCCGAGTCGCCGGCGCGGTCGCTCATGCTGGGCACCGCCGGCCCGCTGCTGCTGGAGTACGCCGACGTGGACCGTCGGGCCCTGGTGGTGACCTTCGACCCGATCTTCCGCTCCACGTGGATCTATGAGCCCACCCTGCCCGCCTTCATCGCCAAGGCGTTTGATTACCTCGGCCGGGGCGGCGAGCAGCAACGCGCCACCCTGCGGCCCGGCGACACGCTGACGGCGCGTCTGCCCCGGGGTGTTGCTGATGTGCGTGTCGCCCTGCCCGACGAGCGCGAGTCGCCGCTGCTGCCCTCCCCCGGCGGCGAGGTGAACTTCGCCCCGCTGGAGCAGATCGGCGTGTACACGGTGAGTTGGGACGGCCCCTTGGGCCCGACGGATGTGCTGGTGGGCGGCCGGGCCCGGCGGGCGATGACGGTGAACCTGCTGGATGCCGCGGAGTCCGACGTGGCCACCCGCGCTGCGTTGCCCATGGCCAGCACGCTGGTGCAGGCGACGCCGACCGACGGCCGGGGCCCGATGCGGCTGTGGCCCTGGCTGCTGCTGCTGGGGGTGCTGATCGTGCTGCTGGAGTGGTGGGTGTACAACCGCAAGGTCTCGCTGTAGCGCGGGGGCGGGGGTTTCGGCCCAGGGGGTCAGGTGCGGTCTCGGCAAGGGCCGGGCCGGTTTCCCAACAGTCTCCCGTCTGTCCACGTGCCCGGTGTGTCCCCTTCTGCCTCGTCGTGCTCGCTGATGATGCCCCCGTCCCCTCCAACCTCGTGCTCGCGCGTTCGCCCGCCGGTGGCCCGGCCAGCGCGGTGGCGATCGGCCGGCGCAGCCGCAGCGCTGGCGGTGGGGGCGTTGGGCGGGCTGGCCGCCACGCCGGCGCTGGCCGCGAACATCGCCGCCGCCGTGCCCTCAACCCAAGCCCCCGCCGGCGGCACGCCCGCTGCCCGGCCGCTCGCCCGCTTCCCGCAGATCGTCTCGCTCACCTGGGGCGTGGGTGGCCAGGGCATGCGGGCGGACCACTGGTCGCCGCTGGTCGTCACGCTGGCCCCCGGACGCGAGCCCTTCGACGGCGTGCTGCTCGCCGAGCACATTCAAGACAGCACCCAGCGCACCACCGTGGCGCGGCCGGTCGCGGTCGCCGCCCAGCCGCTGCGGGTGGAGCTCACCCTCAACGTGCCCGGCAACCTGCGCGACATGGACCTCACGCTGCTCGACTCTCGGGGCACGCCGGTGGCCCGCTGGAGCGCCAGCGGCCACCGCTCCGGCGACGAGGTCCTCCCCTTCGGCCCCATCAACCCCGGCTCCGGCGTGGTGCTCGCGGCCTCGGCCGATGTGGAGTGGCTCAGCGACATGGGTGTCGCCGCCCTCACCGGCGTTGATCCCTCCGATCGCCTCTCCACCGGCGCCGTGCGGTCAGCCCGCCTCGCCGCGGCAGACTTCCCCACCACGCCGCAGGCGTACGACGGGGTCGATGTGCTGGTGGTCAGCGGCGAGGACGCGTTGTCGCTCGAGCCGCGCCAGGTCAGCGCGGTCCGCGAGTGGGTGCTCTCCGGCGGCCGTCTGGTGGTGGTGCAGGGCGTGCCCGGTTCGGGCTGGCGTCGCTGGCTGCCGCCGGGCCCAGCGGGTGAGGTGATCACGCTGGATCAGCCCCTTCCCGGCGCTGTGCCCGCTGCGCTGGCCAAGGCGCTGACCGCCGAGCACACCGCCCCGCCGGCGGCCAAACGCTCCGACGACACCGCCGACGCGGAGGAACCTGAACGCCTGACCGCCGCCAAGGCCCTCGCCTCGCTGGCCCGGGCTGTGCCCGTCTCGCAGGTGCCCCAGCGGCGGATCACCCTCACGCCCGTCGGCGTGGCCCGGGGCTGGAGGGCCCACTGGGGCGAGGCGGCTGATCAGGCGGTGTCGGCCACCGGGCCGGTGGGGCTGGGCATGGTCACGGTGCTGGGCCTGAACCCCGCCCGCGCTGCCCAGATGATCAACGACGCCGCCATCGCCCGCGCCTGGGTGGAGACGCTGCGGACCCTGCCGGTCCGCTGGGAGATCGCCGCACCAACCAACAACGACGTCGCCGCCAACTGGGGCAACTGGTACTGGCGGCCGTCCGTCCGCGGCACCGCTGTGGGTCGCGCTCTGGCCGCCATGGCCGAGGCCCCGCCGGTGACCCACACCATGGCCCTGGCCATCGGCGGCGTGCTGGTGCTGCTGGCGCTGCTGCTGGGCCCGGTGGACCTGCTGGTGCTGGGGCGGCTGCGGCTGCGTCACCGTTCGTGGATCACCGCATCGGCGTACATCACCATCGCCAGCACGGTGGCGTGGTGGTTGCCCCAGGTGCTGCGCAGCGGGCGCACGACTTTCGCTGCGGTACAGGTGATCGACGCGGTGCCGCAGGTGATCGGCCTGGCGCCGAGTTCCGCCGGTGCCGCCTCGGGCGAGGCGTGGGCCGCCGCGTGGCCGGAGCTGGCGTATGTCAGCGAGGTGGGCACCGCGTTCGCCGCCGAGCGGCTGAGCCCCGCGCTCCGCCCGATCGCCGCCGGCGCGTTCGTGCAGGGCACGTCGTACGCCCAGCCTGATCCGTGGGGCAACGCCCGCCTGCTGGCCGATCTTCGCATGCTCTCCACGCCTGCGCCGCTGGGCTCAAGCCCCGATGCCTGGGGCGGCCTGACCGCCAGCGCCGAGAACCCGCCCCCGGCGTGCGTGCCCATCGGCGGCCGCTTGTCGATGGGCATGTGGACGGTCCGCTCGTTCCTGCAGCGGGCCCGCATCGCCGACGCGCCCCGCGTCGCCTTCACGCCGCCCGATGCGCAAGGCGTGGTCAGCCTGCGAATCGAGGGGCTGCCCGCTGGTGCCATGCTGACGGCCGGCTCTGTCGGCGCCGGCGGTCGGTGGGGACTGCTGGATCTGCCCCAGTCCCAGACTGGTACCGATGCCGCGCCAACCGACGTGTCGGCCCCGGCGAACGCGGCACCATCGCCCACCCGCTGGCTGGTGCCGCTGCGGGCCACCGCGGTCACCGGCGCGGCGTCGCACCTGCGGCTGGGCTTTGCCGATGGCCAGCGCGTCCAGCGCGACGAGTATCCCACGCCTTTCCGCTTCGGTACCGCCACCGGGCTGCACGAGCCCGGCAACGACCTGCTGGATCTGCCGGGTGTGGACCGCCGCAACCCGCTGTTCGCGCACGCGTCCGACAACCCGTCATCGATGGTGCTGCTGCTGTGGGCGACGCTCCCGGCGGATCCGCAGCCCAGCCTGGCCGTACCCGCCTCCGGCACGGCAACGCGGCTGATCATGTACCGCCTGGTGCTGCCCCGCGCCCCGGTGGCCGGTCTGCCCCAGCCTTCGCCAAGCGCGTCGCGTGCCTCCGGTCCTCTTGAAACCTCCGCCCCGCAGGAGCAGCGGTGATCGAACTGACCAACATCTCCAAGCGTTTCGGCTCGGTGGACGCCCTGTGCGACATGACGCTGCACATCGGCCCGGCCGAGCTGTTCGGCTTCATCGGACCCAACGGCGCCGGCAAGTCCACCACCATGAAGATCCTCGCCGGCCTCCTGCAGCAGGACTCGGGCGTCGCCCGCGTGTGCGGGCTGGACTGCCGGACCGAATCGGCCAAGGTGCGGATGATGCTCGGCTACATGCCCGACTTCCTGGGCGTGTACGACGACCTGACCGTCGACGAGTACCTGCAGTTCTTCGCGTCGGCCTTCGGGCTGCCCCGCAAGGCCCGCCGCGCCACCATCGAGTCGGTGCTGCAACTGACCGACCTGGTCGGCAAGCAGCACGCCCCGGTCGAGGGCCTCTCGCGGGGCATGCAGCAGCGGCTGGGCATCGCCCGCGTGCTGCTGCACGAGCCCAAGGTGCTCCTGCTCGATGAGCCGGCTTCGGGCCTGGACCCTCGCGCCCGCATCGAACTGCGCGAACTGCTGGTCGAACTGCGCCGCATGGGCAAGTGCATCATGGTCTCCTCGCACATCCTCTCTGAACTGGGCGAGATGTCGACCTCCATCGGCATCATCGAGCGGGGCCGGCTGCTCTTCGCCGGGTCGATCGCCCAGGCCTTCGCCCGCTCGGGCGTGGGCGAGCGGATCACCGTGCGGCTTGAAGCCCCGGCCGACACCGACGCGGCCGACCCGGCCGCCGACGCCCGCCGCATCGCCGACACGCTGCTGCGTGAGGACCGCGTCGCCCGCGCCACCGGCGACGCCGAGAGCACCGACGGCCGCCCGCCGGTTGGCCGCATCGTCATCGAACTGCAGCCGGGCGAGAACGGCTCCGCCCACGGCCACCACTTCCTCATTCAGGCCCTGATCGCCGCGGGCGCCCGCATCGGCAGCTTCGTGCCCGAGCAGGCCCGCCTGGAGGACGCTTTCCTTCGTCTGACCAAGGGGGCGCTGAACTGATGGCCGACCCCGGCTCCAACCCGCCCGCGCCCCCCGCCCCCCCCGTTCCGCCCGCCGCCGCAGCAGTTCCGCCGCCGCAGCCCCGCGTGCACTGGTCGCCGGTGGAGTGGCTGGTCGGCCCGGTGGCCCAGCGCGAGATCCGCGCCGTGTCGCGTCGCGCCGGCACGTACTGGATCCGCGCTCTGCTGGTGCTCGCTGTCACCGGCGTGGTCGCCATCGCTTATGCCGCCATCACCGACCAGGTGATGTACAGCGGCGCCGCGATCTCCCGCGTGGAGCAGTTGCAGCTGCTCGCCCCCGCGCTCACCATCACCATCGGCTGGTCCGCCCTGGCGGTGCTCCCGCTGATCACCGCGCTGGGCCTGGCCCCGGCGATCAATCAGGAACGCACCAAGGGGGCGCTCTCGGCCCTGCTGACCTCGCCCCTGCGTCCGCATCAGGTGATTCTGGGTGCCCTGGTCGGTCGGCTGGCGCTCATCCTGCTTGCCGCCGCCGGGCTGCTGCCGGTGCTGCTGGCCATCCGCACGCTGGGCGGGGTGGACGCCGCCAGCCTGCTGCCCGCCGCCGCCATCATCGCCGGCGCGTGCTTCTTCGCCGCCGTCGGCGGGCTGTTCTGCTCGCTGAATATCGCCCGCGTCCCCTCGGCCACCAGCACCAGCATCGGCCTGGTCATCCTGCTGAACATCTACGCCCTGCCGCTCTGGGGCATGTGGCAGTGGATCTTCAACGCCCCGCCGCCAACCTGGCTGCTGGTCTTCAGCCCGCTGTTCGCCTTCCTCAGCCTGGCTGAATTCGGCCCGCCCGGCTTCCCGCTGGCCACCAGCGCGCTCACGCACGTGCTCAGCCTCGGCGGCCTGAGCGTGCTGCTGCTGCTGGTCACCTGCGTGCTCTACCGGCCCATCCTCCTGCGGGCCGATGCCGGGCCGGCACCCAAGGCCAAATCCAAGGCCAACGCCGTCCAGCCCCCGGTTGATGCGCCAACTCTGGATCCAACCGCCGCGTCCGCCGTGCTGGGTGCTGAACCGGCGCCCGCCCCGGCGGACCAATCAGCCGGAGCGCTGCGGGCCCGGGCCGCGGATCAGCGTTCACGCCAGGTCGGCGACAACCCGGTGCTCTGGCGTGAACTGCGTCAGGCCGCCATCCAGCGGCCGCTGATGCGCTGGGTGGTCGGGCTGGGGCTGGTCGGCATGCTGGCGCTGGCGATCGTCAACGGCTCGTACGCCGAGACCAGCGCCAACGTCATGATCGCCGTCACGCTCACGGTCATCAGCGTGCTCATCGGCGCTGCCGCCGCCACCAGCGCCATCACTTCCGAGGTCGAGGCCCGCACCCTGGCCACGCTGGTCACCACGCCGCTCTCCGCATCGAGCATCATCCTCGGCAAGGTCATCGGCGCCGTGCGCCGGCAGTGGGTCCTGCCCACCGCCCTGATGGGCTACCTGAGCCTTGGCTGCCTGCTGGGGTACATCCACCCACTGGCCCTGTTCACCGTACCCGTCGCCCTGCTGTGCGCCCTCACGCTGCTGGCCTGCACCGGCGTGCTGTTCAGCCTGATGGTCCGCCGCTCCGCCGCCGCGGCGACGCAGAACCTGATCTTCGCCGCCAGCATCTGGCTGGGCGTCTTCATTGTGCTGGGCATCTTCGGTGAGATCGGGCCCGCCGGCTCGCGTCGGCTGGTTGAGCCGCTGGTCGACATCGCCGCCGCCGTCAACCCGGTGGTGCTGGTGGTGGTGTCCATGGCCGGCTGCAGCGTCGAACGCTGGGGCGCGCGCGACTTCTCGATGAACTTTGAAATGCCGGGCAACGTGCGCTTCGGCCCGGCGGGCTGGGCGGCGGTGCACCTGGGCGTGCTGGTGGTCACCGCCGTCACCTGTCTGGCGATCCACCTGCTCACCGTGCGGCTCTGGCCGAACTTCACCCGTCGCAAGGTCTGATCCGCACGGCCTCTGACCCGGCCTTACTCGCCGCCGCCGGGCAGCGCCCGTACGGTCAGGCCATCGATCACGCCCCCGCCCAGCCCGAACCCCGGGACGGCTCCGCCCCGCCGGTCAGCGATGCCCAGATCGCCTCGCTGTACGCCCGCTGCGCGCCCGGGCTGGTCTGGCATTTCGCCCGCCTGCTGGCCGACCGCACCGGCGCACCCCGCCCGGATGCCTCCACCGCCGACGACCTCGCCGCCGACACCTGGCTGGTCTTCACGCTGGCCCTTCGCAACCGCGCCTTCGACCCCGCCAAGGGCGGCCTGAGCACCTTCCTCTACGCCGTCGCCCACACCGTCTGGCTTCGCCACACCCGCTCGGCGGCACGGCGACACGCCGCCCATCAGGCCCTGGCCAACCTCGCCGAGGCCCGCGCCGTGCACGAGGCCGATCTGGCCGCCGCGGTCATCCTCGCCGCCGAACTTCGCGCCGTCGACGCCGTGCTCACTGGCCCGGATTCCCAGTCCGGCCCCGCCGACCGCTCCGCCGCCGGGCCGTTCTCCGCCGAAGACCGCGACCTGCTCCGCGCCGTCTCCGAAGGGGCCACCGACCGCCAGCTCGCCCAGCGCCTCGCCGTCGCCCCGTCCACCGCCACCGTTCGCCGCCAGGCCCTGCTGCAGCGGGTCGCCGAGTTCCTCCGCAACCGCGGGTTCTGACCACCGCTTCGGGTCGCCCGCTGTGGGCCGGAACCGGTCCGGTAACACAATCTGTGCTGCCCTTGCCAGTTTCGCCGAGCGCCGCCCGCTCCGCTGCGAACCACCATCACCCTCCGGTCGATGGACCGTCCCCCGGCGGGCCCGTTCGCCCCCGCCCGTGTGATTCTCCCCCATGACCCCCGAGCGACTGAACACCCTGCTCACCCAGCACGCCGAAGCCCGGCAGTTCGCGCGTGAACTCGGTCTGGAGGCTTCGGGCTCCGCACCGGCGCCGGTCGTGCGCCGCCGCTCGTGGGCGCCGCTGGCGGTCGCCGCTGTGTTGGCCTTGGTGGGCGGCGCACTGGTGGTCTCGCTGACGCTGCCCCGCAGCACGCCGGTGCGAACGCCGTCGCTCGCCCAATCGCCAACGCCCCCGAGCGGCGAAGCCCCGACCGACGGCGCCGCGGTGGACGCCGATCCGGCTTCCGGCGAGATGCTCGTCGCCCTCTACCAGCGGACCGACAGCGCCACGGCCCAGTGCCCCGACTGCTGGTGCGTCCGCCGCTGGAACCCTGATCTGCCCGACGGCAAGTCGCTGGACGCCGTCGCCTCTGATGCCCTCATCGCCGACTCGCTGATCCGCAGTTGCACGCCGGCACCGCGCCGCATGGTCGTCGTCGCCCTTCGCGGGCCGGCAGCGTCCATGCCCGCTTCTGATGAGCAGGCCAAGGCCATGGCCCTGTGCGTGCTGGACCGTCACAGCGATGCGGTGGAGGCCGGGCCGGTCGCCCTGCCCAAGCCCCAGGCCTGCGTTCCCGGCGGCGTGCAGGTCCGCGTCGCCATGTGGGGCAAGGACCGACCATGACCACCGAGTTTTCCCGCCCGCGCGCCGGCTGAGGCCCATCCGCCGCACCGGCTCGGGGCTGATGTTCACCGCCATCACACACCACGTTTCGTTCTGATTCAAGGAAGTACCCAGCCGTGAAGAACCACTCCACCACCCTCGTTGTCGTCCTGCTCGCCCTCTCCGGCGGCTCGCTGGCCCTGGCCCAGCAGCTCGTCCCGGCGGTCGCCCCTGAGGCCAAGCCCGCCGTCACCCCGGTCGCCGTGCCGGTCCCGGCCGGAACCGGCGTCGCCGGCGTGCCCCTGCCGGCCAACAGCCCGCTGAAGTTCGAGACCACCATCCACGACTATGGCAGAATCGGCGACACCGGCCCGGTCTCCTACGAGTTCAAGTTCACCAACACCTCCGACAAGGTGGTGAACATCCTCAGCGTCTCCTCCACCTGCGGCTGCACCAACGTCACGTCCGACAAGGTCATCCAGCCCGGGGCCACCGGCAAGATCTCCACCACCTTCAACCCCGCCGGGCGGCAGGGGCGCGAGGTCAAGCCGATCACCGTCATGCTCGACGACGCCAATTGTCCCCGCATCGAACTGACCACCGTCGCCGAGGTGCTCCGTCGCGTGATGATCGAGCCCATGCAGGTGTACATGGGCGAGGTGCCCTTCCGCGCCGGCGGCAGTCAGGAACTCTCCATCACCGGCCGCGCCGAGGGCTTCGACGTCAAGTCCTTCAAGCTCCCCGACCCCAACTTCACCGTTGAGCTGCTGGGCAAGGACAAGGTCGACGTCTCCGGCGAAATGCTCAACCGCGTCCGCTACCGCATCGCCCTCAAGCCCGATGCGCCCATCAGCCGCCTGCAGAGCAACATGGAGATCGAGACCACCGACCCCACCATGCCCAGGGTGAATGTCATGGTGCTGGCCGATATCGTCGGCCGCCTGCGGGTCAACCCGCCGCAGATCGGCGTTCGCATGAGCCAGCCCAACGAGCCCTTCCTGGCCGAGGGCTTCCTCGAGGCCCGCGACGGCCAGCCCTTCCGCATCACCGGGCTGGAGTTTGACCCCGGCGCCTCTGCCGCCGGGCCCGACCTGCGCATCGTTCTGGACGCCGTGCCCCGTGAGCCCGGCTCCCGCGTCGCCTACCGCATCCGCGTCTCTGGCACCACCCCGCAGAACGCCGGCCAGATCCGCGGCAGCGTCAAGATCTCCACCGACGTGAAGGACCAGGAGACCGTCGCCATTCCGCTGATGGGCTTCCAGGTCGGCCCCGTGCAGCCGATGGTGCAGCCGGTGGTCGCCCCCGGCGCCAACCCCGGCGTGATCTCCAAGCCCAGCATGGTCGACGGCGTTCGCAAGGACGGCGCCCCGGCCCCTGCCCGCCGCGAGCGGCCCAGCCAGGAAGAGAAGCCCGACCCCTCCAAGCCGCCGCAGCCGCCCGCCCAGCCCCCGGCCAAGCCGGCCGAGCCCAAGTGACCCCCGCCCGGATGCGGATCTGAAAGACCTCTCGCACGGGTGGACGCAACCGTCCGCCCGTGCTTTGCTTCCCCGCTTCCTCTCCCGTTGGTTGTGGTTTCCCGGCGGAGATTCTTGATGCTCAGCACCATCACCAGAGCCGTCGCCATCGCCGCAGGGGCGACGGCCATCGGCGTCGCCCATTGGATCATCAGCCCGCCGCCGGCGCTGCAGATCGCCGCCCCCGAGGCCGGGGCCCTGAGCCCGGTGGCCAGACCCGCCGACGCGCCCGCGCAGCCCGCCGGAGCACCGACCGCGCCGCCGCAGCAGCCCGCACCGGTTCAACCAACCCCGACACAAACGGGGCCGGCGCCCACAGCCACAGCCACAGCCACACCCGCTTCCGCCCCGGCCCCAGCCCCGGCCCCAGCTCCGGCACCCGCCCCAGCGCCCGCCGCCGGGCCGGATGTCTGGACCGAGGGCAACGTCACCTTCATCTCCACCACCAAGGCGCTGGAGTTCTACAACGCCCCCGGCTCGGCCGAGTGGATCGACGCCCGCAACGCCGACGAGCACGCTGTCTCGCACATCCCCGGTTCGTTCAACATCGCCCCCGGCGACTTCGCCGGCGGCAACCTGCCCGCGTACACCAACATCATGGACCGCAACAAGCTCGTGCTGATCTACTGCGGCGGCGGCGACTGCGATGCCAGCAAGCTCGTCGGCGTCCGCCTCGCGGGCATCGGCTTTCGCAACATCGTGATCTACAAGGACGGCTTCAAGGGCTGGACCGCCGCCGGTCTGCCCGTCACCGGCTCGGCCGGAGGTGGCAAGTGAGCGCCGGTCCTTCTTCCGCTCAGCCCCCGCCCGTTCAGCCCCCGCCCGTTCAGCCCCCCCCGGCCAACGACGCAGCGCTCGCCAAGGCCTGCGGTCCGTGCGGCTGCCCGCTGTGGGCCGCGGCCCCCATGCTGCTGCGCGTCGCCCTCGGCTCGCTCATGCTGCTCTCGGGTTACATGAAGCTCGGCGGCCCCGCGTTCACCCTCGGCGAACTGCACGTCGCCCCGCTGCAGCCGTTCGACTTCATGGCCTCCATCCGCGCCTTCAAGCTCGGCCTGCCCGAAGGGCTGGTCGCCTTCCTCGGCCACGTCATCCCGTGGACCGAACTGCTCGCCGGCCTGTTCATCCTCATCGGCCTGTGGACGCGATCCGCCGCCTTGCTGGTCGCCACCCTCATGGTCGTGTTCGCCGGCGGCATCACCTCGCTGCTGCTCCGCGGGTACACCGATGTGAAGTGCCCCTGCTTCGGTGCCCTGGGCCTGTTCTGCGGCGACCGCCCCATGGGCGTATGCCACCTTATCCGCAACACCGGATTCTTCACCGCCGCCGCAGCGCTGATGTACATGGGACACGGGCGCCTTGGGATCGATGGTCTGCTGCGCAACGGAAAGAGCACATGCCGGACCTGAACCGCCTCGGGGGTGTGCTCGCACAGGCCGATGCGATCCTGCGGAGCAACGCCTCGGCCGACGGCCTGGCCCGCTGCGAGGGCATCCTCCGCCAGGCGATCAACGAGTTCCCCGACTCGGTCGACGCGCTGGCCATGCTCGGCGCCACCCTGTCGCGCCAGCGTCGCTGGGCCGATGCCCAGCAGCCTTACCAGCGGCTGGTGGAACTCCGCCCCGCTGACCCCGGCCCGCGTGTGTTCCTGGCCGAGATGGTCCGCAACCTTGGCCGCTTCGCCGAGGCGATCGACCATCTGCACGAGGCCCGCCGCCTCACGCTCGATGCGTCCGGCACGCCGCTGCCGCCCGAGCAGCGGCAGGGCCAGGTGCTGCTCATCGACGCCATGCTGGCGCAGATCTGCCTGCTCGACGGCCGCCCCGTTCCCGCTGCCGAGGGCTTCGCCCGCCTGGCCGAAGCGCAGCCCCGCGAGATCAACCACCTGCGGGGCCTGGGCCTCGCCCACGCCATGCTCGGTGAGCACGACGCCGCGTGGGCGGTCATGGAGCGGGTGCTGGCGGCCGTTCCGGCCGATCACCGCGCCTCGGCGGGCCGGGCCAACCTCTCCACCTATGCCGACCGGCCCATCGAGCACACCCGCGACGCCCACGCCCACTACACCGGCATCATCGCCCGCGCCGTGGTGAACATGCCCCGGCCCGCCCACCGCTTCACTGCCGGTCGGGCCGAGTCGTCGCCCCGGCCCCTCCGTGTGGGCATGCTCTCGCCGGATGTCCGCCGCCATGTCGTCGGCCACTACCTGCTGCCGGTGCTGCAGCACTGGCGCGATCACCACGCCGGCGAGGTCGAAGTCTTTCTCTACCATACCGGCCACCTGGATGACCACGTGACCGAGGCGTACCGCGCCGCCTCCGCCGGCGTGCGGCTGGTCGCCAGCCTGCACAACGCCCAGACGCTGGCTCAGACCATCGCCGCCGACAACGTGCACATCCTCATGGACCTGGCCGGCTACACGCAGGACACCCGGCTGCCGGTCTTCGCGCTCCGCCCGGCCCCTGTGCAGATTGCCTGGCTGGCCTACCCCAACACCACCGGCCTGCCCGAGATGGACGCCCGCATCGTTGATTCGATCAGCGACCCGCCCGGGCTGCCGTCGGTCGGCCCCGAGCGGCTGCTGCGGCTGGATCCGCTGCACGTCTGCCACCGTGCGGATCTGCCCGGCTTCGCCCCGCCGCCCCCGCCGCCATCGCCCCCGCCGTGCACGCTGCGCGACGACGGCAACGTGACCCTCGGGTGCTTCAACGCGCCGATGAAACTCGGCGACACCACGCTGAAACTGTGGGGCGAAGCGCTCGCGACCCTGCCCGGCTCAACGCTGCTGGTCAAGCACCAAGGCTTCAAGCAGGCCGACACCCGCGCCCGCTTCGCCGCCCGCTTCGCCCGGCTGTGCCCGACCATCGATCCCGCCCGCGTGGACATTCAGCCGCCCTCGCCGGAGAGCCTGTGGGCCGACTACGCCCGTGTGGACGCAATGCTGGACAGCTTTCCCTACAACGGCACCACCACCACCATCGAGAGCCTGCTCGCCGGCGTGCCGGTGGTCACCCTCGCGGGCGACCGCACCGCCTCGCGGATGGGGGCCGCCCTGCTGGCGGCGGTGGGGCTGTCGGATCTGGTCGCCCGGTCGCCGGACCAGTACGCCGCGGTTGTCGCCCGCCTGTGCGCCGACCGCGCCCGGCTGGCAACGCTTCGCAGCGAGCTTCCGGCCCGCGTGGTCGGCGGTCCGATCGGCGATGTGCCGGGCCTGAGTGATCGGCTGCTGCGGACGCTGCGGGCGGAGTGGCTGCGCTGGGCGACGGGAACGCCCGCGACGGTGTGATGCGCGGACCCGCCGGGTGGGTCGAAACCGCGAGCGGACTCAGGCCGCCTGCTGCGCCAGGCCCACGCGCTGGCCGGAGCACACCTTGTCCACCAGCCGCACCATCTCCGGCAGTTCCGGCTTGGGAATCTGCACGTCGGCCCCGACCTGTTCGCCCTTCTTGCGGTTGTCCTCGCTGATCAGTGAGGAGAACAGGATCACCGGAACGTCCTTGAGTTCCACGTGCTCCTTGATCCGCCGGGTCAGGTGCAGGCCGTCCATGCGCGGCATCTCGATGTCCGAGACGATCGCGTCGATCTTCGGGCCCGGCGCCTGGATCGCCTGCCATGCCTGCTCGCCGTCGGCGTAGACCTCCAGCTTGGTGTAGCCGCTGGCCTTGAAGACCCGCGTGATGACCGACCGCATGAACGGAGAGTCTTCGGCGATGATGACCCGCTTGGAGCCCCGGTCCACCTGCAGTTCGTTGGCGACGTCGGTGACGTGCAGCGTCTCCTGCACCAGAATCGAGTCCGACACCGACTCAAAGTCCACCATCAGCACCAGCTTGTCCTTCAGTTCAATCAGGCCGGTGGTGCTGCTGACGTGCCCGGCGGTGTCGTTGCCCAGTTCATCCAGCATGGGGGCCGGCCGCACCATCTTCCAGCTCATGCGGTGGATCTGCTCCACCGTGTCCACGTGGAAGCCGCATCGCATGCCGTTGAACTCGGTGATGATGATCCGCGGTTCCGCCTTGAACTCCTCACGCCGCTGCATGCCCAGGTGACGGGCCAGGTCCACCACCGGCACGATCCGCCCGCGGATGTTGAACATGCCGATCACGCTGGGGTGCTGATGCGGGGTGGAGATGGTCTTGACAGGTCGGATGACCTCGCGGACCTTGGCGACATTCACGCCGAACCACCCGCCGCACATGGTGAACATCAGCACTTCCAGTTCGTTGGTGCCCGCCTCCAGCAGGATGTCGCCGGTGATCTTCGGTGTGTTCTGATCGCTGGTGTTCATGGCTGGCTCCCAATGAGATGCAAATGACGGTCGCTCGTCGGGTTTATCGGCCGCGTTTGTGCCGGGCTGAACGCCGCCGGGGTCGGAATCGCTGCCGGTTCGGGCCGCTCGGGGTGTTCGCCCCAGCGGCGCGGGGGGGCGGGTTGCCGCCGAACCGAAGCCGGGCCGCTGCAGCGTCGTCCGGCGGCCAACCATCGGACATGCACGATCCCACCAAGGAAGGCAACGCCTTCTTCGTCTGCGACTTCTGCCGGAACCACTGGGCCGAGGACCGGCCGATGATCGAGGGGCACCGCGGGTCGCTGGTGTGCGGGCGGTGCCTGTCGGTCGGGCTGGTGGCGGTGCGGACCGGCAGCGGGGCGGCCGAGCCGGCGCTGGCGGCCGGCCTGACGTGCACCATGTGCCTGGAGCAGCGGGGCCGGCCGGACCGGTCGGGGGGGCCGGGCGGTCCGGAGGCCCTGTGGTGCAGCCCGCTGCACCCGGAGGCGGTGCTGTGTCGCCGCTGCGCCGAGCAGGCGGCCGAGGCGCTGCTGTCGGACCCCGAGTCGGGCTGGAGCGAGCCGGCGGGCGGGGGCTGAGGCCTGGGGATTGGGGATTGGGGATTGGGGTCGGTTCGGCCTCGGCAGGTCTGGTACGCCGTCGGCCCGGCGGCGGTTCCCCGCCTATCACTCCCGCCCGGCCGTTCGGCCGGTGTGCCGCACGTCAGGAGTCGCCCATCATGCCGTCGTTTGACATTGTCTCCAAGACCGACATGGCCGAGCTGGACAACGCCCTGAACAACACCCGCAAGGCGATCCTGCAGCGGTTCGACTTCCGGGGGGCCAAGTACGAGCTGAACCTGGACAAGAAAGAGAAGAAGCTGGTCATGCTCGCCGAGGATGGCACCAAGCTGGAGGCCATCCGCGAGATGTTCAAGCAGAACGCGATCCGGCGGAATCTCAGCCTCAAGTGCTTCGACTTCGGCGAGGTGACCATCGCCGGCGGCGGCATGAGCAAGCGCGAGATCAAGATCCGCGACGGGCTTGAGCAGGAGACGGCCAAGCAGATCACCAAGCTGATCAAAGAGAGCGCCCTGAAGGTGCAGGCCTCGATCCAGGGCGACGAGATCCGCGTGACGGGCAAGAAGATCGACGACCTTCAGGCGGTGATCGCGACGCTGAACGCGGCCGACCTGGAGGTGGCGCTGCAGTACGTGAACATGAAGCGCGACTGAGCCCGGCGGCGGGCCGCGGGTGGGGCCGGTCAGGTCCGTCGCTTGAGGGCGAGCACGGTCAGGTCATCGGCGGGAGCGGTCTGAAAGGCCAGGCTGGCGGCGGCGGCGGATTCGCACAGGGCCTGGGCGTCGGCATCGGCCGGTGCGTCGGCGACGGCGGCCAGCAGCCGCTCGATGCCGAACAGGTCGCCGGAGCCGGGGCGATGGGCCTCGGTCAGTCCGTCGGAGAAGGCCAGCAGCGTGTCGCCGGGTTGCAGGGTGATCTCAGCTTCGGCGAAGCCGCCCCAGGCGTCTTCATCCATGATGCCCAGCAGCGGCGCGGTGGGCGGGCCGATCTCGCACGGGTTCAGCGGGGCGGCGGCGGAACGCAGGACCGGCGGCGGGTGTCCGGCGTTGATGTACCGCAGGCGGCCGGTCTGGGGCGAGTAGAGGCCGAGGAACAGCGTGACGAACATCTCGGAGCTGGAGTCGCGCAGCAGCGTCTGGTTGGTGCGGCGGATGATCTCCATCGGCGAGAGTTCCACGGCGGCGAGGTTGCGGATGACCGTGCGGGTCACGGCCATGAGCAGCGAGGCGGGCACGCCCTTGCCGGAGACATCGGCGACGACCAGCAGCAGGTCGCCCGATGGGGTGAAGAAGAAGTCGTAGAAGTCGCCGGCGACATGGCGGGCGGGAATGTTGCTGGCATGCAGGTCGAACTCGGTGCGATCGGGGAAGGGCGGGAAGGTGCGGGGCAGGAGGTCCTGCTGGATGCGGCGGGCGATGCGCAGCTCGCTCTCCATGGCCTCGCGGGCGGCGGTCTGGTCGGCCAGGGCCTGCATCTGGTGGCGGAGGCGGCCGGTCATGCGGTTGAAGCCCCGCGCCAGGGTGGCCACTTCGTCGCCCCCGGCGGGCTCGGGGACTTTCTGGTCCAGATCGCCGGCGGCGACCGAGCCGGCGGCCAGGGCGAGGCTCTCGATGGGTCGGGACAGCCGCACGGCAACCAGAAGGATGACCGCTCCGGTGATGGCCAGGCCGAGCAGCAGCAGGCCGCCGGTGGTGGCCAGACGCGAGAGGATGGGGCGGGTGACTTCAGACTCGGGGAAGGCGGTGATGAACCAGAGCCCGGCGGCGGGGATGGGCGTGAGGACGACCCAGTGAGGCTCGTCGCGAATGCCGGCGGCGGTTTGGGAGCCGGCGGCGGAGGGGCGGGTCTGGGCGTTGTCGCGCAGGGCCGAGATGCGGACAACCACGCCGTCGCGACCGATGCGAACGGCGGAGATGTCTCCCGGGGTCTGAGGCGGCAGTTGGCCCTTGACGGCCTGCTCGATGGCCAGCAGTTCCGCGGCGGCGCCCCGCCGGGCGAGATCGAAGATGTTGACGCCGATGCGGTCCTCGGTGGAGGAGGAGCCGACGAGGCGGCCGTCGTTGTCGATGATGGCGAAGCCCCGGTCGCCCAGGCCCCGCAGGGCGGAGGCGACGGCGTCGGGGATCTCGGGCTCGGGGACGTCCGGTCCTGCGGCCCTCTGGGCGCGGGGGCGACGTGTCGAGGCGGCGCCCTGTCCGGAGGCTTCGGCGGCCTTGACCACCGAGGTGAGCTCGGCGAGGCGTTGCGAGGAGAGGTTGACCTCGATGACGGCGGGCAGATCGGTGCTGCGTTGCTGCACCGTGACCGGCGTGAGGTAGGTCATCACCTGGCGGGGGGCGGCGCGTCGGGCGGCGGCGGTGCCGCGGCTGTCGGGGCGGAGGGTGATCCAGGTCGGGCGCGGCGCGGCGGCCAGTGCGGTCCACCAATCGACGGCGCCGGGATCGAGTCGCTGAGCGGGGCGCGGGGCGGCGGAATCGTCGGCGGTGAAGACCAGGAGCTGGCGGGCGGCGGGGGCCGGGGCGGCGCCGGTCAAAGGGTCAATGGCGTCGGGGGGCGACGGGGATCGCGGGTCGCCGAAGGCGAACAGGACACGGACCGAGACGATGGTGTCATCGGCGGCGAGCAGGGCGGCGGCGAGCGACTGCACGCGGGCGAGGCCCTGGGCGGAGGTGCTGAGGGTGGAGGAGATGGACGTGGCGTAGCTGTCGGCCAGCTGCATGATGGCGCGGAGGCGGCCGTCGATCTGGAGGGCGACGGTGCCGGCGCGCTCGGCGGCCCGTTCGCGTGCGGCGGCCAACGCGGTGGCGGCGGAGGAGCGGAAGTCGAGCAGGCTGATGAACAGGAAGGTCGCCGTGAGGGGGATGGCCAGGGAGAGGATCAGTTTGGTGCGGATCTTCAAGCGCATGGCGTACGTCACAGCGCGCCGGGCTGAGGGACGGCGGAACGAACGGTACGGCCATCGGGTCGCGGCGGGCGGGGCGGCCGGGACTGATCGCGACTACTGACCGGACTGGGCGGGTTTGCCGGGCGGGGCGTCGGCGGGGGCGAGGGTGAGGGTCTCGATGCCGACGATGGGGGAGAGGAAGGCGGCGTTGTCCCACTGGTTGGAGTTGCGGGTGGCCTCGCCGAAGCGGACGATGACCAGATCCAACTGGGGCAGGAGGTAGAGCCGCTGTTTGCCCAGGCCGGCGGCCATGAACAGTTCCAGCGTCTGGCCGTCGGGCAGGGTCGGGGCGCGGGTCTGGCCTTGCTGGTTGCGTTCGCGGAGCTGCTCGCGGTAGCGTTCGCGGAGGCGGTCGCGAAGGGTCTGGCGTTGCTCGTCCTTGCCGTCGGCGGGGGTGGCGGCGGGCGAGTCGGCGGGGGTCAGGCCGGACTCGGCGACGGTGAGTTCGGGCTCGCCGCCGGAGCCGAGCCACCAGGTCAGGCCATACTGCTTGTTGGTGGGGCTGGGCTTGAAGCACTCGGCGAGGAGTTTGGGATCCAGCACCTGCGTGGGTTCGCCGGTGTCGCTGATGACTGCGCCGCCGAGGGTGACAAAGCGGCCGAAGCGGGCCCAGTTCTCCGCGGTGAGCATGCTGCCGCCGGGGAGGTTGGGGTTGCCGGAAGGGTCTTTGCCGATGCGGAACACGCTGACGCCGGCGGGGGTGAGGATGCGCTTGATCAGGTAGTCCTCGACGCCGGTGTAGGGGAAGGCCGGGTCAGCAGCTTTGCGGGCGGCGATTTTGCGCTTGAGCAGTTCGCCGAAGGCGTAGAAGTGGCTGGGCCCGTAGCGGAAGACGGAGCCGGGCTCGTTGATGGCGTCCACTTCAAGGGCGGCCAGGCCCAGATCACGCGGGGCGGGGCCGGTGCGCTCGCGGTCGAGCCTTTGGTTGCGGCGGCTGGCGCCCTCGCCGAGGACGGAGCTGCCGCCCCGGCCCCCGAGCAGCGCATCAGCGGCTTCAAGGCCGGAGTTGAGTTGCAGGAGGTTGCGGACGGTGATCTTGGACTTGCGCGGGTCGGTCTGCCACTCGGTCAGCGTGTCGGCGGCGCGTTCATCAAACCCGGTGAGCAGGCCATCGCTGATGGCGGCGACGGCGAGGACGCCGACGAAGGACTTGGTGCCGCTGGCCAGGGGGTGGGGGCGGGAGGCGGACCAGGTGTTGTCATAACGCTGGAAGATGACCTTGCCGCCTTGCATGACCAGCAGAGCGCGGCCGCCCCGCTCGGCGGAATAGTCGGCGGCGGCGTTGAAGCCGGCGGTGCGCTCGTCGGGGGTGCGGGGGTCGAGGTAGCGGGCGGGCTTGAGGGGGTCAACGAAGACGGTGGAGGTGGTGGGGAGGGGGATTGGGGTTGTGGAAGCAGGCTCAGCGCGGAGGGAGGGCGGGGCTGCCCAGGTGAGGGCGGCGGCGGCGATCAAGGCGAGGGGGGTGGCGCAGCGGAGGTGCATGAGGGTGTCAACGGCTGGGGTGTTGCCGGATTGCCAAGGGGTGAGGTGGTCAGGCGGTCAGATCACGGGTGGGAGGTGGCGGGGTGGCGGGGCAGGTCTGGTGCGTGCTCAGCTGGCCTTTGGCCTTCTGCCTTTCCTTCGCTCTCTTCGATCCTTGTATGTTTCTGGGAGCAGCTCCGCTCGCCGGCCCATCGCCCCGCTGTGGGCCGGC
>JAJTDF010000134.1 GCA_021294835.1 Planctomycetaceae bacterium
CGCCGCTCGAATACACTCGACCCCCGGCGAACCATCGGCCCCACAAGCACTTGCGCTGGTTCTGCGCGCTCAAAACAGCAACAACTGCTCCGGCGGTGGCTCGTTCCCATGCTGTTTTCGCCCAATGAATGACTCCATCTTGCCAAACTGCCGGTCGGTCACCAGCAACAGCCGCACGTGCCCCCGGTCCGGCAACGCCCCCCGCACCCGGCCCCGCACACCCGCCGCACCTTCCTCTGACGTGAAGTGCTTCGCGTACACCGACCATTGCAGGCGAAAGAAGCCCTGGCTCAGCAGAAACACCCGAAACCTCGTCGCCTCCTTCCGCTCCTCCTTCGTCCCCACCGGCAGGTCGAACATCGCAAACAGCCACATCCACCGATACTCCGAAGGCTCCCGCCCATCCCCCTCATCCGGTCTCGCCCGCCAGTCACCCGCCCTCACCACCGCACCAGCCCTTCCGGGTACCACACCCCTTCCCGCACGCTCCGTTCACCCAGCGCCACCGCCGCCAGCGACTGCGCCGTCCGCATCACGCACTCGCTCACCGTCCGCGTCTCCCCCGCCCCCGTCGCCAGCCTCGCCCCCAACACCCCCACCAGCCGCCGCTTGCTCTCCGCATCCACCGCGCACAGCCGCCCGTACGTGCCCACCAACTCCGCCACCTCTCCATCCACCAGCGGTCGATACGGCTCCAGCAGATCATCCACCAGCCCCATCGCGTTCTCCCGCCCGTGGTGGAACAGCCCCAGCGACGGGTGCAGCCCCGCCGCCGTCACCGCCCGCCCCACGCACGCCCGCATCACCGCGTAGCCATAGTTCAGCAGCGCGTTCTGATCCGTGCCATCCGTCCGCCGCCGAAACTGCACGTCGTTGAACAGCATCGGCCAGTACGCCGCCGCCGCCCGCCCCTCCGCGTTCCCTGCATCCCCGCTCCGCACCGCCTTGGCCATCGCCCGCAGGCCGCCGTCATCGCCCCGCAACGCCTCCAGCAACGCCGCCTGCGCCCGGATCTTCCACCGCACCACCCCCTGCCACAACCGCTTCCGCTGCACCACGCCCATCGCCACCTGCCCCAGCATCCGCTTGGTCTGCCAGCAGTGCCCGTCCAAGGGCAGCAAGAGCCCGCACGGCGTTCGCTGCCGGTTGCACACCACCACCGCTGCCCCCGCCTCCACCGTCGCCGCCATCGCCGAGGTGCTCATCACCGCCTCCGGGTGACCCAGCACCACCGCGCCCAGGTCCTCCAGAGCGACCACCCCCGGTGGCCGCCCCTCCACCTCCACCACCAGGCAGCCCTGCCGCAGCCGCACCTGCCCGCCCTGCTCCGAGATGTCGATCACACGCTGGCCGCTCACCACCACCCCCTTTCATCCCCCGGCACGCCTGATCTCGCCCAGGTAACTCACCGTCACCTTCTGCATGCGGCCCTCTCCAATGCCTCCGCCAGTGACGCGGATCCGGGCACCCTCTTTCCGCCGATCGGCCGCCAATCGACCATCACAGTGCTCCACCAGTTCAACCTCGCCATCGGTCAGACTCAGCACCCGGCACAACCGCTGTTCCCCATCTTGGGTGTACAGCACGTACTCACCCGCCGCCAACGTGTACTCGCCGCCCCCCGCCGGTCGCTTCGGTGCCTTGGCCAATTGTCGATCCCGCCCGAGGTCCAGAAGACTCACGGGCTGATCATGCCAACGGCCGTCAGCACCACGGGTCAGCACCGTGTGATGGTTGCTGCCCTGCGTTGGACCGACGTACCGAACACTCGCTCCATGGCCGATGGCTGCGGGCACTGCCCGGACTGCGATCCTCACCGCCCGAATCCGCGTCCGCCGCCCCGCCTTGTCCACCAGTTCCGGCCGGTTCGCCTCATCAGCAAACGCCTTCGCCGGTGGCAGCTTCAACTCCGTCAGCCGCTTGGCCACCGCTTCGCGGCACCGCCGGTCGATGATCCGCTCCACCTCCGCCTCGCTCAACTTCGCCAGCGGCTTGCGGATCCGCCGTTCCACCTCCGTGCCGTTGCGAATCGCCCGGCTGTAGTTGCTGTCCGCGTGCAACGCCCCCCGCGCCCGCCGGCTCTGCCGGTACGACACGTTGATCGCCTCCACCCCCGCACGCACATCCTCCAGGAACGTCGGCCACGGCATCTCCATCGGCGCAAACATCCGCCGCCCCTTGGCGCTCGCCTCCTCCGCCGCCCGCTGCAGCATCTGCACCGTCCGCGTGTCCGTCAGCCCGATCACCACCGCATCAATCGCATGGTGCCGATGGTCCGCCCGGTTCTTGGTGTCCTTGAACCCCAGAATCCCGTCCAGGTGCCACTCCCGCCGCAGGTGCGCCGTCAGCCCGCCCGTGCTCACAAACACCCGCCGCCGGTGCTCCGCCACCGCCCCGCCGTACAGCATCCCCAGATAGTCGGCGCTCTTCGCTGAGATCAGCCGCGTCTCCGCCAGGTGCCGCTCGGCAAAGCCCTCCTCCATCGGCTCCACAAACCGCCGGTACTTCTCTCTCGCCGCGTCCCCCTTGAACTTCCGCACCCGCTCCAGAATCTCCTGCCACTTCGCCGGGTTCCCGCCGTACGCCTCCAGCGGCGTCCAGTTCCCCTTCACGTTGCGGTTCTCCTCGTGGTAGCACAGCGTCTTGTTCAGGTACGAGTCATCCAGCGACCGGCTCATCGGCCAGATGTGCTCCACATCCACCTGCGGGTGCCGCCCGATCACATCCTCCAGGCCGAATGAACGCCCCGTGTAGGGGCACTGGTAGCTGCACTCCTCCGCCAGCAGCACGCGCTCGATGTCGCTCCGGCTCGGGTGCACAATCCCCTTGGCCACGATCTTCGCCCGCACCTTCTCCCGCTCGCTCTCCCGTGCCCGCATCTCCTCACTCAACCGCTCCCGCTGCTTGCGGCTCCGCTTCAAGTCTCTCGCCAGTTCCAGCCGCACCCACTCCGGCTTGCCGTACCGCCGCACCACCGCGTTCACCAGTTTCCGCAACTCCGTCAGCGCCCGCGTCACCGCCGGGTTCCGCACCGCACCCAGCGCGCTCTCCACCGGCGGCAACTCGTCCACCACCGCCGTGTCACCCGCCGTGTGCGGGAACTCCTCCACCTTGGCGGTCATGTACCGCGTCCCCTCTTCCATCCGGCTTAGCAGCGTCCGCATCGCCCTCTCGCTGTGGGCTGCGTACCCCGGCTCCAGCACGCACACGCCCAGCTTCTGCGCCGCCTCCGCATCCAGCCCGTACACCCGCTGACCCCGCTTGGCCAGCGCCCCGGGCTTCTCAAACAGCAGCAGGTCCGCCACCACGCGGTCCTTCCGCTCCTCGCTCATCTGCCCCCACGCCTCCCCGAAGATCGCCCGCAACTTCGCATCCGTGCGGTGCCCCACCAGCCGCTTCTCTCCGCCCTCCTCCAGGTTGAAACGCGACCCCTTCGGCAGCCCGAACCACTTCTTGGTCTTCAGCGCCGCGAACGTCACATCCCCCTCCTCGCTCAAGTGCTGCACCAGCCGATCCCGCTCATCCCGCGTCAGAATCCGCCGCGTGTAGTCCGGCAGCAGAATCTCCAGGTTGTTCACCGCCGCCAGCATCCGGAACCGCTGCGCCACCCGGCACCCCAGCGGCGCCCGCCGCTCGCCGGGAACCAGTTCACACCGCCCGATCAGGTGCGCTGCGCCCTTCAGCGGCCGCTGAAAGAAAATCGCCCGGTACACCTGCTTGCGGGCCTCCTCGGTCAACTGCGCGTGGTGCCCCGCCTGCACGCTCCACAGCCGACCGAACTCTTCCTTGAACATCTCCCGCGCCGTCCACCGCCGCCGGATGCGGTCACCCGACCCGCCCGTCGGGTCCAACTTGGCGAAGTACTCACCCAGCGTGCGGCACTTCGCCGCCTCCATCTGCCGCTTGAGTTCATCAATCCCCGCCGCCACCGCCCCCACATCCTCCTTCTTCCCCTTCTCCCCCTCGCCGCCCGCCTCGCTCGCGCCCTTGCCCTTCTGCTCCGCGGCCTGCTCTTCCGCCAACTGCTTGCGGTTGCTCAGATACCCACGCCGCTGCGCCAGGTGATAGATCGCCCGCCCCAGCTCAAACGGCTCCAGCCGCCGCTCCAGCCCGGCCGCCCGCAGCCGATACGGCAGCAACTGCCGCATCCGGTGGTCCGCGTCAGCGCCCTCCCACACCGTTCGCAACTCCGCGTCCAAGCCCTTCAGCAGCGCATCACGAACCTCCGGCGTGGTCACGTCCCCCACCGGCATCAGCCCCAGCCCCTGCAGCAACTTCAGCAGCCGCCGCTTCCGCACCCAAGTCCGCCGATACTTCTTGCGATTCTGCCGCGCCATCCGCCTGGGCCCGGCCCGCGACTCGTCCTTCCCCCGCGCAATGTCGCCCTCCGTCCCCGCTTCAAACAGGTGGGTGCCCATCCTCTCAATACCCACCGCCTGGCCGTCCGCGTCCAACCGCAGCACCGCCCAGCCGATGGAACCCACGCCCTGATCCAGACCCAACCCGTAACGAAACTCGCTCATCGAAGCCCCTTCAAGAAAGTGCACACGGTCTGCCCTTGACGAACCACACGCCATGCTGTAAACTCACGGCGTGTATTCGAGCGGTGTTTCCGGCCTTATCACGGTAAAGGAAACATCCGACGGGTTCTGGCCATTGGCCATCCCGACAACGCGTCCTTGAGACGCGTTTCTCGTTTTTGGGTCACCCCCACTCCACCGCCCCGCATCGCCCTGGTCCCCTGGTGCGTTCATCGCGGCATTGTAACCCAAACTGCCGCATGTGGTTGTCGCAACCGCACCGCCACCGCTGCGCGTGCACCACCCACGCATCAACCAAACAGTGTGGTTGGTGGTAATAAGTGAGGTACGGCGCGCCCCGCCTTCCGGACACTTGTGACTGCTGTTGTTCCCAACCACAGCAGCAGTCGCCGGCTGTGCTATTGAATCTCCCCCACTCCACTCCCCACGGAGGGGCTGCCGGGGAACCCTCGGTTCCCTGGCGCCAGCATCCCCCCACGCCCTCACGCACCGCCACCCACCAAGCGCCCCCTCCCCACACCTCCGCCCCCACTCCGCCTGCCCCGCCGCCCTCAGGCCCACCCACCCCCGGACGTGCGCCGCGACCCCCTGCTCCGCCCAAACCCCACAAAATCCAACCACACCCCTTGCAC